>NZRT01000093.1 GCA_002696345.1 Myxococcales bacterium
GCCTGGTCATCTGATATGATTAAGACTACATTGGGCTGTTCCGACTGGTCCGCGCGGACGTGCCCAGCGGTTATCAGGATCCCAGCGGTAACAGCGAGAAAGGCACAACGGAAAATCCGATTCGAAAATAGAGGGGGCGTACGGCTAGTCATTTGATTTTATACGGGTGATATCGCTAGAAACGCAGAATTCTGCCATAAATTTCCGAGAGTGCTCCCTTTTTCGACGTATCGCTTGGATTTTTCGCTTTTCGAAGATTCTTAAGTCGGGGTTCGACAGCTTTGAGCGACTTGGTGCACAAGCGGATGGAGCCTGAATAGTTTCCGTGGAACTTGGTGGTAACCAAGGAGCCCTCACGTAAGTTGTTCTATCATACCGTCTCACAAAATAATGTAATCGCAAAACTCCTATTCGGAAATCTCGTATCGCCCCAGCATTCATCTTTGGATTGTTGTCCTGTCATATGGATATACGTCCCATTTCAGCACCCATGATGTCCTAAGAGCGCTAACCGATTTGGGAAATCAAGGTAGTGCGTTTCGCAAACTCCCAACCCCTAACCCGTAATCCACGCCTCATTAATGGAACTACAAAACAGCCTCACTGAATTATTCTGGAATCCGGTCACCGTCGATTCAATACCAACCTTCGCCATAAGCCTCCTGACGGCAGCAGCTTTGGGGGCGGTTCTGGGACAAGTTTACATCCGTTTTGGTACGGCTCTATCGAATCGCCGCCAATTCGCCCGCAACTTTCTGCTGCTGACGGTGACCACGACCCTCATTATAAGCATCGTCAAATCGTCGCTAGCCCTATCGCTTGGCTTGGTTGGCGCGTTATCGATCGTGCGTTTCAGGGCGGCGATCAAAGAGCCTGAAGAACTGGCCTTTTTGTTCATGGCCATATCGATCGGCTTGGGCCTGGGCGCCGGCCAAGGGCTGGTCACAGTGGTCGCCTTTATACTGATTCTGGGGCTCATCGCTTTGCGAAGCCTTAACCGCCCACAGTCGGATTCGGGCAATCTATTTCTGACTATCAACAGTTCGGCTCCTGGAAAGTTGACCTCACAGCAAATCCTGGAAGCGCTTTCGGATGTCGGGGCCACGGCGAGTCTAAGGCGTCTCGATGATGGACCTGAAACGATGCGGGCCTCGTTTCGCGTTGGCTTTGTCGATCCTCAAGGAATTGAAACTTTTAACGAAGCGATGCGCAAACTCAGCCCATCGGTGGAAATAACCTGCCTCGAGGATGGCGGACTGAATCATTGATTATAATCCCGACATTGGCTTAGTTGTGAATGCGGCGAATAACAATCTGCGCTACGAGCGCAAGCTGCTGCCTTTAGGCTATGACCCATCCGATGTTCTGGCTCTGGTTGGTCAACATCCATCGGGCTTTCGAGAAACTTACCCTTCGCGATGGGTGAACAATATCTATCTCGATTCGCACGGTTTGGACGACTACCACGATCACGTCACTGGGCTCGCCGATAGAAGCAAGAGCAGGATTCGGTGGTATGGCGACTTGAATGGATCGATCCCCAAGCCGGTTTTCGAACGCAAGTTCAAGCGAGGCATTGTAGGCGGGAAACACTCGCATGCGACTTCGCCACTGACCCTCAACGGTGGCCTGAACGAGCCGAAGCTGCGGGACATGTTAAATGGAATGGGCGAGAAAGACCCTTTGCGTCGATGTCTCGAATACCGATCCCCAAGCCTTATCAATCGGTATCGCCGCTACTACTACGAAAGCGGCGATGGTCGAGTTCGCCTAACCGTTGACTCCGAACTTGGATTCTATGAGCCGGAAAGCGCGTCGCCTGAGCTGGCAAGCGAACCGCCGGAAGCGTTTGAGGTCGTGATCGAGCTCAAGTATGCTCCCGACAATTCCGACATCGCTGCGGAAATCGCGAACTGGTTCCCGTGTCGAGTCGTACGTTGCTCTAAATACGTGCTTGGAATCGAAGCGATCCGGCGCTCCTGAAAGGTATCTTCAATCTCGACCGCTCCATGAAATTTCGATCCTTCAGCTCATATCGCTTTTCCCTTCCGAACCTCGCGCTTGGAGTGACGGCCATCGGATTGTTTACTCTTGTAATGGTTCTTTCATTACGGGAACGAGAGTCGCCCGAAGAGAACGGTCAAGCGCCCGATCAGGATCCCGCATTTGGAGGACAAGCTGGCTTCGCTGGTCCGGGTTTTCCGGGTCCAGGTGGTCGTGGGGGACGCAGTCGAGAACCCGTTAAGCTTCTCGACCAGTTCGATGAGAATGACGATGGTTATCTCGATAGGGTAGAGCGAACGAATGCGCTCGCCCATCTAGAGAGCCAAGACGGCTCGGACGCAGGAGGAGGTCGACGACCCAGAGGAGGCGGATTTCGTGGCGGACCTCGAGGGGGCGGCGCGGCGGGGCAAGACGAACCTCAACCGGGACCAAGTTTAACACCGGCGGAGGTGACGATGCATCCCGATGCCCCACTCTACGATCCCTTTACCTTGCGCACTTTGTTTCTCGAATTCGAAGGCGCAGACTGGGAAAAGGAACTAGAGTCTTTTCACGACACCGATGTCGATGTACCGGCGACGCTTAAGGTGGACGGCGAAACGCTGCATCATGTAGGTGTTCGTTTCCGGGGGAATACTTCCTACTCGAGCGTTGGGACGGGTCGGAAACGCCCTTTGAACCTGACTCTCGATATGGTCCATCCAAAACAAGACATCGATGGCTACGGTACGCTCAATCTGCTCAATGCAAATGGGGATCCCACAATGATGCGTTCGGTGCTCTTCTATGAAATCGCTCGGCAGTACATTCCTGCGTTCAAGGCCAATTTCGTCCGCTTGGTGATCAATGGCGAGAGCTGGGGCATCTATGCGAATGTGCAGCAGTACGATTCGAAGTTCAACAAGGATTTCTTCGGGACGCCCAAGGGCGCGCGATGGAAAGTTCCTGGCAGTCCGCGTGGGCAAGGCGGGCTTACCTATTTGGGCGACGATATTGATTCCTACCGACCAATCTATGATCTGAGATCGCGAGAGGATCCCAAGAGCTGGGTTGGATTGATGCTGCTTAGCCAGACGCTAAACAATACGCCTCCCGAATTGTTGGAAAGCGCTCTCGAACAAACCCTCGACGTGGACGGCGTGCTTAGGTTTCTGGCCTTGGATAATGCGCTCGTTAACAATGACGGCTTTTGGGTTCGAGCGAGCGACTACAGCCTCTATCGAGATCCGCGCGGACAGTTTCACGTACTGCCTTACGATGCTAATGAGACCTTCGCCGTGGGACGTGGAGGCGGCCCTGGATTAGGAGGTCCTCCGGATGGAGGCGGACGGCAAGTTAGCGGTCGTGGGGGCCGCGGTTTCGGAGGCAGAGGGAGAGGCGGTCCGGGAGGATTCGGTCCGGGCGCTTTTTTAGCCCCCGGTCTTATCGAACGAGCGGACGAAAATCGAAATGGAAGCATCGAGCGCGACGAATGGGTGGCCCTGGCGGATGCCTGGTTTCAGGATGCGAGTGTGGATAAAGCGGATACGTTGGATCGAGATCGATTCATCGCTAGCCTGACGCAGTGGGTGGAATCTGGAGGGCAGCCTCCCCAACGTCGCGGGGGCTTTTCACCGATTGAATTTATGGGTGGCGATCTTTTCAGGTCGATAGATGGAGACGAGAATGGTCAAGTATCGCATTCCGAATTGCGGACTGTTCTCGGCGATTGGTTCACCCAATGGGATACGGAGCGGAGCGGAGCGCTTGCCGAAGCGCAATTTACTTCCGGTATCAACGAAACCCTGACAAGTCTACGCGCTCAAAACGGGGGAGCGTTTGCTCAGGCGGGTCCGCGCGGCGGTCGTGGGGGCGCTGGAGGTCCAGGCGGTTTTCGAGGGCGAGGCGGTCCAGGTGGGGGCCCGGGAGGTGGTCCTGGAGGACGACCGGGTGGAGGCGGCGTGGACTTGGATCCATTGGTTTTAGAGAACGACGAAAGCCGACCGCTGGCTTCCAAACTCTTGGCGGTTCCCGAATTGCGGGCTCGTTACTTGAGCTATGTCCGCGACATTGCGGAAAATTGGCTCGATTGGGAGAAGGTAGGTCCACGGATTCTACAGTATCGAGCGCTCATCGAGGAAGACGTTGCTGTCGACACGCGCAAACTCTTTTCCACGGAAGAGTTTTATGCGGGAATCGATAATGGCGGCGAAGCGGAGGAGCGTAGCTTGCGTGGCTTTTTCGATCGCCGACGAGCCTTTCTTCTAGGGCATGAAGCGGTTAGGAACGCCGAACCGATCGACCCGTAGGTAATAAGCTTATTGCGGCAGACAGAAAATAGAAAAGTATCTTTAGAAAAACGGTCTCTTCTTTGAGGTTTTGCTCGCACTCGTTTCATAGGTAAGCGCTTTTCCTGTTCAAGGTCCGTGATGTCTCGATCCCCATGGGGACGGCGGAAAGCTCTTCGGCGAAGTCCGAGTCGTTCATAACTCGAGGCTCACGAAAACAGTTCTTTTCGGGCTTTGCCGCGGTTCGCTAGTTTGAAGGGGCGACCGTTCGGTGTGTTCTCCTCAAAGTTCGGATCGATGCCGAGTCGCCAGGCGATAGTGGCATTGAAATCCGTCACGTCCAATACGCCTTCAGCCGCTTCTTGCCCATCGCTACTGGTAGCTCCATAGATCTGGCCAGCCTTGACGCCCGCTCCGGCCATCAAGCAAGTGAAACCGTCGGGATGGTGATCCCTCCCCCGATTGGGATTCACGCCAGGCTTTCTGCCAAACTCCGTCGAGACGACCACAAGGGTCTCGTCCAAGAGACCTTTTTGACTCAAGTGCATCAGCAATGACGAAAGGCCCTTGTCGAGCTTTTTCGCATTGGCCGGAAACTTCGAATACAAATCGTTGTGGTAATCCCAGCCGCCTAAATTCACTTTCACGAAACGCACCCCCCGCTCGACCAGGCGTCCGGCCAACAAGCAACTGCGACTGAATTCATCCCGGCCATACATGCCGACGATTCTCTCGCTCTCCCGCTTAAGATCGAAGGCATCGATATCCTTGGAACTCATGAACTTCAGCGAGCTGGCGTAGGTATCCATATAGGAACGCGTATCCTTCGTTCCATAGTCATCCTCAAAGTCGGCGTTCAACGAGTCCAGTATATCAATACGCTTCTCAAACTGCTTTTCTTCGACTGCCTGGTTTCGCTCGGCGAAGTCGATTCCCATTTCCGGATCTTGGACCGGCAAGGCCGCCCACTGTCCCGGAAAGAATCCTGCAGTACCGGCGCGCCCTTTGCCAATGCTAACGAAATTCGGGAGACTGTCCTGTTCTTTGGTCAGCGTTTTGTTCACCCAGGACCCCAGCTCGGGATGCGTGATGGAAGAGCGCGGGTTGTAGCCGGTGAGCATCTTGTAGATTCCCGCTGGGTGAGCGCCCTGATTGGTCTTCATGGCATTCAGCACCAGCAACTTGTCCATGTGATCCGCCAAGGTCGGGAAGTAGTTGCTCACGCGAACGCCATCGACATTGCTATTGAGAATGGTCGACTTCCCAAGGACGTCTTTGTCGACTTCCACATTGAAGCTGTCGTACTGGCTTAAGCCGCCATTCAGGAAAATGTAGATCACCGACTTCGCCTTAGCCGTCGGCGCCGGAATGGAAGACGCGTTCAAAAATGGCAGAGACATCCCCGTCAGCCCCACTCGATAAATAAACTCTCTGCGATCGATCATATTACTTCGAAAACCTGAATTCGTTGGAGTTGAGCAAGGCCCAGATTAGATCGCCCTCCGCGTGGCGGAACAGGGCTTTCTCCGAAGCCTTAGGCGTCCGGCTCAGGATCGATTTCCAAATTATCGCCATTCGCTGGGATCGATTCTTAACACCTTCCAAATTTTGATGTATCAAGGCTGTGGATTCACCGATCACCTCGTCTTCCAAGGTGCCGTTCATCATATACAAAATCTGCGGGATATCGGGCTCCTTGTTAGCGCTATCGATCAAGTCGCGATTGGACTTTCCCATGAGAATCGCCACGTCATGGGTTTCATATTTATAACGGTAGGAGGACACGCGCCGCAGCTCTATAGGGCCTTGCTCGCCATTGCGCTCACGCGCTTCTTTTTCTTCCCGATCCTGAAACGCTTTCCGGCCCGGTCCCTTGATCGAATAGTCTACGAAATCGTCAACGTCCATCGTTTGCGACTTATCATAGAAGTTCGTGAATCCGTCCCACTTGAATTTGGTCGCCACGTACTTGTCCGGCGTATCCGTTTTCAGGCTCAAAAAGGAATCGACAATCACCTCGGCCGGAAGTCGTCGTACGATGGGCCCATCTAGAACATAATCCGGCAGCTCTACACCCATCGCCAACGCCTTGCTCTGATAAGCCCGACTATTGAAGACCGCGCTCAAGAAGCGCTTAGCATCGTAATCCGACGCTTTCATGATCTCGATCAGCTTCTCGGTCAGGGCTGGGTGGTCGCCCATCTCATCCTCGGTCAATCCTCCAAGCGGTCCGACCAATTCCGTACCCATAATCTGGCGCCACAATCGATTCACCGTAGCTTTCGTGAACATGGGGTTATCCGGCGAGGTCATCCAGCCGGCCAAGGTTTGCCGGGAATTAATGTCGGGCCCAAAATTCTTATGCTTGGTCTCCTCGAGCTGCTCCTTGGTCACTGTGTAGTCCAGTTCCGGCATGTCGCCAAAAAGCGTATACGCGGGTATTACATCGAAAGGCTCCCCATCCTCATACTGGTAATCATGCGGCAAACGCATGTACCCCGTGCCGTTGCCATGGATCGCGGCGTGCTTCACCCGCACCGATTCGCGGTAGACGATCCACTCGTCAAAATCCTTTTGCTTGAGCATCGCTCGGTTTTCCGAGTAGGTCGCTTTCTCCTCGTCAGGCAGGGGATCCACCTTCAAGTAGGTCTTAGAAGCGAAGGCCGCCAGCGCGTAAAAATCCTGCTGCGTCCACTCGTCGCTGGGATCGTCATGGCACTGGGCGCACTCAATGCTCATACCCAAAAAAGTCTTCACCGAATTGGCTAGGTGATCGAGCGCCATCGGTTCGCGAGCATAGAATCCGGTAGCCCCATTACCCGGCTCGTAGAGCTTGCCGCCCGCATTGATCAACTCGAAGGCCATTTCGTCGTACGCTTTATTGCTTCGGACCGATTCCTTGACCCATTCCGAGAAATTGCCCGGGTGATGCAATTTGTCGCCCACATATTTAACGCGCAGCAAATCGGCCCAATAATTGTACCAATGGCTATTGTAGCCCTTAGAATGCAGCAGCTCTTCGATCAAGCGGGCTCGCTTGTCTGGCTGATCGTCTTCAATGAAACGATCGAGCTCTTCCAATGTCGGAATACGGCCAATAGCATCCAGATAAATGCGGCGACAGAAGGCGTAGTCGTCGATCTCCGGACGCTGCGACTGATCCAGTCGCTTCAACTCCTCGGAAACAATTCGATCAATCTGCTGGGCGTACGCCTCCGAATCCGCAAACGCCGACGCTGCCCCGCAGATAAGCAGGAGTAATACGGCAGGTTTTAAGGTATTTCGCATTGGGGCGGAATTTCACACAGGGAGCACAAGGAATACGCCCTTCTCATAGAGATAACAAACTAGACTGCGATTCCCGTTAAGTAAATTCCAGAAATATTCGGGGAAAGCCCTCGCTAGAGCATTTTCATCAAGCAGACAGACCCAATAATGAATCCCACCACGGATATTCGGACCGATCGAGAGTCGAAATAAGTAAGGGCCGAGACTACTATCTCGGCCCTTCGCGACTAAAACACTACAAAATAACTTACAGCTTACAGATCGAATCCCCAACTCAAGAACCAACGGCGGCCTAGAGCGTAAGTTTCCGTCCTATCGTAATACGTATCATCCAAAGCATTCTGAACATTCAACCGAAAGGTATGTGTTCTTCCAGCAATCTCAGTGTTGTATCCAGCGAATACATTCGCGGTCGAGTATCCCTTCTGATACGCCCACTCTCTTCGGACGATGGAAAACTGTTGAATCGGCCCCTCGCGATACAGCCAATTACCCCCAACGAAGAATCCCGTATCTCCAAAGGTATGACGGCCCGTTATGGAGACTGCATTCTTGGCAGACTGGTCGAGCCTAAGGCCTTGGGCTCCAGCTATGAGCGTCTCTTCAATTTTCGCATCATTGTGAACATAGCTCAAAATTAACTGCGTTTCCGGAGTTGGCGTGTAGAAGAGCTGCGCCTCGTAGCCAGTACTGTTTTCCAGTCCCGAAAGGAAAGCGATTGGCTCGTCGGCCGGAGGCTCGGGCAAGGGATTGCTCTGCAGGATATTCGTGCGATCGATATCGAAGAACGCGACCGAGCCGGAAAGCTTGGATTCAATCAGGTCGAACTTGAATCCCACATCGATCCCCTCACCCTTTGAAGGATCGAATATCAAAACTAAAGGAGGATCGACTCTATTGTCCACCCGTTGCCCGTTAGGAACAAACGATTCGCTGTAGAGGGAATAGAAGTTCAAGCCGTCGGCGACTTCGTAGGTAAATCCCGCCTGGACCGAAGTGTTGCTAATCTTATCCAGGTTATTCTGCTCTATCGAGTCGCGCCGCACACCCGCCAGGATGTTCAGCTTCCCATCGATGGCTTCGATCTGGTCCATGACAAAGAAGCTCTCATTCTTTACAAAACCGGGAGTGCCCGGGTTGGCAACCGCCCCTCCAACTCCGTCCGCTTTAAATTGAATAGCTAAATCCTGGGCCTGCTCACGAGTAACGTTCATCTGCACCGTTCCGTCGGCGTTCTTGCCTTCGTTGGTCAGCACGTTGTAAGGGGTCACTGGATACCCTCCAGGAGCGCTTGGCACGGCATCCATCATAGCCGTTCTCAGTGCACCGGAACTGCCATTCATCCTATAGACCTGGGTAATGCCGTCTGAATCATCACGCTGGGCCCCGACCAGGAGAGTGTGGGTCGTTTCTCCAATATCGAAGTTCGCGTTGAAATCAACATAGTAATTCGTGTTGTCGTTGTCTCTGATCTCAATGTTGCTGATCCCTGTGAATACATCATCCGCATTGGTGCAGCAGCCAACAAGGTTGAACATATCGGTAAACTTGGTCGTTTCGCTCACCGTTGCCCGGAGAAACATATTGTCGCCGAAGCGTTGCGTTAGATCGATTGAAAATGCGTCGCCTTCGTTGAGCGTGTAGTCCCGATCGGTAATTGGGCTGTAGTCCTGATCCACCGGCTGCCAACGGTCATTCGGGGCGAATCCATTGCCTACAAAAGGATTGCGAGGGCGAATAAACGCATGGTGGCGCTCTTGCCGGGTATACTCGATATCGATCTTGGTCGTATCCGTCGGCTTGGAGGTAAACGCGGGCGTGAAGAATTTCTGATTGTGCCATCCTCCAGCCCGTTGATGGTCGCCTTCATCATATGACCCGGTGAGACGAAATAGGATCTTACCCTCTTGGTCCAAGGGGCCACCGGCATCCCATTCCACGCGTCGATTGGATTCAGATCCGATTCGGAATTCCACGTCGGCGTGCTTAACGTCCAGCGGCTTCTTGGTAATGATATTCACGAGGCCTCCAGGATCCGAGAGACCGTAAAGTACAGCGGCGGGACCTTTGACGATCTCGATTCGATCGATCATCGACGAATCCGTGAAGCCTTTATAGGGAATGCGGTTGCGGAGATTGAGGGAGGACCGAAATCCGCGAATCGTGAAGTTCTCGTTGAACTGCCCCTCATTCCGCGATCGACGCGTGATCGAAGCGTCCATGACCACCGCGTCCTCAACTTTTTCGTATGAGAAATCCTCGATCAATTGCTCGGTGACCACGCTGATGGGAACGGGAATATCCATTATCCGCGTGTTGACGCGCGTACCGCTAATCGAATTAGTAGCGTAATAGGTATCGGATTCACTCGTCACCGTAAACGGGTCCAAGGTATACGTTTCGCCGCCCGAGTTGTCTTGGGCCTGAAGGTTGGGAGAGCTCACGAAGGCGAGCGCTAGCAGTCCTTTTGATAGACGATAGAATATCATTTTCTTTTCTTTCATGGTGGCTCCTGTAGTCGTTGGGGATACTTGGGGCTTGGGGATGGGTTTTCGTAGTTTTGTTAGCCTCCAAACGCGTGGAAACTAGACCGATGAAGGTTCTCGGTATTCCCCTGCGCGGTCGATTAGTTTTTATTTGGACAAGTTGAAAACACAGCCCTATTCCTCAAATCCAATCCCCTATTTCCCAAGTCCTTAGTATTTCCCATGCCCACCATTCGTCAGATCGCCCAAGAAGCCGGCGTCTCGAAATCCACCGTATCCTTAGCCTTGAGAGGGGATCCTCGCTGCTCCACCGACACCGTTGAGAAAGTCTCCAAAATCGCGGAACAAATGGGCTATCGTCCGAACCCTTTGGTCAAAGCGAACATGGCCAACATGCGCCTTGGCGGGCGGAGCAAACAGCTACGGTCAATCCTCGCCTACTTCTACGACCATTCCAGAGGCTCCCCATACGAACTCGAGAGTTTCCAAGGCGGCAGCCAGCGAGCCGAAGAACAGGGATTCATCTTGGAGCCTTTTTCGTACAACGAGCCGGGCCTCAGCCCCAAGCGCCTCCTTCAGATTTTGCGAAATCGCAATGTGCAGGGCATCCTCATCGGGGAAAACGACTCGCCAGTTATGCCTATCGAATTCAAATTCGACGAGTTCGCGGTGGCGACCATCGGCTACACCGTGCAAGAACCGCGGGTAGACCGAATCGGCTACGATCACGTTGAAAATATGAACAGCTCTACCAAGATCTGCAAGAGAGAGGATATCAGCGCGTCGGTCTCGCGATACGGGCGGACTTCGACGATCGCATCACCCACTCTCCCATCGCTAGCTATCTGCGATACCAATCCGAACAAAAATTGAGCGATCCCCTTGAACCCTATGTCGAAAGCAAGAACTGGAAGCAGACGTCCTTTCTGAAATGGTTTCGAACTAACCAGCCCGACTGCATCGTCACCGTGGGCAACGAAATCGGATCCTGGCTCGCGAAAGCGAAAATCCGAATTCCGGAAGATCTCGGCGTATTCTCGATCTGGGGAGACCTGAAGGAAGAGAAGCTCGACTTCAGTCATTTTCACGTGAGCATCGACCAGCTAGCCCGGGCCACTATCGATGTGATTTCGGATCAATTGAATTCCAATTCTCGAGGCATCCCTCAGCAGCGTCGCAGCATCCTCATAGCGGGCAAAGTCGTCGATTTGAACAGCCTGCGGCCCAACCCAAAACAGGAGGTAGCACAAGAGCATTTCAACTTGTCCAAGAATTCCTCGCTGGCGACTTGAAAACGATAGTCTGACAGTCGGATTTAAAGACAGTCGACATAATTCCCGCAAAGACTTGTCTCAACCACCCAATGACGCCCCAAGAAAATAAGCCCAACGTCCTCTTCGTATTCGCCGATCAATTTCGTCGCCAAGCCACGGGCTTCGGAGGCGAGACCAACATTCAAACGCCTCATATGGATCGCCTGGCCAGCGAGAGCGTCGACTTTGAAAACGCCATATCCGGCACCCCCGTCTGCTGCCCCGCCCGAGCGTCCCTACTCACCGGACAGTATCCACACCACCATGGCGTCATTATCAACGACGTTCCCATGGACCCCGAGGCGGAAACGATGGGCAAGCTCTTCGCCAAAGCGGGCTACGACACGGGCTATATCGGCAAATGGCACGTCAACGCCAACGGCCGCAACGCCCCGATCCCGGTCGAGCGACAGCACGGCTTCCAATACTGGAAAGCGCTGGAATGTAGCCATGATTACAATACTTCCTACTATTACGAAGGCTCCAGCGAGGAGAAGAAAACCTGGGAGGGCTACGACGCGATCGCTCAGACAAATGACGCGATCGAGTATCTGAAAGCGCGCGACACGGAGAAGCCCTTCCTTCTGACCCTATCTTGGGGCCCGCCTCACGATCCCTACGACACCGCGCCTCAGGAATACCTGGACCGCATCGACGAAAACGAAATCCAACTCCGCGACAACGTTTCCGACGAGGACGCAACGGAGGCGAGAACGCACCTCCGAGGCTACTACGCCCATATCCTTGCCCTCGACGACTGCTTGAAGTCGCTTTTGGACGCGCTCGATGATACCGGACTCGCCGAGGACACGATCTTCGTATTCTGGTCCGATCATGGAGACATGATTCTCTCCCATGGAGAGTTCTTCAAGCAACGCCCTTGGGAAGAGTCTATCCGAGTGCCGCTCCTCATTCGCTACCCTAAGGCATTCGGTCGCCAAGGGATGAAACCGCCGGCCTTCATCAATACGCCCGACCTATTGCCAACGCTCCTGGGCCTGTGCCAAATCGACATTCCCGCCAGCATCGACGGCAGCGACTACTCGTCCTACCTTTTCGACTACGCAAACGACAGCGATGGCAACACCAAAGCGCCCGCCAGCTCCGCCCTACTCGCCTGCCAATCCCCCTTTGGCCAGTTCACCCGCGACGTCGGAGGACGCGAGTACCGCGGTCTTCGCACCGACCGCTACACCTACGTGCGCGACCTGAATGGCCCCTGGCTGCTCTACGATAATGAATCGGACCCCTTCCAGCTGAAGAATCTCGTCGACGATCCCTCCACTCAGCGACTGATCGACCAGCTCGATCGCGAACTCGACGCAAAGCTGGCCGAACACGATGACGCCCTCGTTCCTGGCATCAAGCTGTTGGAGAAATTCGGATACGCCGACGACGTCGACGAAACCGGCACCATGCCCTTCTTCGACGAATGGAATCCAAGCTGAAGACACTCGTATGACCGACGTCGCCCCATCTAAAAATCCCCAGAGCCAGGAACGCGTTACCCTCCTCCAGAAATTCGCCTACGGTTTCGGCGCCTCGGCAGACATGATCGGCTTTCACGGACCGGCCCAGCTTATCATGCCGGTCTACACGCTCGCTCTCGGCGTTAATCCCGCCTTAGTGGGCATTGCGATTGGTATCACTCGCATATGGGATGCCTTTCTCGATCCCGTCATGGGATCCATCTCCGACCGAACGCAGTCGCGTCACGGACGTCGGCGACCCTACATCTTTTCGGGGGCCATTCTGGCAGGCCTCACCTTCGCCCTTATGTGGCAAATTCCAACCGGCTGGAGCGATACCGCATACTTCTCGCTGCTCATCGGAACGCTCATCCTCTTCTACACCGCGTTCACCATATTCACCGTGCCCTATCACGCGATTGGATACGAAATGACAAGTAGCTATCACGAGCGGACCAGCGTAATGTCCTACCGCATGTTCTTCAACATGGTCGGGAACATCTCCGCCGGATGGCTGCTTGCCGGCACCCAATTGGATTGGTTCGATAGCACCTTGGAGGGCGCTCGCTATATCGGTCCTCTCACCGGACTCGTCTTCATCCTTTTCGGAATCGCCCCCGTCTTCTTTATCAAGGAGCGCAGCGCCGTGCAATCGAGCGCCGCCAAAAGACAGATGCCCATTTTCCGCTCCCTTCTAGCTACCCTGAAAGATCCATCTTTCCGTATCCTGATCATACTGACCGTATTGATGCTATCCGGGTGGACCTTCGCCATGTCCATAATCGTATTCATCAATGTCTCGTATGTATTTCCTGGCGACCTAAAAGCTTCGTCCATCTTGGTCGGGGGTATGGGAATGATTCAGACCGCCGTGGTGGTACTCGCTCTCATGCTAGCCACCCGACTTTCCAAATCGGTCGGCAAGAAGGGCATTCTCAAGATCTCCTTCTCCATCCAGTTTATTCACGCCCTGGCAGCCTGGTTTCTAATCACGCCCGACCATCCCTATCTTCAAGTCATCGCCTACGCCATCGGAGCCGCAGGAAATATGACCTTCTTCCTCATGCTCCATTCGATGACCAGCGATATCTGCGACGCCGATGAACTCGAGAATGGCACCCGGCGCGAAGGCATGTACGGAGCCGTCATCACCTGGATGCAAAAACTCTGCGTATCCGTTGCTGTAGCGATGGTCGGGGGCGCGCTCGTGCTCGTTGGCTTCGACCAAACCGAAGGGGCCATACAAAGCGCCCAAACCGCCCTCTCCCTACGCCTCATCTACAGCGGTATCTTCGTGGTAATCAGCATAGTCGGCCTCTCTCTGTTGCGCCACTACACGCTTACCGAGAAAACAGTCCTCCGCATTCAAGCCGAACTCGCTGAACGAAAAGCCGGTAACGGATAAGATTAACGCAAGGCCTAAACTTCGACGCGGCCTTGCAAAAACTCGAAACTGATCCGGTTAAGCATTGTTTTGTTAATATCGTTTTTTCAGATCCCCGCAGTCGCGAGCCAGAATCCTCGCATTTCGAGGGCAGGTTGATATTAGACACTGGAACAGGCTCTTGCCTGTGTTCCAAGACTCCCAATTTCGAAAATTCAAAGAAGAAGAAGCAAATCTACCAATGATACCGTACAGGAATAAAATTCCTCTTTTCCACGAATTGCCTACAAACAAACGCCACCAACACGTATGAAGCACTCTCTGCCCCTACATTATACCGCTCTCCTTCTGCTATCTATTTTCGTCCCAATCGCGACAAGCTCTGCATCCAATTTAGGTCGTCCTAACATTCTCTTCATCGTTTCCGACGATCATGGCTGGGGCGACCTTCCTTCGAATTGGGACGATACCGAAGTCCAGATGCCCCGGCTCGACGCGCTGGCAAACGGAGGCATTCGTTTCACCGATTACCATACCGTTCCTCTATGCGGCCCCTCCCGGGCTTGCATGTTCACCGGTCAATACTCGAGCGAGAACGGCATGTGGCGCGGCCCAGGAAGCCAAGAGCTCGGCTCTTCGGGATACCGCGGCATCAAGCGCGACGTGAAGATGCTCTCTGAGCATCTCTCCGAAACCGGCTACAAGACCGGCGCCTTCGGCAAATGGCACATGGGCGAGCTCCCTGGCGAAGTTCCCAATGACCGCGGCTTCGATGAGTTTCGCGGTTTCCTCAAAGGGGCGCATTCCTATTGGATGAACGACAAGTCGAAGATGATGCGCAATCGCGAGCCGGATCGCGTCGAAGGACACGCGACCGAATTATTTACTGAATGGGCCGAGAGCTTCATTCGAGAGAACGCCAGTTCCGACGAGCCTTTCTTCTGCTATCTGGCCTACAACGCCGTACACGGTCCACTTCGCACTAAGGAATCGCAGAAGGCCTCCGCCCCCAAAGCCTGGGTCGATAAGGCGCTCGACCGAGGGGTTAGCTTCCTACGCAGCGACTACGTCGCCATCCTCGAACACATGGACTACAACATCGGCAAGCTAGTCGATCTGCTCGATGAACTCGGCATCGCCGAAAATACGCTCATTGTTTTCGTCAGCGACAACGGAGCTTGTAGTATGGAAGATGATACATCAGGCACTTTCCCCGGCAACGTAGGCCCCTTTCAGGGAGGAAAAGGCGGCACCTATCAAGGCGGGCTGAGCGTTCCCTTTCTCATGAATTGGAAGGGCCGACTGCCCCAAGGCACAGTCTCCGATGATGAAGTCATGCATGCCGATATATTCTCCACCCTGCTGGACGCTGCCCGCATCCCAATCCCGACCATGAACGGAAAGAATCCGGTTCGCGGGATGTCCTTAATGCCACACGCGCTTTCGCAGGGTAAAACAAGCATCCCCGAACGAACGATGATCCTAGAGCTGAGGGGCAACATCGGCCTGCGACGAGGCGACTACAAACTCTGGGCCAAAATCAACAGCGAACGGGCGAACTGGGATGAGCATGTCGCCGAATTGCAGAACACCGATCTTTCTCTATTCGATCTCAGCAAAGACCTAGCCGAGCAGAACGACCTGCGAACGCAGCTCCCGGAAGTTTACGCATCGCTTAAAGAGGAGCTAATCAATCACTTCGCCAATATCAACGCCGAGTATCCCCTCGCCGACCACTCATCGTCTTCACGCGAAACGAAACCGACCGCCCAGAAACCCGCCCCAAAGCCGTCACCCGCCCAATCGCGCCCTTCCCGCTCTCCCGAACAACTCTTCAAAATTCGAGACCAGAACGGCAATGGCTTCCTTTCGCTCGAAGAATATATTGGCGACCCCACGAACCGTAACGTTCCTGCCATAACCAAACGCTTCAATCGCTTCGACACCACCCAGGACGGAAAGCTAACACTGGAAGAACTGAAAAATGCAGGACAATAAGCTGTATTCTAGCGCAGAATACATCAAGCCCAGTCGCAGGTCCTGCACAGCGTCAATGGATATCAATAATAGTCCGGGCCCGTGATATTGTTTAACATCGCTACGCTAGATCCCCGCTGTCGCGGGGGCAGGTTTCCCGACAAGTCGGGGACAGGTTAATATTGGGTAAGGGAGAACGGTATCGCGATCACCCGCAACGCCAATCCACTATTTCTTTACAGCGGTTATAGGAAAGGTTCGGCCCCTGACGGCAAGCGTCCCTTCAAAGGACTCCCCTTCGAAAGCGCCGCTCATAACCACCGTATTTCCCTGGGCCTGAAAACGACTGCTTTCGAGAACGCCATTCTCAAGTGCGATTTCTTCAAGCGGAACACTGTTATCGCCACCGTTTCTTTGCAGCGTTCCCGTATAGCCGTCCCCATCCTTGGCGATGGTAAACGTACCTTCAGGCTCGCCGCGGGGAAGGTTCTCGATTACGTATTTCCATTCGCCAACGGTTAGATCAACCTGGGTTTGCAGCGTAGCGCAAGCGCCGAGCAAGCACGCTGCGATTAGGGGGAAAACAAGTTTGGATATCATCAGGGTCTAAGGGTCGGTCACGTTGTTTGTATGGGAAGTCTTCGCTACTGCTTCAAACGGATGTTCTTAAACTGCACGGTCATGTTCTTCCCTTTGTGCAGCTGCAGTGCCAGGATGCCTGACTTGGCGGCCTTCGATTCATCTAGATCCTTCACATCCACTGTTTTATGGCCATTGATAAAATGCATTAGTCGGTTCCCTTTCGCGACGATGCGATAGTCGTTCCAATCGCCCTGCTTAATCGCTGCCTGAATTTCATCGGAATCGCCTACGCTGCCCGTCACTTTGATTTCAGGCTTCTTTTTGCCTTCCGGAATGGGATGAATTTCCACCTTCTGGCCGCGCAAGGCGAGAATGCCCCGCCCTCTTTCTTCGTAGAGAATGCCTGAATACTTCGTCCCGGCTTCGAAATCCGCCTGGTAACCGCCAACTGAGAACTTGGCCTTATCCAACACCTTGGCCCGGTATTGAATGCCCGAGTTGGCCCAGCCATCTTCATTGTTTCCCACGATCTTGAATTTCAGGCGCAAAACGAAATCCGACACCTCTCCGCCCTGCCACACAATGAAGGTGTTCGGATCCACCACGTTGTCGTCATCCGTCTTTCCAGTAATGGCGCCGTCCTGAACCGACCAGAACTGAGGGAGCCCTTCCCAACCAGTGAGATCCTTGCCGTTAAAGATCTTTTTGAACTTCGGCTCTTCCGCAGCAATGGCTCCGAAAGCGAATAAAACAGACAGGACCGCGCCCAGAGCGAATTTTGAGTATGATTGAATTCGTTTCATGATTTTCTATTGAGGTTGTTGCATTAAGATTGATTAACTGTGATTAGAACGATCGTGCCCTAAGAAGATTCTCAATCGCGATAATCTACGCTGTCTTGAGGAACTGGATCGTCTTCTCCGATGATTTGTCCTTCCCAAACGGGCACGCGGTCGTAGTAGGTGAGAATTCGGGCCCGACTGCCGGGTGTCGGACCATTGTCGATCTTAGGTATCCACTTTTTCATGGACTTCATTATCCCCGGTCTTTTAGCCGCAAGATTGGTCCACTCGTGCGGGTCGTTGACGATGTCGTACAATTCTTCGGAGCCATCTACGTACTGGATATAGCGCCACTTTTCGTTCACAACGGAGAAGTTGCCCTGATTGTGCGACGTGATGGCCGGGCGCTCGCGCAGAGCATTGGCATTGGTAAGTTGGCGCGATAGGCTCAGGCCTTCCAAGTGATCTACCTCCGGCAGATCCGCCAGATCGACCAAGGTTGGGTAGATGTCGAGCAACTCGGCGGGTCGATTGCACACCTGACCGGGAGTGACTCCGGGCCCGGCAAAGATCAGCGGTACCCGCGTCGAATTGCGCCAGAGCGTATTCTTTCCGGTAATCAGCTTTTCTCCAAGATGATAGCCATGATCGCTCCAAAGAACAACGATTGTGTCATCCGTATGACCAGTCTCTTCCAGGGCATCGAGTATGCGACCGATTTGGCTGTCGATAAAGCTGGTGGATGCGAAGTACGAGCGCACTAGATTGATCGCCTGGTCATTCTCTTCGATCCACTTTTGGCGTGGCTCGGGCAGACTCCAGTGAATCCACCAGGATGAACGGGGCGTATCGCCTCGATCATCCTTCGGCATTGGCGGGAGGACCGACGCATCATCTGGATACAAGTCGAACCACTTCTGAGTAGCAAAACAGGGCACGTGGGGAAGAAAGAAGCCAGCGGTCAGGAAGAACGGTTTCCCATCGGGCATATTCTCGAGCATCTCAATCGCCCGGGATGCTACCTCCCAGTCGCTTTTCGTCGTGTCGTCATTGTCGAGCGGCCAAACGCCCCAATCCATAAGCGGGTGATTTCCGAACGGCGTGGTCGGAATCAGTTTTTCTGGAGGCATCGGTATACCGAATCCTCCGCGAGCCCCCCAGTGCTGAAACTCGGGATTAGGCGTATCCGCTGGTTGAGTACGCAGACTGTGGTAGATTTTCCCGTTGCTATAGGTTTGATACCCGTTGTTGGCAAAGTGCTGGGGCAGCGACAGGAGATCCTCCCACTGCGGCACATCGCGAAACCAGGGAGCTAAACCATGGATGCCGGTCGTGCTGGGGCGAAGCCCCACCATCAAACTCGTCCGAGCCGGGTTGCACAGCGGCGACTGCGTATGGGCATTGGTGAAGAGAGTTCCCCGAGCGGCCAGCTTGTCGATGTTAGGAGTCTTAACTAAGTGATGCCCGCCCATACAGCCAATCCAGTCATTCTGATCGTCGATCGCGATGAAGAGAACGTTCGGCTTGTGGGCACAAAGCCAGCTCGTTGAGAGCGTAAGAAAGGAAGTTAGGAGAAGGATGAAACGATTCATAAGATTAGGGTATTATCGATCGAGATTGGGGATATTTTAGTTCCTACCTCTGGGTCTCACGCCAATCGCGGCCGGGTCGAATTGCTTTGGATCGAAGCTCGGGTTGGGCACCGGGATAACCGCTCCCGTTTCCTTCAGGTAGTTTTCGATCATCCGGTCCAGTCTTTCCACGCGTTCCGGCATCTTCGCCGCCAGATTGTTCGTCTCGCCGATGTCCTTTGAAAGGTCGTAGAGCTTGTAATCGTGCTGTCCGTTTTCGCCTCCGTGGAAAACGCGCACCATCTTATAGTTACCCGAGTGTACGGACATGGAAGGCGGCAACCATTCCGGCACGGGAACAATGCATGGGAAGTAAGTGAAGATCCCGTCGCGGTCCAGCTTCTGGCCTTTCAGCGCAGGCCTGATATCAATGCCATCCACTGGATGTTTTTCTGGCAGCGCGATGCCCTGCCCCTTAAGGATAGTCGTATAGAAGTCCGAGGTTTGAATAATCTCATCACTGCGGCTGCCAGGCGTGGTCACTCCTGGCCAGATGACGATGGTAGGCACGCGCACTCCACCCTCACGCATCGAAGCCTTGCCGCCACGTAGGGGAGTGTTCGATGTGACCGGAATGCCTCCACCTTCCGGGAGCCTAGTGTGGATGTTGCCGCCATTGTCTGAAGTAAAAATGATCACCGTGTTATCGGCGATGCCTTTGCGCTCGATCTCGTCCAACAGCGCTCCAACCGCATCATCGAGGGAGTGCACCATGGCAGCGTAAGTGGCTGACCTCTGTTCGCTATCCGGATCGATCTCTTCTTTGTATTTCTCGATCAGCGATTCCTTGGCATTCCAGGGACCATGCACCGAGAACATCCAATAGTTCATGAAGAAGGGTTTGTCTTCCGAGACCTCGTTCATCCACTTGATCGCCTCTTCGCTCATGCGATCTTCGATGTGTTCCCCCGGAAAATTCTCCTTGATATGCTTGAAGGTCCAGGGAGCGACATAGGTTCTCCCAGGGCCAGGACCGGTGTGATGCGGTATGTCGACATCGAAGCCATGCTGTAATGGACTGTAAGGCGCCGCCCCCAAGTGCCACTTGCCGAAATGCCCGGTCGCATAGCCCGCCTGCCGCATCAGTTTTCCAATCGTAGGCAAATTCGTATCCAGACGCGTGGCGCTCACCACAGGCAACGCTTTTTCGGAGGGCTTGGCCCGCTTCGCCAACTCTGCTCTAAGAATCACATTAGCGGTATGGTGCCTGGGCTGCGTGCTGCCATGCCGGGCAGGCGTTTGCCCCGTCAAAAAACTGGCCCGCGTCGGTGAACACAGGGGAGAATTTGAATACGAACGGTTGAACGTACAACCGAGCTCCGCCAAGCGCAGGATGTTCGGTGTCTTATACAGTTTCGTTTTGCCGTAAAGCTCGGTATCGCTCCAGCCAAGATCATCGGCCAGAATGAATACGACATTCATTGGCTTTGCCTCATCGGCGGCGGCGTTACCGATTGAAATGAAAGCGAATGCAGCTAGAAGCGTACAGAGGAAGCAGTTTCTCATACAAATTTCTTCGTATTCACAAGTTATGAGTTATACGATTTTGAACTAACAGGATACGCCCCGACGTGTCGGGGCTACAGGATGTCCCGTGATAGCGAGACAACATGATGAATCATGCAATAAACTCATCTCGTTGCCGACGAAAGAGGCATCATGTATGCCTCTTCTTGCCGGGGCGTATCCTGTCAAAAAATACTAGATCGTGTACGGCTTGCGTCGCTTGTAGGTGCGCAGGCGATTGGCCTCAGCGTCGTTAACGAAGCGTTCCTTCTTCGGATCGAAGGTTACTTTGCGTCCCAGCTTCCAGCTGATCGCGGCCGCGAAGCAGGCCATGTGGCCGTAGCGAACTGCCGTCGAGTTGCAAACCGGTTGCTCCCGAGTTTTAACGCAATCGAGGAAGTCGCGGACATGCATAACCGGATCCGTACCGGTAATCTGATCGTATTTTTCGTTTTTGATCAGCTTAGGATTGCTGGCTACGATTTTCTTGGCGTCCCCGGCTTCTACCCAGCCTTCATCGCCTTCGAAGCGAATGGGGCAAGTACCGAGTCCTTCCTGCCAATCGCCCTCTCCTTCGAAACCGGAAAGACGCATCACCAGCTTCGCGCCATTGGCATACTGAGCGGTGATCATGCCATCCGATTCCGCTTCGAATTCGATGGGCGTCGTTCCATCAGCATCCGCAGCCCATTGACAGAGGTCGATGGTATGGGAGCCCCACTCGGGCAATCTCCATGCGGCGTACAATCCAGCGTGGTTGCGCCAGCGTCCTCTGCAATAAGCGGCGTTGAATTCCATCCACGGCGACGGACCCAGCCACTTGTCCCAATTGATGACCGATGGATCTGGCTGCGGTTCGGCCGGCAGGGGCTCCAGGTAGTCTTGCAACTGCAGGATGCCCGCGTGAACCGAGGTGACCTGTCCCAGCTTGCCGCTTTTAGCTAGATGAGCCGCCAGCTTGAAATTCGGTACGCTTCGCCGCTGCGTTCCCGCCTGGAAGACACGCTTATGCTTCTTGATCGTATCATCGAGCTGCTGACACTCCATGATATTCATCGCACAAGGCTTCTCGCAATAGATATCCTTGCCCGCTCGGGCAGCTTTGATGGATGCCGTAGTATGCCAGCGGTCGCCGGTAGCGATGATGACCGAGTCGATGTCATCGCGCTCCAAGACTCCAGACATGTCGTCGTAGATCACACAGTCCGAGTTGCCGTATTGGCGGTCCGCTAGACGCTTGATGATTTCGCGTCGCTCCTTTTGCACATCGGCAATAGCGACGAATTGACAGTCCTTGTGAGCGAAGAATCCCGCCAGGACTTTCCGTCCCCGTGGGCCTAATCCGATGCCTCCCACGACAATCCGATTGCTGGGAGCCACGGCGCCATTCTTGCCAAGAGCGCTGGCCGGTATGATGGTCGGCATGCCGATGGCGGCAGCAGCGGTGGTAGTCTTTTTTATAAAGTTCCGGCGATTTGTTTTCATATTCATTTTTGGGATATATTTAGAATATTAGATTAAAACTGCTGATTTCTAATTTGCTAAAAATAGCAGCATGGACTTCCAGCCTGTGTTCTCAGGTAGAATACCTGTCCTACTATTAGTGAGCGCTTGCATTGCTTTTCGTTCGGCTACTCAGCCGCATTTAAACGTGAGGCGATTTTGACCGTTGTCGAAGATGTGTAACTGATTAATGAGATTAGAACTAAAATGAAGAATAAGATCAGGAAATGGAAGCCTGATTACTGAATAAATCGATTAAACACGTTGGCCATCATGCGCTGTACGCGTGGGTCGGGGCCTTCGGGTTTGGCATGCCTGTGAGCGGGCAGCACGTGTCCGGGAGGCGATGGATTCCGTTATTGGGGTTCCTGGGGTCTTTCATGAGAGTTCTTTTAATTTAAGATCGCTCCCCGCTGAGCGGGATCGCTGAATCGCCGATTGGACGGATACAGGTTTTGACGAGATGTTTGGAATAATTGTTCCTATAAATTTTAATGTATTCAGGTATTCTTACCCTACTCCCGCTAGACGTTTCACTTGCTCGAAGGCACTTGAGAAGCTGGTCTTAGTGAAGTGCTCCATGCCTATGAAACCGTTGTATTCCAGGCGACGCAGCTCGTCGAAGATAAATTGATAATTAACCTCCCCGAGCCCCGGTTCGAGACGTTGCGGCACGCCGCCCACTTCGACGAACTGGATGAGCCCTTCAGCCAGCCGCTCCCTCAGGTTCCGAGTCAGGTTTCCTTCGGTTTGCTGCAAATGATGAATATCGAAGTCCAGCTTTACATGAGGATGATCCACTTCGCGCACAATCTTGAATCCTTCCTGGGCCGACTGGACCGTCATCTTCGGTTTCCAATACTGATTGAGCGGTTCCAAGGTCAGGTAGACGCCCGGTTGCGGTCAGCCCCGTACTCAACCCCACTTTTCCCGTACCCGCGAGCGAAGCGCAGCGCATGCCATGCTTGTCCGCATTGCGGCGGTACACGTCCAAGTCCAAGCCGCTGAATGCTCCGATCTGGTAGGCCTTGGCTCCTAAACTTGCCGCCAGGTTAAAACGTTCATTGAGCGGCATATCTTTGGCTTGGCGCACGAAGTTCGCATTCATGTGTACTGCCAAAGTGTACTTCGGCGGCGGCAATGCATTCGCTCGACTTTTATCCACGCCAAGCGCCCTTCCGGCTAACGCCACTGGGATCAGTCCCGCCGCGCCCGCGATAAATTTCCGCCGAGAGTACTGATTGTCAGCAAATCTTGATGAGTGTTCGTTATTCACTATATATTTCTTTTTCTATTCTTAAATATACTAGGGCTATAGGTTCAAAATTTTCTTTCGTCTTGCGCTGATGCGGTCCTGGATTTCCTTCATCGTGCGTTCATGGAAACTTGGGTCCAAAGCAGGGTCATCGGTTTCATGGCGCCACCCCAAGAGCGCGGCCTTCAAGCGCGCTTCGACTGCCGCGTATTCAAATTTACCTGCGAGGTTTTCGAATTCCCAGGGATCCTTCTCGAGGTCGTAGAACTCGAACTCCGGTGGATTGGCGTAGGTGTCGAAGGCGGTTCGGATCTGGGTTCCGTCGTAGCGGGCTTCGCGCGAGACAACGTAGGCAATGTCGCCGTCGACCTGCCCAGAAGGTTTAGTCGAGTCGGCGAGCAGGTTGTGGATCAGCTTGTAACGGTCGTCGCGGATGGCTCGCTGCGGGAACCACGGAGAGCCGTGCATGTGAAATTCGCCTACAAGGTATTCGCGCCACGGCGCGTCGGCCTTTTCAAGCGCGGGTCGAAGTGACTGCCCGTGCCTCTCGATGTCGGTCGTGGCCCCCGCGGCGTCGAGAATTGTCGGCAGGATATCGACCGTCGAGACCATCGCGTCGCTACGCATGGGCTTCGAAACTCCGGGCCACCGCACAATAAAGGGAACACGCAAACCGCCTTCATAGACACTCACTTTCCCGCGGTTGAACGGCGGGCCGTGGTCGCCGACGAAGATTACCAAGGTGTTGTCGACGTGTCCGAGGCGCTTGAGTTCATCCAGCAGCATACCAACGCCGATGTCCATTCGCTTGACTGAGTTGTAGTAGCCCGCGACGCGCTTCCGCTGCTCGGGGGTATCGATTCGCTGAAATGGCAGGACGGTCTTTTCACTCGGTTCGACCAGCGTTTCAGGAATGCCTTTAANNCNATCGCGAAAAGACCAGTCGCCAATCGTGTTCGATACATTACCCTTCGGGCGATAGGCTTGCGGGTCGGTGTAATTGACCATCAGGAAGAAAGGTTGGTCACGCGACTCGGCCATGAATTGGGAACTGCGCTCGGCGACCAGCTTCATTTCCAGAGCATCCATGTAGTTCCCTAGGCGGGAATCGAACTGGAACGAATTGCCCGGATCGACGTGGAGCTTGCCGATGATACCTGTTCGATAGCCGCTCCGCTTGAGGATGTTGGGAAGCGTGGCATCGCGCAGGTGTGGATGCAGGGAAGTCGTCGTGGCTGTGAGCCCGTATTGACCGTTGGCGTGAGGGTAGAGCCCTGTCAGCATGGCGCTGCGCGAAGGACTGCACGAGGCCTGGGCCACGTAGGCGACGTCGAACAGGACCCCGCTCGCTGCTAGGGCATCGAGGTTCGGCGTTTCAATAACCTCGTCGCCATAGCAACTGAGTTGGAGCCCGAGATCGTCGGAAGTGATAAACAAGACGTTCGGTCTCTGCTCTTGAGCGTAGACCGCTACCTGTATCAGCAAAGCTGATGCAATAATTTTCGTTAGAATTTTCATCTCAATTTTCCTTTCTTAAACATGGGGATTTAAAGGAAATATTTTTCGTCCGCCAAATACGCTAAAGTTCGCTAAAAAGCACCCGTTTGAGCCATTCTTTCTTTGGCGTTGTTTAGCGTATTTAGCGGACTCATCTCATATTTATATCACTTTTTAGGTCACTTAATAAATCGATCGAAGACATTGGCCATCATACGCTGCACACGCGGATCCGGGCCTTGTGGTTGAGCGGCCTTGTGGGCGGGCAGGACGTGACCCGGAGGCGATGACAAGCCTTGGGCCCACCAAATAGTCCCAGCGTTAAAGACAACGTTACCTTTGGGGCCGTCGTAGATCGTCGCAATATGGGGCGTTTGCGCCTTACCCGCGCCATTCTCCGTCTCCCCATGCGCCACGAATTCCATGCCAGGCAAGTCCTTGGCAGGAGAGCCATGCCATTCCCAGCCGATCAAGCCGGGAACTGTATCGCCTTCCTTCATCCCCGTGCCTTCATGGAGCCAGTGACCAGCGTTGACGCAGGTCCAAGGACCACCGCCGATGCCGACCATTCGGCCACCCATGAGCAGGGCCCCGTCTGGTCCGGCTGGATAGTTGTGCGTAGCTCCTCTCGATTTCAGAAACCTTTCGTAGTTTTCCTCGCCAACGAACACGCCTTCACGTCGCATGACCCGATGGGGTTGCCCTTTAGCGGATGGCATCAAAGGCACGACGCCCCAGACCGAGTTACCGCTCAGGAAAGCAAGGTTCACGCCGGCATCGCGAGCGGCCATGACATTGTCGTACATCTCCAAGGTCCAATACTCGTCATGTCCCACAGAGATAAATCCCTTCGTCTTTTGCAGCCTCGAGCCATACCGGTGCGTATCCACATTCGAGATATACGATACATCGTAACCCTGCTGCTCGATCCAATAAGACAGCGGAAACTCCCAAAGCAGAAATTCTCCTGAGCCCACCGACTTAGTATTCACGACCAAGTGATCCTGGCAGAACTGCGAATAGGGTCGGTCGAAACTCACCCAGCCGGTATCAGCCGCATTCGTGCTCCACTTCTTGCGTTTCTTATATCCCGTGTAGCCATTGGCGTCGTTGTGATAAAGCGACCACTCGTTGGTAGGCCAGCTGTTGTAGCAAGCCCAAGTCGTATCGCTGCATTGGAAAAGCAGGTCGCAAGGACGTTCATCGCGCACAATGAAAATCACATAACTCTGCACTCCTCCTTCCTTCGCCGTCAGCTTGCCCAAATAGACGCCGCTCAGCCAATTCTTCGGAATCTTAAACTCTACTGACGGTTCCCACTTGCACTCGCGCAGACGGTTTTCGCCGATCTCCGGGTCGGGCTGGGTCTTGCCCTGGATAGACGTGAACTTCTTCATGAAGCGTCCGCCGGTTCCGCCATAATAGCCGGTACGATAGATCTCCAGATCGAACTCAGACACCGGATTCGCGCTCACCATGACCTTGAGCGTCTCGCCCGCGGCTACACTCGTCTCGGAGCAGTAGCCCTCGATACGCGGAGACCGCCACAACTCCACCGGCTCGTTCATAACTACATCGACTTTGCTCAGCATCCAATCGCGGGTGCCGGCTTTGGCGTTTTCAACCTGGATCGGATTCGATCCTGTCACAGAGCTTTGTCCTAATAAGTTGGGTACGCTTGATGTAAAGCCGATACCTGCCACAGCGGCAGCGCCTTTGAGTAAATCGCGACGATAGAGGCCGCGCTTGAAACGATTGGTGTCTTTCATTATTTTTCTTTAGCAATTCAGAATAACCAGTCTCGACAGAGCCGACTCAGTATTCGGAGAATCCCCAGATCACGGGGCCCAGCCTCCTGGGAAGGATCGGTAAATAGAGTTTCCGCCAGACGAAGTCACCGCTCACAATTTCGTCTGCCGATTTCTCATCCCAAATTTCCATAAAGGCTTCTCCGCCTGACAGGGTATGGCGCTGGTCCAGTTCCTTTTCTGCCTGGCCTGGCTTCTTGATCCACAGACGATATCGATATTTCCCGAGAGGTTGATCCAGTGGAACATCGATAAGACTCACGCCCCTCATCGTAGTGTCCGCCGCAATCTCTCCACTTGCTTTGAAGCCAGGCGCGTCTAGACCTTCTACCGGGTTGAGCTCAACGCGATAGGTGGTCCCCGGTTCTCCAGTACAGACCAGAGTAATCGTATCGCCTCGCATGATACCGATTGGCATATCCATAGCGAAGGGATGCATGCCGTCTATTAGCTCAACTTTCTCGAAGCGACGCGACTTTCTGTCGATCTGGTAATATCCTTTGCCGGGCTCGAGCAATGGACCCTTGGGCTCATTCGGGTCCACGAACTGCAAGAGCGCCTCCCACAATTTCTCATTCAATGGGAAACCTCCTTGGGGCGTTCTTCGCCACGCATGGCCGGCGCGGGCGATATAATCCACGTGGAGCCGGACCTCTCCCTTGGCCTTCATTTTTTCTTCGAGCTTATTCGCATATTCGAGATGGTTGAAGTGAGGCAGAATATCATTCGTCCTTACTTCCAGAAATACCGACGTTCCCGCATCCAGTATCCCGTCCATCATTTTGTCCGAAAATGGATTCCATTCCGGGTTTGCGTTCTCTCTTCCTGATTGGACATAACCCGCTGCTTCAAACACATCCTTGCCAATTAAATGCGAGTTGATCAGCGCCTTCCGGTTGACGTCTTCTGCGCGGACATGGACGCCATCTGTCGCCGGATATCTCCATCCCGGTTTCCAGGAATCGTGAAATCCGGTCATCCGGCAAAGATTCATGAGCTGCTTGGGATAGGTTGTCGAAAAGGAGAGCTCTTTGTTATCCGGATTCGAGGCAAATGAACCCGCGGAAATGAACTTCATGGTGTAATCAAGATCCAGGGGATTGCTTGCCATCTTCACAGCAGTTAGTCCGCTTCTGGAATTGCCGGTTGCCATGACGCAGTGACGGTTTCCGCCAAGTTCTTCGGCGGCATAATCGATAATTTTCCCGAATTGCCTGAACGCCCTTGGATTTGACGTATACGTGGCCCAGGCGCCTCCCCCATTCCAGATTACGCCGATCGCGCCGGTGCGTCCCTCGATGCCGCTCTTGGCAACCATGGAGCCAAAGGCATCTCCTCTGCCATTGGGCGTGGGCATGAACACATGCTCATTAAGATCGTAGTGCCCTACCGTAATGATCGGGTAGGTGCCTTCAGGCGCGTCGCTCCTCCAGTTTGGCGGCAGGAAGAAGGTCGCTAAACATCCGGGATCGTCTTCGCCGGTTCTTATTATCTTCCCATGTACCACTTGGACATAACCGGGAGCCTCTTTGAGCCGGGCGGGAGCATTTCGTTTTGTGAAGGCATCCGGACGATAAAACTTTAGATCGACACCGGTTGCTTTGGCTACCCTTCCTGCAAGAGCCATCACCTGCTTTTCACTAACAGCCCTAATGCTGAAGTTCATGCCCACGTACTTGTTCAGATCCGGCAGAAAATTTTGATCTCCCTGCCGGTAATAATAGTAAGAGGTCCCAGGCTGGTATTTCTCTTGAGTCGCAGGCACCCTGTAGTTCGGCTGGTCACTGGCCATGTATTCAAAGGCTTTCGCCTCATTGCTCCAGTGGGTAACAATGGGAAGTTCGTGTTGCACACCTTCTTGAGCGCTTACGCTCGAGGAGCCGTGCACTCCCGCCGCGAAGCCGAGAGCTGCGACGGCCACGCCTTTGATAAGATCGCGACGGTCGAGGCCGCGATTGGGGTTATTGGGGTCTTTCATGATGATTAAAATGCTTTAACTACCTAGACTCAAAAAAGGCTTCTATAGCGCCCATAGGTTGATGGTGAGCCGGAATCTCTTTGCGCATCTTCTTTTTGATGGCCGCGTATTCGGGATTGTCCGCGAGATTCGTCCACTCCCACTTATCCTTCGCATGATCGTACAATTCTTCCGTTCCGTCTTCGTATGTGATATATCGATACCGATTGGAACGAACGCCGTAGTTCTTGTATCCAAAAGTAGTGATCGTGGTGTCATCCCAGGAGGTATCCGGATTTTTCATCAAAATAGAAAGATCGTTGCCTTCCAATTGCCCCTCTGGGGGCTCGAGGCCTGTCAATGAGACCAAGGTCGGATAGATATCCAGCAGGTTCGCCGGCTTGTCGGTGACGGTTCCCGGCGTGGTCACGCCCGGCGCGACCCACATGAGGTTGACCCGCGTCGCCCGCTCCCAAAGGGAGTATTTTCCCCAACGCCCTTTTTCGCCTAACTGGAAGCCGTGATCGCTCCACAGCACAATGATGGTATTGTCGGCATACTGGGAGTTCTCAAGCGTTTCCATGATTTGACCAACGAGGTCGTCCACCAAAGCCGTGCTAGCGAGGTAAGCCTGGATGGCCGGCTTCCATTGATTCGTTTCCCGGATCCATTTCAGCCAGGGATTGTGAGCCATCTTTGAATGGGCCGCTGGCACGTCATCCAGATCATCTTCTCGGAACCCTTCTGGGATCTTAATATCCTCTATCGGAAATCGATCGAAATATTCCTGGGGAGCGTAGTTGGGCAAATGAGGTTGAAAAATGCCAACACCGAGAAAGAAGGGTTCCTTCAACTCGCCTGCATGCAATTTATTCTTCGCCCAATTGACGGTTTTGCTATCCGGATGGTCATCCAAAGTCATATCCGGATGCATAGGGCCCCAATCTGACTGCCATCCCCTTCCCCCTAAGGGAGGTTCGGAGGAAAACATATGCCTCTCGAACCAAAGAATGTCCTGCTTCTTGCTCGGGTAATACTCATCAAAGCCCCGTCCCTGGACTTCTCTCTGGAAATGTCCGCCGTGAAACAATTTTCCCGTGCCCACAACATGGTAGCCGTTCTGTTGGAAAAACTCGGGCAAAAGAACCGAATCATTGAGGATCGGATTTCTCGTAAACGAATTCTTGTTTACATAATTACCTGACGTCGACGGCCTGATCCCGGTCATAATGGCGGAACGAGAAGGACCACAGGCAGGCGCCGCGCAATGGGCATTAGCAAAGACCATAGCCTTGGACGCCAGCTTCTCCATATGAGGCGTCTTGGACTGAGGATTGCCTTTCAGCACGCCATTCCAGTCATTCATGTCATCGACTGCAATGAAGAGGACGTTCGGATTCGACGAGCTCACCGCAGAAGGTTTATCCGCAGCAAACGTCTCGCTCGTCGCGTCCAAGACGCAGAAGAGAGAAACTGCCAGAAAGAGTATCGTTGTTTGATTATATCTTTTCATCCTAATTTTCGTTTTTTCACTATCACCCAATAGAGCTTTAACCACAGATTTCACAGAACACACAGATGATTTGGTTGTGGAGTTGATGGAGGTTCTGCAATAGCCATATCTGTGATCTCTGTGTAATCTGTGGTTAATAAATTTTGTATCCTAGGCACACTCACTTCCCTTCCGCTTTCCACTGCTTCATCAGATCGATGTTCTCCTGCAATTGTTGGGCGGCCTCAGTCCTTCCTCTCTTCACCTGGGTACTGAGGTATCCCTTCATTTGGCTGTCGTAAGAAGCGTCCGATTCGGGAAAGCGCCCCTGATCATCTCTTTCGATGATCCAATTCGAAAGAATGCCCCGCATTTCTCTCAGCTTGTCGAGATGCTTCGGGTCATTGGCCAAATTGCGAATTTCCCAGCGGTCCTCGACAAGATGATACAACTCCTCTTCCGGTCGCGTCTCCGCCATAATCAGCGATTGAACCGCATTCAGTTTTCCTTCGGCATAAAGCTGCTTCAGCGGCGCCATGAACGGCTTCTTATCTTTATATAAGTTTGGCTGCAAATAAGGCCTTTTGGGATAGAAGTTGCGAATGTACTTGTAGTTGCCATTGCGGATACTGCGAATCCGGTCGGTGGTTTCATCGCATCGATCGCGGGCGGAGACCACATACTCCCTCGGCTTCGCCTCCGTGCCGAAGAGCGGCCGGGCCTGCATGTACTCGGGAATATCGATTCCCGCGAAATACAAGGAACTAGCCGCCATATCGATGTGCTCAATGAGTTCATCCCGCGTAGTTCCTGATTCAATACGCCCGGGAGCCCACACCACAAAGGGTATCTTAATGCCTTCTTCGTACAAGAACTGTTTGCCCCGCGCCTGACTGATGCCGTGGTCCGTCATGAAGAAGATGATAGTATTGTCGAGGACCTCGTCCTCCTTGAGCCGCTGCAGGATACGACCGACTTCCCAATCGGTGTATTGCACGCTATTAAGATACTCGGCCCAGTCCTTTCGAAACACAGGATCGTCAGGATAATACGGTGGCAGGGTTACCTGATCTGGCGTGACCAGGTCATCCAGCTCCTTTTTAACGCGAGCGTAAGCCGCAGGTACATTTCTGTATTTTCCGCCAAACAGTTGAACCTGCGCGAAGAAAGGCTGTCCGGGTTTGCGGCCTGACCAATCGGGGGCATCATATATTTCCTTTGGGTTCCACACGAAGTCATAGTCGGCCTTGCCGAACCGCTCGAAAGAGATGTTCGTATTGGAGGTGTAGTATCCCGCTTCCTTGAGCAACTCAGGAACCATACGCACCGGCTCGGGCAAGTACTGCTTGATCTCACCGCGGCCCGAAGGATGGTTGTGGGCCCCGATGCTCGTCTGGTACATCCCTGTAATCATGGCGCTACGGCTTGAAGAACAAACGGCTGCGGTGACATAGGCATTGCTGAATACGACGCCTTCCTTGGCGAGTCGATCCACATGGGGTGTATCCACCAGAGCTTGCCCCTGATAGCCAAAATCGCAGGACATGTCGTCGACAACGATCCAGAGAATATTGGGTCGTTCCTTATCCGCGCCATACGCCGCACCGCAAAACGAAAGACTCAGCGCTGCGATTACAGCGATGGTTACTTTTCTTGCGAAATGTGTGCGTATTTTCATTTTAGTTACGCCATCGCTTAGGCCTTCGCCATGCGTTGAAAGAGGTTGTGGGTGATTTTCTGGACGCGCTCGTCTACTCCTTGTTGAGCGACTCCATGCCGGACCGGCGTTTTGTGACCCGGTGGGCTGGACAAGCCATTGGCCCACCAAATGGTCGCGGCATTGAAGACAATGTTGCCCTTGGGACCGTTGTAGACCGTGGCGGTATACTCCCCTTTTTTGTCGCCGGCCATTGTCGGGCCTTTTGCGACAATCTCCATACCGGGCAGATCCATCGCGGGTTCAGCATGCATTTCCCAGCCCACTAGCCCTTCGATAGATTCCCCCGCCTTCATCCCGGTCCCTTCGAAGAGCCAGTGCTCCGGCTTGGTGCAGGTCCAATCGCCGGAACCATTGAAAGCCAATAGAGGTGTTCGCGCCCCCATCAATTGGGCGGCATCTCGATCAAAGACCGGCTTGAAGCCCTCCTGATGAATCATATTTGGTGGCAGCTTAGCCCCCGGTGGCAAGGGATTGAACCAGCCTTCCCGACGTATCGTACGATTGGGTACGCCCTTTTTGGAAGGGAGCATCGGCACGACGCAGAATACCGCATTGGCGCTTAAAAAGGCGAGATTGACCCCCTCATCGCGAGCCTTAAGCACATTGTCGTACATCTCCACCGACCAGTACTCGTCATGCCCCACCGAGATGAAGCCTTTCGTACGCAGCAGGCCCTTCGGGTCGACGTGGGTGTCGACATTGGAAATGTAGGAAACATCATAACCGTGCTGTTCCAGCCAAAAGGACAATGGGAATTCCCAGGGCAAAAATTCGCCGGAACCGCCGGAGGTCTTGTGCTTGTTGACCGGGTGAGTGAACAAGCCGTAGGGACGATCGAAGCTCACCGAGCCGCTCGGGAAACCTGTGGTCGATTTCCCTTCGTGACTCGTATAAATAGAGAAGTCAGCCGGCCAGCGGTTGTAGGCAGACCAGGTATTGTCGCTGCATTGAAACAGCAGATCGCAAGGACGATCATCGCGCACGATGAAGATGACGTAGCTCTGTATATTCTCCTTCTCCGCGGTCAGCTTCCCCAAATATACGCCGCTCAGCCAATCGGAAGGAATCTCGAATTCCACCGAAGGATCCCAGTTGCACTCGCGCACATAGTTTTCGCCCACCAGCGGGTCTTCCTGCGTCTTTCCCTTGAGGGAATCGAATCGCTTCATGAGCCGCGCCCCATCACCATTGTAATAGCCGGTGCGGAAAATCTCCAATTTGAAATCCGAGACAGGATTCGTGCTCACCATGACGCGCAGCGTCTCGCCTGCCCGCACGCTATTGGCAGAACAGTAGCCTTCAATCCATGGGCAGCGTCCGTTGTCGAGAATCTTGTTAATCTTCCCGGGGAGCTGGCGAGTATTGGTCAGTTGCCAGTCGCGGGTACCCGGCTTCGCGTTTTCAATCTGTATCAGGTTTTTTCCGACATTCCCTTGTCCAACGACTTGAGGAATGGCAAAAGAGCCCGAAGCTAGGCCCACGCCTACCGCAGCAGCGCTTTTAATGAGATCGCGACGGTGAATGCCACCCTTGGAGTTGTTTGGTTCCTTCATGTTAATTCTGAGGTTAATATTGAGGGATTTAATAAGATTCCACGCGAGTCCCTCGCGTAGCTACGTCGCAGCGCTGCGTGGCTTTCTGATGATTTCGATTAAGTTGAAGCGTGGTCGCAGGGGTTTGAGTTAATCTTAATCCGGTTTCTTCTCTGAGACTAAGGTTTTATCATGCGTTGAAAGAGGTTGTGGGTGATTTTCTGGACGCGCTCGTCTACTCCTTGTTGAGCGACTCCATGTCGGACCGGAGTTTTGTGGCCCGGTGGGCTGGACAAGCCATTAGCCCACCAAATGGTGGCGGCATTGAAGACCACGTTGCCCTTGGGTCCGTCGTAGATTGTGGCGGTGTAATGGCCCGGATTTTTGCCGGTCATCAAGGTTTCACCTTCAGCCACGATCTGCATCCCCGGCAGGTCCATCATCGGGGCGCCGTGCCACTCCCAGCCAACGAGTCCTTCGATCGAGTCCCCCTTCTTCATCCCAGTCCCTTCAAAGAGCCAATGATCCGGTTTGGCACAGGTCCAATCGCCAGCTCCCATGACCGGGGGAGTCGTCCGATTTCCCATCAATAAAGAGCCATCCGGCCCCATGACAGGTTCAAATCCTTCTTGATTGACGCTTCGCCTTTCCTCCGCGCTTCCAAACTCGCTATTTTCTCCAAAGAACCAACCTTCCCGACGAATAATGCGATTGGGCGTACCGTCCGTAGAAGGCAGCATCGGCACGACACAGAGGACCGCGTTGGCGCTCAAAAACGCAAGGCTTACACCTTCGTCACGCGCTTTGAGTACATTGTCGTACATCTGCAATGACCAGTACTCGTCGTGCCCCACCGAAATGAAACCCTTTGTCCGCAGTAAGCCAGCCGGATCGGCATGCGTGTCGACATTGGAAATGTAGGATACATCATAACCGTGTTGTTCTAGCCAAAAG
>NZRT01000094.1 GCA_002696345.1 Myxococcales bacterium
ATCAGCGGCACCTGCATGACTTACAAGATGCTCGGGGTGAACACCTGCAAATTACCGGATTGACCGAAGGATCTTTGGAGAGAGAGATCCGATACATGGTGGGTATTCAAAATTCCGCAGCCAGGCCGAAACTGTCTGTGTGTCATCACCAGTCTCCTTCTGTCATCTCACCATCTAAATGAGTCATTTTATGCATCGACGCCCTCGTATCTTGTTCGTCCTTACCCTCTTGCATCTTGGGTGTCCCTCGAGTCCTACACCCACAGAAATAGTTGCAGGGCAAACGGCGTCGATCGATGAAGACGGTGATGGCGTGCCCAATACCGAAGATTGCGATGATCAGGATGATCAACTGGGTGCACGTCATGAGGATCAAGACTGTGATGGGCTCAAAGCGGCTCAAGATTGCGATGATCAGGATGCCCAGTCCCTCAGTCGAGAACAGGATGGAGACTGTGATGGCTATCGACCTCCCGAAGACTGTGATGACAACAATGCCACGATCTACCCCGGCGCCGATGAGGACTGGGAAGACGGTGTTGATCAAGACTGCGATGGCAACGCGGATTCCGTCTGCGGCGATGCGCGTCTTGGCAATATCGAAACCTGCGACGATGGCAACGAAGCGAATGGGGATGGCTGCTCGAGCGACTGCTTGATCGAAGCGCAATGTACCGAGGGGTGTCGGACAGACGCGGATTGCGTAAACGAAGGTGAACGCTGCATCGGAGAACCCGGAGATGTGGATGGCGCCACCGGGCAATGCGAACAAACCAACGTGAGCCCCGAGGGCTTAGAAGCCCCTTGCAGTCTGGAAGTCCCCTGCGGTCCGGGACTTGCGTGCCTCGGCGCCTATGCCTGGGATGAAGGAGGCTGGTGCGTTGCCGACTGGCTCGCCAAAGACTTCTACAGCCACGACCTCGCCGAGCTGCCCGAAGATGGCAGCAGCTACAGCAGTTCTGTCGTCGCCTGTGGGCTTGCGTCTGTTCCCGTGGATATCGTGGTCTATTTGCATCTCGATCATCCTCGCCCCGAAGATCTGGTCATCGAACTGGAAGACCCCAACGGACAGGTGGGCACTGTGCTTCAAAACCAAGCATGGAGCCCAGGTCCTATCATTGCCCAAGTGGGCAGTGGCGATGACCAAGTGAACGGCCGCTGGACCTTGCGCGTTCGAGACACGGTGAGTGGGGTAAGCGGCACGCTCACCGGCTGGTCGCTTTATTTGCTAAGCCGTTGGGATTGATTGCAGTCGGATACGAGAGCAAACTGCCTAAGAGTCCCGTCCCTCAGTCAATCCGGAACTCGCAGATCCCACTGTAGTTAGCATCACAGGCGCCGACTGCCCACGTATCGCCCAATGCCCCCGCAGCATAGTAACCACAGGGCGAGTCACCATTCGGCCCTGCATCATTGCCTTGCCCCGCGCTCCATGGATCCCATTGTCTCGGATCCTCGCCATTCTCCCACACCCAGTGACCGAGATCAGCCGACATCGTTGCAGCCGTCCAATAATTGGCTCCACCACCGCCTGCCCCATGAAAAGTGTTCCGGTTGTCCGCGACAAAGCCCCGCTCAGCTTCTGAAGTCACCGTCAGAAGATAGCCTCCTGCCCTTTGACACTGATCGGACCAAGTCGACTGATTCACAGCGTATGGAGTATCAGAGGCATCACAAAACCAATACAGACTGCCGGTCCCTCCTTCTGCTCTCGGAAAAACGTGCGCCATTCCGTTGGGGCACCACTCCGGGAAATAAGCGTTGTTGACGCAGCTTCCGTCAACGCAGTTCTGATCGGGATTACAGCCCGTGTTGCACTCACCACAATGCTGCCGGTGGAAATTCTGATCGGCGCAGATGGGCGCAGCATCATCTCCACAGTTGGTCAAACCCTGTGCGCAAACAGGCCCACTTGCCTCGCATTGTCCATCGACACAGTCGCTGTTCTCACCACAGACGTTTCCACATTGACCACAATGTCGGCCATTTTGCTGAAGGTCGACACAGAGCGGGTCGCCCTGATCGCCACAATCATCCAGGCCCTCATCACAACCGGTTTCACTTCGTACTACACACTCCCCATTTTCGCACCGCTCCTGTGCGTCACAGACCAAATCACAACCGCCACAATTGAGAGGATCTGTTTGAAGATCCACGCATTGCTCATCGCAGCGAGTGTCCCCCTCCTCACAAAGCATCGCCCCGCCATCAGTCGTTGAAGGTCCCCCATCGAAGCCTGATGAGCCCCGCACCCCATCGACATCGTCACAATTCGTATCCCTGTTGTCACCCACAGCATCCTCGGCACCTGGGTGANCCGAGGGGTCATCGTCATTGCAATCCTCGGGTGGCGAGTAACCATCTCGATCTTTGTCGATAGGGCTTAAGGGACCACTGTCCGCATTGGCGGGCAGGTCTTGGTTCACAAGGCACAAACCAGCGTGGCAGACACGCCCCGACGGACATTGTCCCGCATTGCAGGCCTGTCCTTCAGGTCCCTGCACACAAGCAGTCAGCCCCAAGGTGACTGCGACAAAGACGCCGCCGACGGGAGGAAGCCATTTGATCATAGTAAGCTCCAAATCACGGCACCCGCCATCAGACCATACCCGAGCCCGAGAAGATTATTGGCTTCGTCCACCCGTTCTTGGAGCACATCATGATCAACGACAGTTTGACTGGCATCGAAAGCACGTCGCTCCTCCTCCGCATGCACCCCGTAGCTGTAGCCCGCCACGCCCAGCCCCACGAGCCCCAGACCGAGAGCAAACCAGTTGGGACCTGCTTTGGCACGCCCATCACTGACCACCGATTTGGAGGTGGCGGGAGCATCGGATTTGGACTGACTGACCGCCGCAGGTGCTTCCTCTTTTGCCCCCCCAAAAGCGCCCTGCACCAGTTCATCGATCGTCTGGTTCACCCCATCGAGTAGGGCTGCTTCGTCAGCAAACATACGGGTGATGCGTTCGGCGACGCGGGCTTCATCCACTTGCAGGATCTTCAGATTCAAAACCAATCGCCCCCCCAAAGCCCCCACATCAGCGCTAAAGAGATAAGGCACACCCAAGGCGCCGCCCAGTTGAGCTAAGCAACTGTCGTCATCGCAGCCGAGGGCTTGCTTTTGCTGCTCCATGCTCAACATAGCGACGATGTCCGAACTGCCGATGATCGCACTGAAACGACCTGATGCCTTCAGGCGACTCAAAATGACTTCGTTGAGAATCCGTGCAGAAGCCTCGTCTACCCCTTTAACCGCCACTAAATCCAACGCAGCAATCCCAGGGCGCTCATCCCCTGGCACCGCGCCAAGGTTGGGCTTTGGCTTGGCGGGTGTCGAGGAGACAGGTGCGGAGGGTACCTTCGACTTGGCTGCGGGCTTAGCAACCGCTTTCGGAGCGACTCTTTTGGCTTTCTTTCGCACTCGCTTGCCCCGGCGCTTCCGTTTCGCCAACCACGGGGTGGATGGCTGAACGACCGGTTGGGTTACGGGGCCCGATTGCAGCAGAAGACTCAACCATGCACCAGTAACCACAAGTCCTACTCCCTGCCGTGTATGCTAGAGATAGCCTCAGGATCTCGGATGGATCAAGCACCGAACGACCTCAATGATCGGTGCAAGAGGCGAGTGGATGCCCCGAGAACGCTCACGCTTAAAATCAGAGCGAGGATGGTTGCGAAGGACGCCCTAAGACATCGAGCATGAGCGCGCTCTCTACCCCGTCACGGACCCGCGCCCACTTCGACGGCCCTAGAAGCCAGAACCAGGACCCAAAGGACAGATCCTGGAGCGCTTCATCGCAGCTTTAGAAGCCAACGGCGAGGATCGAACAGCTCACAAAGATGCGGAATCCAGATCAGCTTGGGGCAATGCAGCCGCCAACGCCGCACACAAAGCATAAGGCTCCGCAGTGCCTAGCCGCAATTGTCGACTGCCCACCAAATGCAACTCCACCACTTGATTTCCGGACACTCGGTACATCCAGCCCTTGCCATAATGTCTGATCCCATACCCGTAAATCCAATGGCACTTCACCACGTGCCAAGAGCGGAGATCACAGAACGCAATCCGCTTTCGAATCAAACCCCAACCAAAATGAAACCGCAGGGCTTCGTGGTCGACGCTCACGGTCATGCTGCCAAACAACATGGACAAGACACCAGCGATTCCCAGCAAGGTAAGACCAACTGTCGGCCTCGCCTCATTGGTGATCAGCCACAATCCAGCCAGGGAAATGATGGCCGAGGAAAACTGAATTGCTCGCCCCTCCTGGCGCTTTTCGTAACGGGTCTCTGACTTCATACCAACGCACCAATCCAGCGAATCCACGATAACACCACGGCTTGAGAGACCGTTCCGCACACAGACGAGCAGTTCGACTTAACTGATGGGATGTCCAAAGTCTCAGGCTAGAGCCCCGTCAAATCGACCTGGCTCTGATGCTTCATGGAACCCATACCCCCCATGCTGGTCTCCGTATCCATCGTGCCTTTCAGACTGACCAAACGCCCCGCTTTTGGATCGAAGATGAGGTCGAACTGCCCCTTGACCTTCAACATCGGCGCCTTGCCACCCATGGCTGCCATATCACTGCCGTCATCATCGCCCATGCCGCCCATGCCGCCCATGCCGCCCATGCCGCCCATGCCGCCCATGCCGCCCATCATGCCGCCCATGTCCATGCCAAAGCCGCCCCCTTCGTTGCTCTCCACAGAAGCCTTGCCACTCAGATCCGGCTGGTCCCCCTCCGTGCCCACTGTGGAGGCGATACGCAGATTCCCCCCTGGGGCACCGTGGACCTGAAGCCCCATGGTGTAATTGGCAATTTTCGCCTTGGTTTTGCTGCCGATCGAAACGGGACCGTCGGGCAACCGAAGCATTTCAAGAAATCCCGTGGGGAGTAGATCCACCTTTTTGGCATCTTTTCGCACGGCGACCTTCTTTTTCTTGACGGGTGGCTCAGCCATCTTCTCGATTTTATAGCCCCCCTTTAAGGTGCCTGTTTTCGGATCAAACTCGGCGTAAACACTGACTTTCTCACCATCCATTTGCGCCGAGGCAGAGGCGCCATTTGGTCCAACTTTAGCGCTCACCAATTGGCTTGAACCCGACTTCTCATCCACCAACATATAGACCACCTCTTTGAAGGTGAAGCGCCCCTTGGGATCCACATCCACCGACTGTTTCAGGGCTTTGGGCGGTAACTTGTCGATACCCGCCAACTTTCGTCCTTGGGGATCGGTGACTTTGAAGGACTCGATGTGCAAGACGGCCTCGGCGGTCCCGTCCCCTCGAACCCTCTCCACCTGAAGTTGAAAGAGAGTCTCCATTCGAGTGGTGAGTCCGCCTCCGGCATTCATACCACCCATCATCCCGCCCATGCCGCCCATACCGCTGATCTTTAAGCTGGTGGTGTCGTTGGAGACCACTCGAAAACGCTGGGTTTGACCCGCCTGCCAACGGTAGCGAAGCTCCGCTGCCGCAGCGAATGCGGGCACCAAGAGAATGCAGTGCAAAATGGATAGCTTGAAAATTAGCATCTTCATATGATGGACTCCGTCGGGCGATAGATGTGGACTTGCATTGGCAAAAACGACCCTACGCACTCACCTCTTAGTGATCAATGGGTGGTAAAATACGGCAGATTAAAATGCCCGGCCGATCTGCGTATGGAGCCAGCCCTGCATCACCGGGCTGAAACCTGGAGTGGGCGGGTCATAAAGAAAGAAGGTCCAGCCCAGCCCGTAGACTGCCCCCCCAAGGGTTTGCCAGTGAAGCCCAGCGTCCACATCCACAAGTAGACTTTGCACCTCCCGAAAGCGGATCCCCTCGGCGAGATAATGCACGTTTGTGCCGGCGTAAGGGCTGAAGAGTCCCGTCCAAAGGTAGCGTCGAGCCCCCAAGGTAAAAGCATCGCCCTGTTCACACATCGGCGCCTGAATGGCACAGCCTCGAAGGACCGACTTGCCATATTGGACCGCAAACTCATTGCGGGCATCACCCAAGCGCTTCGCCACTCGAAAACCGCCCAAGAGGAACCAATTACTGCGATAGCTGACGCCGAGCGAACGCTGTAGTCGCCGGTGCCCCAGCCCATCGTGGTTTGCACTTTCGTCGGCGACGACCGGCGACTGCGTTGTGGTTGCAGATGCAAATGGCTCGGCTTCAGCGGTCGCTGCCCACAGACAGGCGCTCGCCAAAATCACTCGAATGCCCATGGTGATCACTCCCTCTGTCGCGTTCAATTCAATGATCAATGTTGGCCCGGATAACGACGTCCGCTTTTACACAAATACCGCAAATCTGGATTGCGAATCGAGCCGCATTGCCCCTTGCCAAAATAACGTAACTCACGATTCTGGATCGAGCCGTAACTTGCTTTGCAGTAATAGCGAAGATCACGGTGACGAATCGAGCCGCAACTGGACTTCCCGTAATGTCGAAGGTCGTGGTTGCGAATCGAGCCGTAGTTACCTTTGCAAAAGTGTCGCAAATCCTGATTTCGAATCGAGCCGCACTGACTCTTGCAGTAGCTTCGAAGATCGTGATTCCGGATACTACCGCAACTGGCCTCAGCGGGGGCTGCGACCAGGAAACTCCCGAGCCCCAGCAAGCCGATAATGAATCCTCTCATGCCATCGCCTCCAATCCCCAACAGCCTAAAGTGTTTCGGGCCGTGGGGTCCAGCCAGCTCGGCGTCCCTGACTCCTCCGAACGCCACCAACGCTTTGCCGCTCCTCGGCAAACACGACGGCCTCCTCGTGGATCGAATCGAAAGCAGGCCACCACCATTCCCGGCGGTCGGAACTCAAGGGATGATGCTGATCCGCATATCCATTGTTGGTGGCAACATGCACTTCGAGACAATGGGGAGAAGCGAGCAGTGACCGGGTCATTTGAAGATCCCGGCGCCCCTCACGGAAGGCAACGATGTTGAGGTGGCTGAGATCGAGGGCGAAGGGAAGTTCAGCCTCTAACAAGGCATTGTAATCCGCCCATGTGGCTAAGAGATAATCGTGGCGAGGATGTGGATACATACCCTCCACGGCGATGGCCACCTCAAACCGTTCATTCAACTGCCGAAGATTAGCCAGCATTTGGGATAAACTCATCTGCTGACGGGTGCCCGCATGGAGTGAATAGACCGACGCACCGAAAGAAATGCTCAATTGTTCCAAGCAAGCCAAACGCTGCATTGCTTCTAAGCTGTCATCGGCTGCGGTCACCTCATCCACCCCTCGTTGAGTGCGTACATTGGCATGCAAACGAAAGGCTGTTTTGGAGTAGCGCTCCTGCAACGAGCGGACGAGCCCTTCATCCACGGAACCCCAGCTTTGGGGACAGAGTTGCAGGTGCGAAGGATCCAAATCCTTGCGAGTGGCACAAAGAGCGATCGCTTCTGCGACTCCATCCTCATAGCGGAGCCCAGGAAACATCGCGGTGGTGGGATGCAGGCAGTGGATCATCGAGGAATTTTTGCCGACAAAGACTGGACAAAGGCCCGCAAGTCCTTGCCCAACTGTCGGTAGTCTTCAGCGACGGATTGTCCGTGACGCATGAGATCCTGACGCAAGGTCTCCGACCTCCAAAGTACCCCCTCGGGCGCCACCAAACGATCACACCAAGCCCAAGTCTGCATCCGGACACCGTGATTCCAAAAGAGGATATCATCGGCGAGACGAATGTTACGTTCAGCCCAGAGTTTCTGCTTAAGGTGGTCGATCGCAGCTTCCCGACTGTCATGAATTTCAAAACTGAGCGCGCCGTAGCCATCGAAGTTCTGGTCGCAGTAACCGCTGAAACTTACCGTCAGACCCATCACCAGCCACTCCGATCCCACTTGCAAGAGTGCCGAGCACTCTTGAAGCCAATCGCCACGATCGGTCACGCAATCATTGTAACTGCTGACATCATGGACGATGGCATCGGGCAATAGCCACACCACGTGCTCCAAAGGATTCATGGTCCGAGACCAAGATTCACGGTCTGCCTGAAGATCTTCCAAGTCCAGGCGCTCAGCCAATGGTGGAAAGTCAGGTAGAACCGGGGAAGCTAATGTCAGTTGCTCATCAGCAACGATTTGCCCCCGCTCCGCCAAGTTCTCGTTGAAGTAGAAAGACGCTGCTTCATAAGCGTTCGCCATCGGCGTTGGCAGAGCAACAGGCCCCGACTCCGGCAACGAAAGCCCAACACAGGCCAACAAACGCGTTTGCCACACCTCGTTCCAATCCCAACTGTCCTGAGCCAAAAACATCTCGGTCTGCAAGGCTCGAGCCTGACGATAAAAAGCCCAATCGATCACACGAAGTCCCGGCTGTGCGCTGGGTTCAAAGCCCTCAGGCCACCGCGTGGCTGCATCGTACCACGCACATTGGGAGACGCTGGCGCTGTCCTTACCGAAATCAGCGTCTGTGAGATCACTGCCACTCAAATCAGCACCGCACAGATTCGCTCGACTAAACTGGGCGGCACCAAGGCGACACTTCGAGAGATCGGCTCCGACCAAATGGGCACGAGAAAAGTCGACTCCAGTGAGATCTAGCCCAGCAAAGTCAGCACGAGAATAGAAGGAGCGAGGACCGTAGTAAGCCTCCTCTTGCCCGGCGAAAGTCGCGTCAGACCATGCGGATGAATTCCAGGACTCCCAATCACCGGCGACCCGATCGGCCACCTCGGCGACNCGCTCCAGAGNTTCCATCGTCGCAGNGGTCGCTTTGGCGCACTCCATATTTTTGAGGGTATCTCGCATCCATGTGGGCGCCATGTGGGGCTGGTCGAGAAAAGGTTCCTCGTTTTCTAGCGTGAGCAGATCGTCAAACCAACTCTGATAACTCGCCTCGGCATCTTNCNTACTCAAATACACCTCAAGACGATGGCTACCCGTGATNTCTGCATCCGAATATTCCAAGACGCCTTCTCGGANCACAACGACGAAGAAGCAGTCCATTTGAAGNAGTGCNAACTCCCGCCAATTGCCCGCGCCTTGTTCGTTATCGGTGGANAAATTGTCGGACTTNAGAAGACGGCCAAGCCTTTCATCGCCCCANGCTTCGGCTTTGAGTTCCTCCGGAGGCCCCATGGCTTCCCAGGGATCGATGACCTCGGGAAAGAGCGTCTTTAAATAGGGTGTCAGCAGCGATTCATCGACCACNGCCTGNACAAGCGTCGGGTTCTCAAGGGAGGCCAGTAGTTCGAACCCCTGGCGCACAAGGGCTTCCTCATCACTGCCGAGTAGCTTTGCTAAAGCTTCTTTCTGTTTGGCGGTATTGTCTTCTGCGTTCATCGTCGACTCCGGGGAATGCGCCTTCCCCTAACCGACGCATTGAAGCCTTGTCAGCCCCCTGTGACCGTCTCCTCATCATCGTAAAATGCGGGAGAACATCGGACCATCAAGGTATCACANGGGGACTCAAGACAATCCAAGCCGATCGCCATCGCCTCTGGCCAGTTTCGAGCAAAGATCAGACGGCGCTCCTTGCGTAAGAAATTTTCGTAAACAAATGGACGTAGTTTCATCGTTCTCCTTCGACGTGGACCCNCAGCGTACTCAGTNGCTGGGGGTGATTCAAAGGAAAAATAAGAAACGGANGGNTTTCANTCGCCGAAGAGGAACCAGACGGAAGCATTCCGAACGAGCCGAAGACTCCGACCAANATGCGACCTTGAGAAATTCAAAGAGGNCGGCGCCTCATNCTCCGTGCTTGATCAACGCTCCGCCTCACCGGTCATNGGCACGAACCGAACTGCAAACACGACGTCTGTTTCGTAGCCCGATTGGGTTCGCTTGATCACACGCATTTCCTGCTGATCGACGCCCACAGGAATTACCAGGCGCCCCCCGACGGCTAACTGGTCGAGTANTGGCTGTGGAACCTTACCCGGTGCTGCNGTGACCACGATAGCATCGAAGGGTGCCGCTTCAGGCCAGCCCTGGTAGCCGTCACCAAGACGGAGTCGGATGCGCCCATAACCCAGCGCCTTNAAATCCGTGGCAGCTCGGCGTCCTAAANCCTCCACAATCTCAATGCTGTAAACGTCCACATCCATTTCAGCGAGAACAGCGGCTTGGTAACCAGACCCCGTACCAATCTCGAGAACTCGCTCGCCCGCTTGGAGNTCGGCTGCCTGCGTCATGAAGGCAACGATGTAGGGCTGAGAGATGGTCTGTCCCTCGCCAATCGGCAAGGGGTGNTCTCGNTANGCAAAGGTTTGGTGCTGGGTCGGCACCAGNGCNTGCCGGGGCACTTTCGCCATCGCNCGCAACACCCCGTCGTGAACGATATCACGGCTCTTCAGTTGCTCGCGAACCATGCGATCCCGCTCGGCTTGCCGCTCTGCAAATGCTTTCGACACGGTCACCTCCCCTGNCGGGACCTCCCCGTTGGCTCGCCAGTGACAGGCACCCGCNANAAGAAAGATGATCCCACAAAACAGACGCCACATAACGGCAGTCTAGAGGCAGCGAACTCCGGAGAAAAGAGCCCACCTACACTCCACTGTCCCGTGTTCATCGTGAGGGAGGGCAGACACGATGTCAGNGCNGTCNAGGGGCGAGGCTTATGCCATCTAAATAAGCCCNTACTNCGCTGCTTGATCCCTGAGCCCACAAGNAGATCTTCACGTCNNTAGTTCGTACCCAACCACGCGTTCCAAGAGTCCGGGTCCTTTTGGGGTTCAAANTGAAGCNCATCGCCGAACAGNGGNTCGTCGGGATTGGGCATCTTAAATCGCTCGAGTGCTCCGAGGTTGCGCANTGGACTCAGGTCGTCCCAGCCCCCATCTGGAATNCCCTCCAGAGTGAGGTAACGGAGTTGTTTGAGTTCGGCAAAGCAACTGAGATCGGAAACGGTCAACTCCCCAATCTCTAAACTCTCCAACTGGGTTAGATTGCTGATCAAACTGGGATCATCGATGGTGATTCCCGAAAGCTTCAACTCTCGCAAAGCGGTCAAATGACGCAAGAAACCCAAACCATCAGGTCGACAGAACGTGAGTTCCAAGGATTCGAGAGCGCTGCAGCCGGCCAAAACATCCATGGAAGCCACGGAATCGCAATGTGCGAGGTCGAGAAGTCGCAACTTTCGCAAGCCTCGGACCCCTTCGATGGAAGTGAGGTTTCCCTGCAGAGACAAGTTGAGCATCTGGAGATTTGGCGTCTTCTGAAGGAAGTCAAGATGGGTTAGGCGGGCGCCGGGCATGCTTGAAAGATTAAGTTGCTCCAGTTGAGAAAAGTCGGTGCGAGGATGTTCGAAAACCGCCTTCAGGAAGGTATCGGTTAACGTCCCATAGTTGGCTTCGGCGACCGCGAAACTCCCCTGATCATAGGCTAGAGCCATCCAGTCATCGATCACATCATCATCCTGTAAGCGTAATAACTCTAATCCTTGTTGTTGGTGATCAGGGTCCTCAGAGAGCAGCAGATTCATCAATTTCTGAACCGCTCCACCGGATTCATCGGCGTAAGCAAGCAGATCATCCAAATCGTAACATTGCCGTCCCAAGCGCATCACGATGGTATCCAAGCCCGGAAGAAAGACGTGAAGATCTCCGTCAACGATGCCGATCTCAGCAATCACCTCAGCATCTTTTTGCATGGAATATCGACCAGGCATGCGAGCCGTAGCCAAAGCGAAATGCTCCTTCTCTGTTGCCTGCAACTGCTTGAGAAAAACCGTAGGGTCGTCCCCCTCTTCATCGAGAATGTTGGGATCGTACCAAAGGATGTCGATGCGGTTGCCATCAATGCGTGCATGGGATTGGCAAATCAGACGCATACACTCAAAAGCAGGCTTCAAAATAGCCATGACCCCATGGGCTGCATCCGTATCTCCAGCGGCAGCGAGAAGAGCTTCCATGCTCTCCACTTCACCAGCCATGTTCACCATCGCCTTGAAGCCTTGAAGATGTTCTTCCGAGAAACTCGCAGGATGAAAGAACCACTCCCCTTGAATCTCAACCATTTCCGACATGATGAATCCTCCTTTCGCCCCAAGCCCCTTTTGGCGCTCAGGGGCTTGGAAACGTGGTTCCATTACCTGTGGTCTCCATCGTTGACAAACCGGCCTTGCAAACCGTGAAGCCAAAGCCATATCGGGAAAGGCGGAGCGCGAAGACAATGCTTCTGTTAGGATGCCGCAGTGAAGTGGCGAAACAAATAGAGAATGCCCTCACAGCGTTGTTAGCGCAGAGTGAGGGTTCACCACGGTGGAGTGAAGCATGCTAGCGAGTCTAACGCTGCTCGTCGTCATGAACGGACCGGTAACCGATCACCGGGAGTTTAAGGATCAAAGCAAAGCGACCGCTGCACCCCGGTTAAGAGGAGCGGTTCGAGTCGGCGCAAATCAAGACCCGAGCGGCGGTCGACAGGAGATCTGTTTGGCGCTCTCCGGCGGGACTCGATGGTCCATCGAAAGCTGCGGTACGGGTGCGGGATTTCTTGCACCCGCAAGTCCGGCTCCGGACCTTGCCCACTTTCGTATTCGCTACCAGGCCTGGAGTCGAGCCCTTGAATCCGGCTGGTTGATTGCAGGAGTTCAAGCGGGCTTTGCTGAACTGGAAATTGGCGAGGACGATCCTGGCTTCCATTTCACCTCCGTGGGACCCCGCGGTTTGGAAACGGCGGGCCCTTCAGCCGGGGCATCCATCCGCTGGGTGCGTCCAGTAAGCTCCGGACTCTCTCTCCTTGCCGAGATCAACGGCAATCTAGTGTACTTTCACCATGCGCCAGAGCTTGTGCGCCCCCAATCCACCTGGCAACCAAGCCTCAGCCTAAGCCTCGGCTTGGGCTTCTAAAGGATCCGCTTTGGGGCTAGAGAGCCCCATGGTTACCATCAAATCCCATCACGTTTTGTATCGCAATGAGCGCTTTAACTGCGCCTTTCCGTCACTCCTTCAGGGCGATGGTGAGATTTTACTCGCATTTCGGCGAGCTCGAGACCCCAGCTGGATTCATGAAGCTGCAGGGGATTGGACACATCCCGACCGCTGGGCGACCCATGTGGACGCCCGCTCCCATATCGCCCTCATCCGCCTGTCGCCAGAGACGCTGACATCGGATGAAGAGCCAGAGATTCTTCCCATCGATCCAGAGGCTGGCGATCAGGACCCTAATCTTTTTCGACTCTCCAGCGGTAAGATCCTCCTCAGTTCCTTCGCTTGGTATCCGCTCCCTTCTGGTATGTTGCCCCTTCTTCCAGCCTGGCAAGGACCTGATAATTGGTCACCCGAAGGCGTGGGGAGACTGCATTTGTGCTGGTACACATTTTGGGGAGGGTACACTCGCATTGGTAGTGCAGATGGGCGGAAATGGAGCTCCCACCGCTACCTTCCCGGACTACCCGACTCCAAAGACATTGTTAACGACCGTCGCCCGCTCCATGGTGGAGCTCCAAGAGGACGAGTGGTCCAAGGGCCAGATGGACGACTCCTCCTCGCCACCTATGGCATTCGAACGACGGTAAGCCCGAAGAGGAGTGCCCACCTCTTTGCCTCGTCCGATGAGGGCGCCAACTGGAAATTTGTGACGACGATCGCCTCCGATTTTAGCGGTAAAGTCGAATGCACTGAACCAAGTCTGGTGGTTGACTCTAAAGATCGGATTTGGGCTTTTATTCGAAGCTTCGGAATCGACGATAAAGTCCTTACTGTCTGTTCACAGGACGGCGGCAAGACCTGGTCGAACTATCAAGTGAATCCCTTCAAAGGGCATCCCCAAGATCCACTGAAGCTTAGAGACGGTCGTATTTTTCTGACCTACGGTTACCGGCACGCCCCCTACGGCATACGGGCTCGTCTACTGGCGCCAGACCTCTCAGATCTCACCCAAGCACCCGAGATCATTATTCGAGAGGACGGTCTTGGTCCCGATCTGGGCTACCCATGGGCGATCGAAATGGATGATGGAAACATACTTGTCGCCTACTACTTTGCCGACGAGACAGGAAACCGACATATTGCAGGGACGCTCGTCGAGCTTTGAGCGCTATTCGGGTACCGTAAACCAGCGCGGTACCCAGACTCGACCATCCCGCCTCAACATGAGACGCACGTCATTGGGTCCCACGTTCGCCTCACAGCCAGTTTCCGAAGGCTGACACGCAATGGGTCGAACCGATCCATCCGCAGACGCGACAGCGAGGTCCCATGCCGTGTCCTCAGGCCACCAAGGGCTGTTCATCGTCAGGATTAATCGGTCCCCAGAGCGCTCCACGTTCAGCCAGTCCCCTTCGAAGACCTCGACAGGACCCGCCTTCCCCTCACAGTCGAAGGATTTTTCAGCGCCGCTGGGAAACCGCAATGTTCCTGCGCCCTCAGTGACCATAATGACATGGGGCAAGCCGAAGCGAAGCTCCCCCTGAACATCCCGTCGGCGCCAAGGACCGCCATCGACCCCTTGCACACGGTAACCAAGTCCCGAGGACGGAACGACTGTCGGTCGCGGTTTGACGGTGCAACGGGGGCTATGCCCCAATGCAGGGACCTCTGACTGAAGCATACTGACCCCATTTAACGGTACGGTGATGAGTTCGAGCGCACCGTCCAAATCCAAATCGACCTTAGCTGCGCCCCGAGCGCTCCAAAGCGCTCCATCCTGCCGAGCATCCTCACCATTGTGCTGCACCAGACCGAGTTCGGCACCCATGGGGATGAACGTTCCCCCAGGCTGCTGGAGCAACAGAACGTCTTCATGGATCGATGCATTTTCGGGACCCGCCGGACCATGACTGACAAAAAGGTCATCGAGCCCGTTACGGTCGTAGTCCTCATTTAAAGCCGACCAAGCATACAGGAGGGTCTCGCCGACATAGCCGAGACGAACACCGCGCTCTGCACCGCTATCCAAGCGAGGCTGTGTCAGTCCTATCAAACGATTAGGTCCTAAATCGCTGAGAAAAATCTGCTCCCCGAGACCGTCTACATGAATCAAAGCAGCGCCCATAAAGCTACCGTAGGCTGCCGGACCTTCTCCCAAGGGCTCCTGCCGATACAGACAATCCTCAAAGGGCGAGCATGCCATGAGCACGCGACCCGGATCGAATTGTCCCGAGTTGACCGGGGCGCCTAAATGCATCCCCGAATCGTTCATCAACAAAATATCCAGAAGACCGTCTTCGTTTAGATCGGCGGCGGCGAGTGCAAGCGTCGAGCCGGGGTTTGCCATTCTTTGGTCCAATTCGGGAGGAGCCAATGAAAATTCTCCTCCGGGCTGTTGGAGAAAGGTCAGGTTGGCCATGATTGTCTCCATCGGCGGAAGGGGGCGCCCCCCGTTGCCCTCTGCCCGGAGTTGGCATCCCACATAGAGATCCAGATCCCCATCATGGTCCAGATCAATGGCTAGGGCTGCACCAGCCTCGCAATAATGCCGGGGATCGTTGCGCTCGAGCAGCGTTCGCAACTCCAACTGTTCCCGCTCGGGGTAAAATCGGTGCAGTTGAAACGTCGCCCGTCCCAGCAACAAGACTTCCTCATTTCCGTCTTGCTCTACGTCGATACCAAAAGCGGCCAACACCTTGCCGAGGTCGTGGTCACATAAGGTAGGTTCCGCCACGAACCTTAGGTCCGTCCCCACGGATCGATTTCGATACAAGCAGGCAGGGTATGAGGGGTCGGCCTCCGAAAGACCTCGTCCTAAAAAAAGATCCTGGAGACCATCACCGTCGACGTCGATCAAACCGCCGCCCCACCCTTTCGCTGCGCCCCGATCTGCCGGACTCGAGTCAAAGCTCAGGTGCTCGTTAAATGGGGAAATATCACGCCGCTCAAAGAAGACACCATGTTCAGGTGTCGGGCGCTCGAAGCAGAACCTATTACGGCATCGTTGAGAGGCTTCACAGTCCTCATGAACGAGGCAAGATCCTTCAAAGCAGCGCCCGAGTCGACTGCAGCGCATGTCGCGACCACACTCAGCATCATCGGAGCAGAACTCGGAGCCTGACTCGCAGAAACCATGACGACACTGCTGCCCTGACTCACAGTCTTCCGAAACGCTGCAATCGTCTCCCCGAACGGGCACGCAAATTCCTGCGTCACATGACTCCCGAGAGGAGCAATCAGGGCACACCATAGGGCCTGCATCCCATGGAGAGGGCTCCGGTTGAACATCCTCAGTGTCGATGCACCCAAGCGTCAAAAGCGCCAGCGCCGAGCAAGTCCATACCCTTGATCTCTTCAGAAAGGGCTTATCGGTCGCGGTCACGGGGCCCCTTCCGACGACTCAAAACGATACCGATCACGAGAATCCCAGCGAAGAGCATCCATGTGGAGTTGTCCACAGCTTCGCAACTGCAACCCACGGGCTCGTCCGGCTCCAAATCAGCGAAGCCGCCGTCGACAACGACGCCAGCATCCAAACTCTCACTCCCAGCATCAACAACAGGTGGTCCTGCGTCTGGCACGGGCTCACCTTCAGGAAAGTCGTCAGCATCACCGGGGTGACTCACATAAGGTCCCGGCGCAGGCTGTCCTTTTTCCCACTCCCCATTCGGGTCCCCTAACTCGAAACCATTGCTGAAGCCGTCCCCATCAGAGTCCACTTGCCATAACTCAGCCCAATCGCCCCCAAGATCCCAGAAATCTTGACCAAAGGAGTTGCGTGGCGAACCACCACCGCTCACATGGCAGGTGTTGCAACTCTGCCCTCGAACATTGGGAACTTCCGACATAAAGGCGACGGTCGCCTGTGCCAGCCCCGGCATCAAAGCGAAGAGCATCACTGTGAATAACCGCCGCATCAAGGCTCCCATCTCAAAGTCTGCCCGCTGCACCGCTTCAACGCAATCAATCTCCCCCTCGCCAGCGCCCACGGCGCAACTGTTGCATCACCTTGCCGTGTAGCCACCGGGCAGGCATTAGCCACCGAAAGAACCGCATGGTCCGGGGCGCCCCCGGAGTCGGGGCGTATAACGGCACGTTCTTTGCCTCTGCTTGATCCAGCACAAACCTAGCTAAGTTTTGAGGTTTACCCATGGGCTGACTCAGCGCAGCTTGCTTCGTCATCTCTGCTAAGGACTCAAAATAATCCTGAAACGGCTTTTCAACCTCGGGTCGCTCCCCCCGATAGGCTTCGCCTCGCGCCACGGAGGTCTTCCAAATCTGAGTCCGGTAACTCCCCGGTTCGATAATGCATGTCGACAAGCCGAGCGCCTCGGTTTCGAGGCAAAATGCCTCAGCTAAAGCTTCAAGGGCTCGCTTCGATGCCGCATAGGCCCCAAGCATGGGTGTGGGCAGAAAGGCGCTGACCGAAGAAATAAAGAGGACACGCCCCTGGGCTTGGACCAAGGAGGGCATCAACTGCCGTGTCACGCGCATGTGTCCGATGGTATTCACTTCGAACTGGGCACGAAAATCGTCCCGGGTCAGTGCGATGGTCGGTCCGGGAAAACTCGTCCCGGCGTTGTTGACGAGACAGTGAACACCCGCCTCCTGCGCCCAGGCTCGTGCGTTGGCTCCAAAAGCCTCCGTGGAGGCCTCGTCGCACAGGTCGAGCAGAGCGACATCACAGCCGAACTCCTCGAGCTTGGCACCATCCTCTTGTCGACGAACAGTGCCCAAAACATGCCAACCGCGGGCTCGAGCCTCCCGTGCCACTTCCAAGCCGAACCCCGAGGAGCAGCCTGTGATGACCATTCTTCGAGCCGTCACCGAGGCCCTCGAGCGCGACGACGGAACTCCTCAAAGACGGCAAATTGTTCATCGCCTAAGATCGGCTTGATCTTCTCATTGCTCGCTTCCCGGAACTTAATCGCTCGATCGCGAGCCTCATCCCAGGTCAACTCACCTCGTCGGGCACGACGGAAGCCAGAGCGAACCTGCTGACGTTCTTCCTCCAAGATACCCTCTAAGTCGGCTTGTTGATTTGCACTCAACCCATCCAGTTCCGCCTCTGCTAGTTTCGTAGTTAGTCGTTCCATCCAACGGGCAAAGCGTTTTGCCGAATTGACCTCTCGGCGTTCTTGTCGGTCGGCCTGGAAGATTTCGCGCATCCGCTCCCGAAAGGTTTCATCGTCCTCAAGAAGCTGAATCATCCGGGGCGCCAATGGATCTTCCGAACCTTGAGCGTCCGCGCTCGGCGGGCGCCGCCGCCGACTCCCTTCCCCTTCGACCGCCGGAATCCTTCCGGAAACGGGCGCCAAAGAAGCAGTCCCTCCCATGGAGTCCATCGCCTGAGTGAGCATCTCCACGCGCCGCTGAAGCGCCTCGATTTCCGCCCGTTCCGTTCGAACGGTTTCACCTGCGGGAGCCCTCTGTTGATCTGACACTGGGACCGAGGCTCGTCCAAGGGAAAACACCCCCCCAGCCACCACCATTCCAGCCAGAAACACACCGATGATTTGCGCATTCATACTTAACTCCTATCCCGAATCGCTAGGACTCGCCAACACCGACGCTTGCGTCTCCGATTCATACGATAATAACCTCAGTGTGGAGTTCCTACGATGAACACGATCGTTGCCGGCTTATCCCTTCTCGCAACACCTACCGCCCAAGAGATGCCCCAGGTGACCGCTTCACGTGCACCGAACGTCATCGAAGTCGAGGGACAAGGGGTTGCCCAATGGCGGATTGGCATGATGGTGACCATCCTCGCCCAGTCGATTCATGATCGATCCCCGCTGCCCCTCCACGATGCTCAAGTGTTGGGTGTCAGTCAAACCAGAGCAACCCTCCGAATTCTAGGCGACCTCCCGGTCGGCGACCTTCAGGGCTTGCGTGTCGCTCCCCGATACGAAGTTGAAGCCGCTCTGTATGGTCCTCGGCGACGTGGGAGCAAGCTCGCTGCGACGGCATCGTCCTCGGAGCCGCCCAGGAAAAGTCCGATTGTTTTCCACAAAGCCCCACAACCCATCCCATGGGGTGACCCATTGTGGCTTGAGATGACCTCCCCAGCCTCTTTCGAATTCGTAGAGGCCCATGTTCGCCTCGGCTCACAGGGCAGCTACACGGCTCACCGCCTCCAGAAACAGAGCATCGAAGGTCACTGGGGTGGATCGGTTCCACTCGAACAACCTCAATCCAAACACTTGGGCGTCGACTACTTTTTAATCGGTCGTTTAGGCGACACAAATACTTTCCTCGTTGGTACACCGTCTCACCCAAAGTCGGTGCGTATCAAAAGTGCTCCTCAGAAGCCCAAGAGGGCGATCATGCAGCACAACCCGCTGGGTCGGATCAACACGAAGCAAAATCTCGAACTGATCATCAAATTGAACAATCGGTACAAGTTGCCTCATGCGCACGTTCGCCGCGCCGGAGATGGTGCCTTCAAGGACTTCCCCATGAAACCTCTTGGTCCTCGGGTCTTCTCGGTGACGATTCCAGCGCAATACATTCGCCTTCCCCATATTCGCTATTACATCTCGGCAAAAGACGACGAGGGTTTACGATTGCCCGGTTTTGCGAGTGCGATGGCGCCTCATAAAGTCCATGTGACCCGAGGTAAGATTCTGTCGGACAATAGCCATCGAAACAGGTTGTCATTGAGCGGCGACTGGGTCGTTAACCGCCCCGGAGAAGATGAATACATCCGCACCACGGTGCGCTACGAAAGGGTCTTCTTCCCCTTCCTCCTCGCGCGCATGGGATTTCTGAGTATCGAAGGGATGGCTTTGCGGCAAAATCCACAAGGGGAGTTGCAAGCTCAAGAACTTAAACTCACCGGCGGCGAAGGTGGGATCGAGATCCGAGTGAAAGACTACATCAGCCTGGTCACCGATCTCCAAGCGGTCGCTTACTCCAAGGGTTCGGCCCTGGGGCATCGAGTCGGGCTGCGCATTGGTGACGACCGAGGGGCTGCGATCGGACTGAGCTATGGGGCTGTTCGGGACGTGGACGACTGGAGTTTCGTGGGCGAAACTGGGGCAGCGTATCTGTCGACTCCCCTCGGCTCTCGCTGGCGACTCACCGGACGAGTCGAGACCGATGACCTTTATCAGGATGCCCAACGGAGCTTACGTCTGCTCGTGGACGTCTCCGGCCGTGTTTGGAGTCAACTGGAGTTTAATGCAGTCGGTGGCACCACCACCCGAGACGGAGACCGTCTCGGAGCGGTGGGTCGCCTCCGACTGGGTTGGAGCTTTTAATCGAAACCGGCTTATTTCAGAGTCATCTTTGTCCAAGCAAAATCGCCACAACCCGAGTTGTCTGGATCACTGTCGTCCACGCTAACCGCTTCGTTCAGCGCTGCATCGAGAGACTCTTTACCGAAAGCGGCAGTGCAGTAGTAAAAGCTGCTCTCAACCGGATCCGTGTAGATAATTTTTGAGAAGGTGCCGGGACTCCACTCCGCATCGTCGGGGACCCGTACGATGACCGTGTTGTCGGCAGCGTTCCACTGTTCGATCGTGTTGTCACCCCAGGCATCCGCCGTAATGGTTTCTTCCGTATCGAAGTTTGTGCTCCACGTGCCCTGCAGGGACTCTTGCTCGGAAGCACAACCGGTGAACATAATCAACGCGAACAGAACAGAAACAATGCGCATGGGATTCCCTCCTCGAAATCAAATCTCAGGGGAGTTTGATGCGCGGAGTCCACAACGGCTCGGCATCGCCTCCACCCGAGGCGCTTTTTGCCAACCGCTGCACACCAGTATCCTGGCTCCCGGTCATCCCCTCTTGGAACACCTTCCCAATACGCTAGGTACCAGTGGCATCGGTCCCGAGGGTCCCGGTTACAGTTGCGGGGGCAGCGCCGGTCTCACACCGGCTTCCTGGTCCGCAGCGGCGTGCCCCACTAGGTGATTCGCTCAACCATGGCAAGTCATCGTTGCAGAAGTGAATTGACTGCGTCGACCCAGTTTGCGTGGGGCGATTGCCCGGCCTCTCCGCAGGCGTCGGTGTGGACGTAAGTGTAATCCTGCCCATCGAGTACGATGATTAAGGGCAACCCAAATCGCCCGTTGAGACATGCATTGATCCAGCCCCGGTTCTCACCCCGAAAGTCACCGTAGAGAATTTCTTTAAAACTGACGATCTGACCGTTCGGTGCTTCGCCACCATCCATCAACATCCGAGCGGGATCGACTCCTTTTGCTCGGGCGTAACTTAGGCACTGTGATGCAGTGGGGGGAACTCGCCCCGCTGTCTCGCCCATCACATAGAATGCATTGAGATTTGCAGCCCCTAAGTTTTGCACATTGGACTCAACATCAGGCAGAACTCGGTCGCACGATGGACACCATTCCGTCGAGAGGACGACCAACTGCGCTTTCGTGCTGCCGCAAAACTGATGCAACGACACGACATCGCCGTTGCAATTGGTCAGTTGCAGATCCTTTAGTCGGTCCCCGATGCTGTTCCCCTCGCCTTGGGGAAGACAGCCGCCTACTGGGGAACCACTGCCCCCACCACCACTTGAGTCATTACGACGACAGTTGTTGCTGCAATCATCGTCATCGATACCGTTCCCATCATCGCAGTTCTCTCCCGGATCCACGCGGCCATCGCCACAACGGGGCTGTTGCTCTTCCTCCGTGCAAAGATGATCACAACCGTCACCATCCCTACGATTCCCATCGTCACACTCTTCGTCTGGATCGACGAACCCATCGCCACAGTTTGGCTCCTCATTGCCGTTGGATGGGTTCGAGGGTCTAGAGTCGGTTGGTCTTTCCGCTCCAGTTTCCGATCTCAAGTCCTCGGAGACCGAATCATCGGGCATGCAAGCCAACATGAACCCGGCGACGATGAAAATACGATAGCTTTGCATCAGAGCTTTAGATCCCCCTGCGACATCCTAACCAATGCTTGACGACAACAAAACCACAGGTCGCAAGCGCTACGGATTTCGGTCGGGCGAGCTAACGGGCATAGACAAATGCCCAAGCCCGTGTGTCCCGCTCACCATCATCTGGGTTGTACTGACCAATTGCCATGTTCCCCACCGAATGCCCTTCAGCATTCGCTCCTATGCCCAACCAAGAGTCGGGCGTACGGCAATCATTTTCCTGATTGCCCAGGATACCGATGCGAAGCCTATTGCCGTTGTTAAAGCCCTCACGATTGCAGTTCAGTTGCAAAGAACCCGACACCATCAGATTCTTCCAGGCGTCGCGTCCCGCCTCCGTGCTTTGGAATCGACCGTAAAAGAAATACATACGAAGCGGCTTCTCCTCTTTCATCCCGATGTGCAAAAATCGGGTTGCGTGATCCGGTTCCTGGAATCCGATCCGGAACTCGGCGACGGGCATCGAGAGTGCCGCTTCTGATTTCATCTCAACCAAGTCCATATTGGTCGAGTTTGGATTGAGGACCTCCCGGTTGGTCCACAGCGGGCTCGAATAGAGAAATGTATCCTGCTCACCGTCAATCTTGAGCAGGAGCGTCCAGCCGCCACCATCTTGGGTCATGTCGCAATAGACCCGAAAAGCTTCACCATTACCGGCGGGGTCGACCCAATAAATACCGTCACCGCGGCTGTGCCCTTCACCCAAAATACTCCAACAAGAAAGTCCTGCACTGCCCCGATCTCGACCGTCACTGGGAAAGAAAACCACCCCCGCGTCCTGACTCACGGCGCCAGCGTCAGCCAGGACGGCGCCCGCACCGGCATCATCAATCCCTCGATCGATCTCCGGATCGACCCAAGGCGATCCGCACGCGACGCAAAGAACCAGCAAAGGTGACCAACGCATAACCGCTCGCTCCAACATCTATGTCTTAGCCCAGAGTGCTCGAAGATCCCAGTCTGCTCCAAACCAAGCTGAAAAGTGATGAAATTTAAGGCGTCGTAATCCGTCGAAAATCTTTCTCGTTTTGAGGACACAGCAACGGGCCTTCGCCCAGAAAATAAGCCTCCGCTGGGCGCCTGCGGGACCGCTCTCACGGCGAAGATGGGACAAAGCGCTAGTCAGACGCTCTGGTTGTGCTATGAACCACGCGGAAAAAGAGGCGCTTACGCCCGATGAGAGAGCCTCCGATGCTTGTACTCCATACGCTTTGGTCCAGTCGCGACTACCTTGCACTTTGGGTCGAAGATACCGAACAAAGAGCATCTGTGCCGGAAACATGGCAACCGGGCGTTGTCCATAACCACCCGAGAGCGCTGCCACTGAAAGGGCTAAAATTTCCGACACGGCTGTTTGGTGCCAAAGGGTACAAGTTCAACGCTGATCAACTTGTGGTGGAGGTTCCCACGGCCGAAGGTATGCCGGTGGCGAAGGGTGCTGTGGCGCCCGACTCTGGGGAGGTTCGCCTGATGCCATGGCGAGTCCCCGTCCAAGTGATTCGCCCAGAAGAGGCTCTTGGGACGTTGCTGGCATTGGCTTCATTTCCAAGCAAGACAGGTCATGAGCGCGGTGCTGCATTCTGGAGTTTCGCTCAACTCGCATCGCTCGGGACAGAATCGATCGCTCGAGGCGATGTGTTGCCGACGGTTCGCATCGGCGATGATGACGAACCGCTGCGGGGGGAATGGCGCCCATTTTTGGGCACGGATGATGTCCAGAATCGTTTGAACGCCGTGCTCGACCGAATGTCGCCAAGCGCTTGCACAGACTTCATTCCGGGCCTCCCCCTACCCGCCACCAAGAGCATTGCGGAAAAGTTTCTAAACACCTGCGTGCATGGCACCTGTCGGCAAGCGCTTACTCGTCATGAGTTGTTGCCTCGGGCTGGCTTGGTTCGAGGGAGTCACCCCGCCTTCCCGGGCTGGTTGACCGCCCTCGCCGGCGCCAGCCGTCCAATGCCAGGCAGTTTGCCCGACACGGTAACCTTTGAGGCGCAAATCGAGGGTTGGTACCGACTGGCTGAAAATCGAGGCAGGCTGTTTCGAACCTGTCTCGAAATCGATCCTCCACGGGAGACAATGGCCGTTGAAGACGACGAGGGTTACGATGTTGCCCGTGAAGTGGCGAAGGAAAACCCTTGGCAACTCACCATCTATCTCCAAGCTGATGACGATCCCGATTACAAGGTGAGTGCTGAGCGTATCTGGACCAACCGACGCAATGCCGCTTTTGCAAAAGATATGGGGATTGAAGCCCCGCCTGCCGTGTTGCGCTCTGGACTCGATCGAATCGCAGAAGCATGCCCAGAACTTGCACCCGCTTTACGGAAGCCTCGAGTTGCAACCATTGCTCTCTCGACCCGAAACGCCCATCGTTTTATGAAAGATTCCGCGCCACGGTTGGTGGAACTCGGCATGACCGTCGTGCTCCCACCCTGGTGGGCGCAACGCCACGAAACCGTCGGTTTGGCACTGGTTGCAAGCGGGGAGGACGAACAGTCGGAACAGGAGACGCCTGCGGCTTCGGGTGCGTTTATGGGCAAAGGACCGACCGGTATTCTCGACCGAGAGGCTTTGTGTCGCTTCCAATGGCAAGTGGCTCTGGGTGATCAGCGCATTAGTCCCAAAGAACTGTATCGACTGGCTCAAATGAAGCAGCCACTAGTCCAAGTGGGCGGTAAGTGGGTCGAGATCGACGCAGATCAAATGCAAACAGCCCTCCGGTACTTCAACAAGAAGGGTGATGAGGGAGATATCGGTATCTCCGAGGTCATGCGGCAGGGACTCTTGGAGGAAAAAGTCCCCCTCCCCCTGGTGGACTTCAACTTGGAGGGCGCCCTCGCCCGACTCGCCGCAGAGAATGGTTCGGGCATGGATGAAATGGACACGCCGGAACTCTTTGAGGGGGAGTTGCGTCCGTATCAGAAGCGTGGGCTCTCGTGGCTTCGCTTCCTGGGCAGACTGAGCATGGGGGCTTGCTTGGCTGATGACATGGGTCTGGGGAAGACGGTGCAGTTACTCGCACTGCTCGAAAATACCCATGACGACACCTGGGCGAGGGTCGAAGCGGACGAAAAGTTTGTGCCTGCAAGCTTGCTCGTATGTCCCATGTCGGTGGTGGGGAACTGGCGCCGAGAGGCTGAGAAGTTCACGCCTCGAGTTAAAGTCCTCGTTCACCATGGCAGTGAGCGCCTTGCGGGCGATGACTTTTTGAAAGCCACTCGAGAGCATGATTTGATCATCACGACCTATGGCTTGGCACTGCGTGACAAAGATCTCCTCGGGCAAGTGGACTGGCGTCGTATCGTCTTGGATGAAGCACAGAATATCAAAAACCCCTCGGCGCGACAGACCCAAGCGATCCGGACTCTGAAGTCCAATGATCGACTGGCCCTAACCGGAACGCCGGTGGAAAACCACCTCACTGAATTGTGGTCCATCATGCACTTTTTGAATCCCGGATTGCTCGGGAGTCAACGGGACTACAAAAATCGCTTCGCCACCCCCATCGAACGCCACGGTGATAAAGAAGCCAGTGCCCTTTTGCGCCGGTTGACGGGACCTTTCATTCTGAGACGGCTCAAAACGGACAAGAGCATTATCAAGGAACTGCCCGAGAAGATGGAACTTCGCATCTTCTGTAATCTAACGCGCGAGCAAGCGACCCTTTATCAAGCCGTCGTCGACGACATGATGCGGCAAATCAAGGATGCGGCGGGGATTGCACGCAAGGGGCTCATCCTCACCACGTTAATGAAACTAAAACAGGTCTGCAATCATCCCCGGCTACTGCTCAAAGACAAGAGTAAGATGCCAAAGCGCAGTGGTAAGTTGGCTCGTCTCGAAGAGCTTCTCGAAGTCATCCTTGAACAAAATGAGCGGACGCTCATCTTTACCCAGTTCTCAAGTTGGGGCGATGCTCTCTCCATCCATCTACGACGGAAGTTTGATGAAGACGTCTACTTCATGCACGGCGGTACAAGCCAGAAAGCGAGAGACCGCATGGTGCAAGAGTTCCAAGGGGGTAACGGTCCTCGAATTTTCGTTCTTAGCCTGAAGGCGGGTGGTGTCGGACTCAACCTCACCGCCGCCAACCATATTATCCACTACGACCGATGGTGGAACCCCGCAGTGGAAGACCAGGCCTCGGATCGTGCGTATCGAATCGGTCAGTCGAAAACAGTCCAGGTTCGAAAATTCGTATGCGCCGGCACTCTTGAAGAACGCATCGATAAAATGATCGAACAGAAGAAAGCCCTCGCTGATGCCATCATCGGCACCGGTGAAGGCTGGCTCACCGAACTGAATACAGATCAACTCGCCGAGTTGTTTACCCTCTCTCAAGACGCAATGGTGCAAGAATGACAGACTCGATTACTCTCAGGCAGGTTCTCTCTTCAGTGGACAGCAACTCAAGGATAAAAAAGGGCCGCGCCTACGAGGTTGAGGGTCGAGTCAGCGGACTAAAAATAGAGAAAGCCAAACTGAGCGCCCGGGTGCTCAATAACATGGGTCGCTATTATGATGTCGAGGTGAAGCGAACGACCAAAGGAACAGCAGACTGGCTGGCGACAGGCATTCAAGGGTCTTGCCCCTGCGGAGACCCCCACAGCCTCTGCAAGCACGTCGCTGCAGCCGTCTTTGCCTTGGTCCGACTTCTGGCTGCCGATCGAGATCTTTATGAGACCTGGGTCGGCGTTCGTGCCGATGACGATCACGGTGGGCTGTCGATGGACGATGCGGCTATCGAGTCCCATTGGGGCGAAATGAATGACGAACTCCCGGACACACCCGAGGCTTTTGGTCGAGCGGATGAGTTGCTGCGTCGACTAGGCCCTTCTCCGATGTCCCTCGGACTCCCGGAACTCCCCGACTTACTGGCACCTTGCTATGGAATTCTCTCGACCGCAGGGCAGGGAATACTCGCAGCGCCCAAAGTGGAAACAGGTCAAAAGAGCAGCGGCTCCTCCAGCTTCGCTCGTCGCTAGTCCGGGGCCAACTACAGCGGTGATTTCCCGGTCTCCCGCAGAGATTTTTCGTGAAGTCGCAGCCAATCATCTTCCGGATCGATCTGTCGAGCCCGAACGAGGGCATCGATTGCGTCTTCGACTCGTCCTTGCCGAGCCAGTAGTAGTGCTAGATTGTCCAGCATACTGGCGCTTTTCGGCTGCTCCTTGAGGACGGTACGAGCAAGACTCTCCGCCCATTTGGTGGCGAAATTTTGCTTACCACAAAACCAAGTAATCGCTCCTGATGCATTGGGTTCCTCTCGCAACCAACGTTCCAGTTCTACCATGGCCAAGGCATCCTTCTTCAGCCCAACAAGTGCCCTCAAGCGTGGAACTCGGAGGGCTTTCAGTAGAGACTCTTCGCCACGGTTTTGGGCTTCTTTTCGGAGTCGATCCAAAAGAGTCAAAGCGTTGCGGTAATCTTTCCGGTGACGAATCAACTCATAACGAGCGAAGGCGAGATCCAGACGAGCTGCATCCGGCCGGGTGAGAGCGTTCTCAAGTCGCAACCGGAACGCGGGATACTCAGGTTCGCCACGAACGATCATAGCCTCAAGCACTGGAACCACATTCTTTGGGCTTAATTCACCGCGCCGAAGCCGAAGCATTTGTTGTTCAACGTGGCCACCCCCGAGCGCTGCATCCACTCTGTTCCAGAACTCAGCCTCTTGAACGAAACCGAAAATACGAGTCAGCTCCCGGCCACGACCATCAAGGATAAGGACCGTTGGGTAGCCCACCACATGATAGCGATCCTGCCATAATTGCCCGACAGCCGCGTCTGCGTTGACTTTCAGGAAACGAAAGGTCCCTCGCCGCTTTCGAAAGGTATCCCCTTGAAACACTTCTCGATCAAGGCGAGCGCAGGGTCCACACCACGGTGTATAAACATCGATCACGCTGTATTGTGACCGACTTTGTGGCTCGGAAAACCACGACTCCGGAATTGTTGAGTTCGCGCTCGCGAGGACAATTAGGGCGAGTGTCGTTGACATGGGCAGTGGGTCTCCTTAGAAGCAGCCGCCTTGTAGCATGGGAGGGCAACCTAGCGTGGCAATCGGTCGCCTGAAAAACAAGAAGAAGAGTTTCAAACACCGCGAGCGGGAGAAGCAAGAGGCCGAACGGGCCGCTGCTGAGGCTGCCCTCGCGACTGAACAAGCTGTGGCTCGCCAGGTCGAAGACCAAGTGAAGCGACACCAGCGTCTCATCATTGCGGGAATTGCAATCGTCATCATCGGTGGTGCGGTTTATGCGACCCAAGAATCCCGAGATAAAGCCAATGCAGGCGCGTTGACCCAAGAGTGGAGCGAGGCGGCTAAAACCTTGAATGCTCGGGTGACGGCAAATGCCAAGGAAGCCAGCGATGACCCCACCGCGCTGCTCGAGTTTGAATCGGATGCGGAGCGTTACACGGAAATAGAGACGCAGTTCGAGGCGGTTCAAGCATCGGCAGGGGATGGTCAAATCCACCGGCTCGCGAACCTCCCGCTCGCTGCGGTGAGCCTAGGACGGGGTGACGGATCGAAAGCCAAGGAGCGATTGGACGCCTTCCTGAAGGACGAAGGAAAAGAGACGGCCTTTCGCCGAGCTGCAGAGATCCGCTTGGCTCATGCCCTCGAAGCCGATGGAAAGGCGGAAGACGGCGCTGCAAAGCTTGCGGCCATGGGACAAGAAGCCCTCGAGGCTGTGGAGCGCATGAAAAAGATTGAGGAGACGGAACCCACAGAAGGGATCCGTAACCGTATCGAACAAAACCGTGAGCGTGCGATCGCCTTGCTACTTGACGCAGCGCAGATGTACCGCCGAGGTGGTGTCAACGACCAGGCGGTCAAGCTGCTCAAGCAGATGAGCGAAGATGATTCGATGCAAGCATCGACACTGAGTACTCGGGTGGATCGAGAGCTCCGCATTTTAGGTGAGGGCGGCTGATGCATCGTGCCGGCTTCGGCTGCATCTTGGTTGGAATGCTGACGCCAGCTGTTTCGTCGGCCGCAAGCGACACCGGCTATGGATTGCTTTGGAGTCAAAGGCTCCAAACCTCGAGCGAGAGTAAAGAACAGCGAAGTCGGCCCACCTTGGATCCGGTTCACCAGCGCGTTTTGGTGGGCACGGCAAAGGGGGAACTTCAAGCACTTCAACTCGCCGATGGCAGCCTGGCTTGGAAGCAGGACTTTACCGGTCGAGTGAGCGGACAAGCGGTCATCTCAGGACCTGCTGTTCTGGTGACCGCTGACGATGGAATGCTGCACGCACTTCGGGCCGATACTGGCGAACGTGTTTGGGTCTTCCCTCTAGGCACCGAGCCTGCAGCGCCGCCCGTCGTGTCTCGAGGGAAGGTGTATCTGCAAACAGGATTAGACCAACTGGTCGTCCTGGACCTCCAAGACGGTGCCCTGAGGTGGACTTGCGACCGCTACGAAGATGGGGGACGGCCGGACCAAGTCACCCTGTACGGGCACACCCGCCCTACGCCCGTACTGTTGCCTTTATCCCAACGAGGCAAGGCCAAGCGTCTAGTCCTTATGGGCACCTCCGACGGACAACTTTTAGCCATCAATGATGACCCCAAAGAGGACGAATGTGATCTCGTCTGGGCCAAACGCCTCGGACCAGAGGGGCGGGATTTCGCCGATGTGGACGCGGGTCCTGTCGTCTTGGACGGAATCATCTACACGGCGTCCTATGCGGGTGGTGTGTATGCCCTTCAACTGGCCGACGGCGCAGTCCAGTGGCACCGGAAACGCCTACGAGGCGTCCACGGTATCGCCGCAGATCGCCAGCGACTGTATCTCACCGCCCGAGATCGGGTCGCAGCCATCGATAGGAAGACAGGTAAAAGCCTTTGGAGGTATCGATTTCAAGGTGGTGTCCCGACCGAACCGATTGTCCGAGATGGCGTCCTTTGGTTTGGTCGAAGTACGGGGCCGATGACCCGCCTCAATGCTCAAACCGGTGACGTACTTCAAGTGATCGATACGGGCAACGGATTCAGTGCCGGTCCGGCTTTACGCAAACAACTGGCGGTCTTGCTGAGCAACGGCGGCATGCTTTATCTCCTTGCAAAGAACCATGGAGATGCATTGCAGTGAAGGATCCGATACTCGTCCTCGCCCATGGTCCCTGGCTAACCGCCTGGATACGGGGGCTTCTGACGGAGGAAGGCTACAGTTCCTGTAACGTTCTCCAACCCGAAGAACTGGAACCGAGTCTGGAGTTTTCTGCTGCGTTTATTGATCTCGCGCTGCCTGATCTCGCCGGCTGGAACCTACTGGAAGCCCTCGTCGAGCGAGCACCTGTCGCTGTCATTCTTGGTCAAGAAGAAGGAGCCGCCGAGCAGGCTCTAGAGATGGGCGCAAAAGCCTTCGTGACACGTCCGATCGCTCCCCATCAAATCCGTTCGGCCGTGCGTCATCTCGAGCGGAGCCTGTGACCCAGAGAGGGGCCGGCAAGGCCCTCCCGGTGCTTCGGGTCAGCGCTGCCTTGTGGCGACGGGGACATCACGTTTTATTGGCACAGCGTCCCGAAGGAAAACATCTCGCCGGGACCTGGGAACTTCCCGGCGGTAAACAACGACTCGGTGAGCGGGCCCCCCAGGCGCTGCAGCGAGAATGTCGAGAAGAGTTGGCTGTAGACGTTGAGGTCGGCCCCGAGTGGGCTCGAGTAGAGCATAATTACGAGGACTTTCGCCTCATCATGCGAATCTTTCAGATTCGTAGCGATGCGGAGCCCCAATCAGCAGAAGGACAAGCCCTTGTGTGGGCGGATGCCAAACACCTGCGGAAACTCCCGATGCCACCTGCGGATGAAGCCCTGCAAAGACGGTTAGCCCGGGAACTGGAACAACCGGCACCGACGCTATGGGAACAGTCGATCTCCCCCGCGGTCGGTGTCGGTGACCGAGTCGAACAAAAGCTTTGGCGGCAAGGATTAACTTCCCATGATGAACTCCTCAAATGGCTTCAAACAGGTCCCCTAAACATCGCTGGCCTCGCATCCAGCCGTCAGTTGCGGCTGCTCCGTCGCAGCCTAGAACACTGGCAGGATCAAGACTGGCGATCTATTTTTGATCAGTTGGCGCCCAGGCATCGTTGGCGATTGTTGGAGGCGATGGAGCCGGAAACTCTCGCCATCGATTTCGAATGCGACCGCCAGGGCGAGCCAACCATGATGGCTTTGGCGCGAGCTGGCAAACCCACTGAACTTTATTTAGCACAGGAGGCTATTACAGCCTTCCTGGAAGCCGCCCCTCGGGTTCTGCCCGGTCGGTGGACCCCAGAGGGCCGACTCGATGGTGCTCCCGTTCGGCTTTATCCATTTGAAACGTTACCGGACCGTTGGATGCCCGGTGCTATTCTCACCTTTGCCGGTCGTAAGTTTGACTTAAACATGCTGCGTCGATTGCTCGGTACCGATATCCCGTTAGATCGTCATTTCGACCTCTCGGACCTGACTCGGCGCGTCGGGATGCGCGGTGGACTCAAAGTGGCTGAGCGCCGCTTGGGGATTCAGAGGGACCCTCGCATTGCGGCACTTCGAGGACGACAAGCAATGGCTCTCTGGGATCGATTTCTTAGCGGCGGTGATCAGGGGATCTGGGCGCTGGCTGATCTTATGGCGTACAATCGGGCCGATGCAGCGAACCTTTTCCCCCTACGAGATGGGCTCCTAAAGAGGATGCGACATCAGGTCGGTAGCCCCGACTGGTATCTTCGGGGCTAAACTTGGCGAAGGAACGTATCGACCTCCTGCTGGTTCAAAGAGGCTTGGTAGACAGCCGTACCCGGGCGCAGGCTCGAATCATGGCTGGGGACGTCATCGTCAATGAGCACCGGGTCGACAAGGCGGGCACGAAGGTTCCAATAGAGGCTGAGATTCGGTTAAAAGGCGATGACCTCCCCTACGTCGGTCGAGGGGGCCTTAAACTCGCAGGTGCGCTTGAGCGCTGGCCCTATCTGCTCGAAGGCTGCATCGCCTTGGATGTGGGCGCTTCGACCGGGGGCTTTACCGATGTCCTGCTGCAAAATGGTGCTGCTCGAGTTTATGCCGTGGATGTAGGTCACAACCAACTGGCCTGGAAACTCCGTCAGGATCCCCGAGTGGTGAATCTAGAGAAAACTCATATCGCTCGGCTGGAGCCAGATCGTCTCGACCCCGCCCCAAGCTTAGGCGTGGTCGATGTGAGTTTCATCAGCCTGAGACGGGTTCTTCCGTCGATGCGCCCGCACCTCAAGGGACCGGGTCGTCTTTACGCCCTGGTAAAACCTCAGTTCGAGGTGGGTCGAGACCAAGTCGGCAAAGGCGGAATCGTTCGAGACCCATTGCACCGCCAGCAGGCTTTGGAGGCAATTCGGCAGGTCGGCAGCGACCTCAACATGGTCGAACTCGGCTGGATGGAAAGCCCGATCAAGGGGACTGACGGCAATGTAGAGTACCTGATCTGCTGGTCCTTCGAGGCGGACTAAAAGACGATGTCGAAGAGGGGTAAAAAGTCGTTACTTCGCACCCGCTGACGGTCCGCATTTACCGCATACGTATCGCTGTTGAGCCAGCCGACACCCAGACCAACTCGACGCCAACGGCCGGCAGACGAACGCCAGGCAGCGATTTCGATGCCGACCTTCCCGAGTGCTCGAAGACGGTCCGGCTGAGCGCCGTGGGTGTAAAGATCGAGGCTGGTTCGCAGACGAACTCGATCATGAATCAGCCGATCGTAAGTCGCGCCGAGTCGAGCCCGGTATCCCGTATCGACAGGCGCCAACAGCAATCCCAACAACCAATGTTCTGTGGCATTAAAGCTCCCCTCACCCGCTTGGACTGCCATCGACAGATCAGCTCGCAATGTCAGCACATCCGAATCCAAGGTCCCCCGAGATGCGATGAGCCCAACCCGAGGAACCAAAATCCAGGGAATTGTATCCGCTCTTCCATACAGGCTTACCGGCAAGGGTAAGGGGTTGTCCTCCCCTCCTTGCCACATTTTCATCCCCATCGTCGGTATGCTTAAGCCGCCCTCAGCCGCAATGCGCCAGAGTCCCTGCCGGTGAACGCCTCCTCGAACGACGGCATTGGGGCTTGCCATGAGTGTGAAGACCAGCGGTCTAAGCTCCAATTCCAAGCCGCCTTTTAGACCACGAGTGTACGGTCCGAAGAGCCCCCATTGACTCACTCCCGCGGGCAATAAATGGGCTGTCTGACGGGCGGTCAAGACAGTGACTGCAGGGACACGTGCCTCGATTTGAGGCCCTGCTTCCTCAGAATCTTCTGCATTTGAATTCGTAGCGGGATTCACCGCGCCATTTGATGGCGGGGGATCTTGTCCGAAGACCGAGCCCGAAAGCAGGAGGAGACAACAGGTCGTGAACAGTTTCATCACGGCAACTCCCAGGTGGTGACCACGGGGCAATGGTCTGATAACAACATGGGATCGAGTTGATCGGGCAGCGGTGGATTGCCATCGCCTGGTTTCTGCAGCGTATGGGTGGAACCAGCAACGATGGAGCCCGAGTCCACAAACAGGTAATCCAGCTTGCGATTCCAGAAACTGTCGGGTGCCTGGAGGGGGTCCGCGACGGTGTGTGTGTAGTGCTGGAGTTGGTCCACCTCAGTCTGACCATAATCATCCAGTTGCAACGCTGGCTGGAGATCAGGATCATTGTAGAACAGGTCCATCTCGGCCAGGTCGTAGGTGTCGCCATCGAAATCGGTCTCTTCCGGCATGAAGGGGCCATCATCGCCAAAATCAGCGATCCGCTGCGTCTGAGGTGGTAGCGAGTTGAAGTCGCCTCCGACGAGCATCGGATGGGTCGCTGCCTTTGCCCGGGTATGGGTTTGCTCCAACTGCAGCCCCTTCGTGATCCCGCCATCGTTGGCATAGGCCACCAGATGCACGTTCAGAACGGTGATCTTCGTATCCCCCAAATTGATGACCGCTTCATTCAGCGCACGATGCAGATAAAAATACCGGGTGATCGCATCTTGGTCGCCACGATCCGGCAGCGCAATTCGGGTGTTCGACTCGATGGGATATCGGGAAAAGACGACGATCCCCGACTCGACGCGACCATAGCCTTCACTGGCGAGGAAGCGGACCTTCCAAACCGGGACAAAGGCAGCATAATTCATCTGCGTGTGATCAAGAATGTACTGAACCTGATCCAAGTAAGCTGCACGCTTCGAGTTTCGATCCACTTCCTGTGCAAGGAGAATGTCCACCTCCGTTTGGCGAATCAATGCGTTGACCTCGTCCATGTTGGCTTGAACCTCGGCGGACGTCATGTGCACTCGATCGCCCCAGTAATCCCAATAAAAGTTGATCCGAGCACCACCGAACTTCACGTTCCATGTCATGACTTTCAACCGCTGAGGGTTCTCCTCACCCACTTCAATGGTCTCTGCACGATCGATGGGGAAATTCTCCTCGCCGACCCAACTGGTCGCCAAGGGCTCGCAGGCCATGACGCTCCACGCTGCCAGCGCAAATAAGGAAATTCGCACCATGCTTTTCTGCTCCCTTAAAATCCGGGGTGGCTGTCCCGGCCGCCACAAGCTATCCAAAAACCAGGCGAATGAGGAGAGCCCCTGTGATGAAGAACCTAGGACGGCTGCTCATCGGTGCAAGTCTGCTTTTCACTCCAATGATGGCCGGGGCTCACGTCGGTCCCCACGACGAGGATGGAAATGACCTGCCCATTCCTGGACAGGATCCTGCTGGGAGCAATGGTCCATCCTTTACCTACGACGTCGTCGACAACGTTCAGCCGGGAGGCCCTGATGTAAGTTTCATCGGTCGCCCTGTTGGGGCTGTTTCGGTCGTTTTCGGTGACGATAGCGTTCAAGGGCCCTTCAACCTGCCCTTCCCCACCCGTTTCTATGGCGAGGCCGTGACTCAGTTCTGGGCTTCCTCCAACGGATTCATTGCATTCGACTCACTTACAAACGCCTTTTGTTGTTCGGGGAGGGCGCTGCCTTATGCCTCAGGACCAGCACTTGCCATCTTTGGCTATTGGACCGACTGGAATCCCAGTTCAGGGTGGTATGCCACCACAAGAACAAGGGGGGACCGTGTCTTCATCTGGACCCATACTGGGCGGGAAATCGGCAACCAAGACAACACCATGACCTGGCAGGTCCAGCTGCGAGAAGGTTCCTCACAAATCGACCTTGTCTTCGCCACATCACACCAAAGCACTCGGGCGATCACTGTTGGCGTTCAGAACCGCATGAGGGACCAGGCCACGACCTACCGATACGGTCGCCACAGCATCGCAGCAGACACAGTGGTGCGCTTCCAACCAGCCAATCAAGTGCCGCAGTTCGAGATCCTCGAAGGAATGGCACAAGGCGCAAGCGTTCCAGTGCATGGGGAGCACCAACTTCGATTTGCAGTGACCGACCCGGAGGGTCAGGAAATCAACGTACGACTCGATCCGATGGCGCCGATTGGGCATCGTTTGCAACATCTGGCCGATGGAACGTGGCGACTCCTCGCAAATCCGAGACCATCGGATCCGGGGGGCGTTGAATTCGACCTGATCGCCAGCGACGGTGTCGACGAAGCTCGCCTGCCGGTCGCTTATACGGTCACTGTGCCAGCCAACGAGGCGCCCAGCCTCTTCATCAACGCCCCCGATCTAGATTCCCTGCCCGGCGATATATTTTTGCTCACCGTCGGCGAAGAAGCCCAAATCTCGATCGGTAGTCATGACCGTGAGGACGGCTCAGCGACTGTTCGCCCAGCAGTCGCTCTGCCCGGTGGCTTGCGGGATGACGGTGGACAACTCAGTTGGACACCCGAAGCGAATCAAACCGGTGAGTATGACCTCACCTTTACCGCCGAAGACAGCCAAGGTGCCTTCGGGCGGTACACGTTCACGCTCCGGGTCAGAGGAGCGAGCAGTGCACCTCGTTTCATTTCTGAGCCGCCAAGCGAGTTGGCGGTAGGACAGGATCTAGCCTATGCGATCCACGGTGAGGATGACGACCTCGGGCAGGGGGACATCGTCAACCTTTCCATCGTGCAAGGTCCTGAAAGTGCACTCATCGACGAAGACACCGTCTTGCACTTCACACCGACAGAAGCAGAGCGGGACAGCATCATCGGGATCATGCTGCGGCTTGAGGATTCCGAGGGTCAGTTCGCCGAGCAATATCTCGAACTGAAGATTACCCCCTCCCCCGAGGCGCCTCGAGCACTGGCTGGCAGCGATTTCGAAGCAGCCCCAGGGCGGATCCAATTGCGAGCCAATGCCGAGGGTGCAGGACCCCATCGCTTCTCGTGGACAGCATTGAGCAGCCCAACGGGAGCGCTGCCGATCATCGACGATGGAAAGAAACAACTGGCGACCTTCGAGGGCACGACTGCCGGTGCCTATGTCTTCCGACTGGATGTCACCAACGGCACCCATGCGGGTCATCCCGATGAACTCACCGTCACAGTGAGCGATCTGCCCCCTGAGGTCTCATTCGAAACCACACCTCGAGGCCGAGTCGGTGAAGAAATCCAACTCAAAGTCCTCGCAAATGACCCGAACGGAGATGACATCACCTCCATCGAGTGGAGTCTCAAGCCAGTTGATTCCGGCCGTCTCGAGGGAACGAACTCAGAAGCCATCATGATTGGTGACGCGCCAGGTCAATACCAGGTTCACGTACGCGTTGAATCATCCGGTGGGGTAACCGAAGCAGCGATCAACGTGGTCCTCGACCCCGCTGTAGGTTGTGGTTGCCAGAGTCGTGGCGACCTGTCGGGCTGGCTTCTCATCCTGAGTCTCTGGCTACTGAGGCGGCGGCGGTATCGTGCAGCCTGAGGCTGATCGAATTCTCGTTTGTGGCTTCGGTCCCTTTCCCGGCGTCACGGACAATCCGACCACCGCTTTGGTGCGCTCCCTACCCTGGAACTTGGCTGGCTTTAATGTGCATCGTTGGGTTCTGCCTGTCTCCTGGCAACACAGCGGGGCGTGGCTTCGTCGAAGGGTTCAGACGGTTTCTCCCCACGTCTTGCTTTTGACCGGCGTCGGCTCTCGAGAAGGCTACGTTCAGTTGGAGACCGTCGCCATCAACCAGCAGGATGGTCAGCCGGATGCCCTTGATGAAATGTTACTGCCGGGTCCAATCGATCCGCGCCAGAAAGTTGGGCACCAGAAACCCTGCCCATGGCCGGTGGCTGATCTGGTGGAGGGCTTACAACGACGGGGGCATCCTATTGAATCGAGTGATGATGCTGGACGCTACCTTTGCAACCATACCTTTTATGAGGCGGTCGACCTTCCGGTCCCAGCCGGTGTCGGCTTCATGCATGTGCGAGGCGGCGGTTACGAGGGTTTGCGGGACCCGAGACGCCTTGCTTTGATGGAACTCATCAAATCTCTGCACCTTGTATTACGCCTGCACCAGGAGCGATAAGCCCATGCCTCTCCCGGCTCAGCAGCTCTTTCACCTGGCGTTTCCCGTCGACGACCTGGAGGCTGCTCGACGCTTTTATGTGGACCTTCTGGGCTGTCGCATTGGCCGTGAAGCCCCAGGCCGCTGGATTGATTTCGATTTTGGCGGACACCAAATCAGCGCCCACCTGAAACCCCAAGAGTGCCATCGAGCTCTCGGTAATACCGTCGACGGAGATACGGTCCCAACTCGACACTTCGGGCTCATCCTTGACTGGACCCATTGGCATCGATTGTCAGATCGTCTGCAGGAGGGTCATCAGGACTTCCTCATCGCCCCCAAAATTCGGTTTGTCGGCGAACCCGGCGAACAGGCCACTTTCTTCCTTCTCGACCCAGCAGGAAACGCCCTGGAGTTTAAGAGCTTTAAAGACCCCACTCGACTCTTTGCCTCCTGAGTGCGCCGTGAGTCCCGCCTCGGCGAACGCTAGAACCAAACCATCTCCATGAAAACCTCCGGACGGGACTGTTGGGACGATGCATTGCGCTCATCGATCCAAACGACCAAAACTGCAGACCCAAGAGACTGTGCACTCAGTTTCGCCATACCGCTGAAGACCTGAGCATGAGGAATTGCCCGGTGAGTTCCAAGCCGAAAACCACGCTCGGGGCTGGATAAGGGGGCCGTAAGGACCTGAATTTTGTCCTCCGGGGATCCCGGCTGGTCGCGACCCCGCTCATCGGTCCACATCATGACCGCCCACTCCTTTGCATGGGGCGTTAAAATCATTTCGCCACGGGTACGGGGTGCGTCGAGAACCAAAGTATAATCCCAATCGTCCGTCGGTGCAGGAAAGGCTTCGGGAACTCGGCTCGCAAAGATTCTGTGGGGCTCGTGGAGCGCCTCATCAGCCAATGAACTCGCCGTACTCAAGGTGATGATCTCTTCCCCCACTGAATGCACATGAGATTCAAATTCGAAGGGCATCAGCAAGTCGTGGGGCAAGATGCCTTCTTCCACAACCTCACCGCTCGGATCGATTACCAGGACCTGATTACGGTTGATCGTCATGGCCAAATTTTGTTCCCAATACCCCCGATTGAAGCTCACAACACTGTGTTGCTGGCGAGCGGCGATCCGCATCTGTATGTAGGGCAAAAAGCTTCCGTGGGGGTCATTTGCACCAGCGCTTGTCACGTCGATCGGACCTGCGAGAATGCCCTGATCCGAAAATCGAACCCAACGGATCCTCTCGCTTCCATCACCGTCCATGACTCGCCAAGCACCGACCCAGGCTTCACCATCGTAAGCGATTCCATGTTGAAATCTGCCGGTATCCCCATCGAAGTCGACGAGTCTGGATTCGAGGACAACATGTCCCTGCAGATCGAGAATTCGAACCCAGTGCCGACGGTTGTCCCCCTCTAACTGCTGATAGATCATGCCGATCTTACCGTCGCCTAATGCCACTTCCATCCGCGCCACTTCATGCTCGAGCGGGGTAATTTGAAGTGGCTCGCTTATCCCTTGCCCACTGCCATCAATCGTCTGAAGATAACCGCCCCGGGGCTGATCACGGCGATCGGTCCAAGTCATGTAGAGATGGCTTTCGTGCCGATGTAGCTGTGGACTATCGGCAGTGCCTACCTGCGCCCAATCCGTGTATTGAAAGCCATTCCTGTCAATGGCGAGACGAACCTGTGCCCGCCCCGTTCCTGCCTCAGACCTCGCCACCGCTTCCACGGTGTACACGCCGTCGATTAGGGCATCGGTCTTAAACTCAACAATCCAAGTTCCATCATCCAAGCGTCGAGCGAACCTCGTCTCGTCCCCCAAGCGCACTTCCAACGTCTCCGCTCGGTCTGCAGTCAATCGGAGCGGCAAGACGGGGTTAATCTGTGGGTTGGCTCGAAAGGCCCCCGCTTGGGCTTGCGTAAACGACAACTCAACAGCGCCCGAATCGACCGATTGAGGTCCCGGATTCGTGCCCCCGTGACGACAGGCCAAAAGGACGCCGAGAACCAAATAAAGTCGGGTTTTAGTCATCGACTCCGCCCACCGATGTGTCGACGGTTTCAATGGAGGCAAAACGCTGCACGACAACCGTCCCTCCCAAATCACCGAGCACATTGACGCTTGTTCTCATCATATCGAGAAACCGATCCACTGCGAGGATCATCCCGATGCCCTCAAGGGGCAAACCAACGGCGCTCAATACCAAGGCCATCGTGACCAATCCAGCGCTCGGAATTCCCGCCGCACCAATCGCGGCGAGGCAGGCGGTGACCGCAACGATCAATTGGGCACCGAGATCCAAATGAATGCCGTAGAGATTCGCAATAAACAGCGCAGCCACGGCCTCATACAAGGCGGTTCCATCCATGTTAACCGTGGCTCCTAGAGGAAGAACAACACGACTGACTGTGGGGGGAACGTCCAACGCTTCCTCTGCTGCCTCCATGGTGACCGGAAGGGTTGCGGCGCTCGAGGCTGTGGCAAAAGCCACGGTAAGTGGCTTGAGCGCAGCCTTAAAGAAGGCGAGCGGCGAGCGCTTTGCGAACAACCAAATGATCAGGGGCAGGAGAATCAAACCATGGAAGGCCAAGCCACCTGCAACCACAAGCACGTACGAGCCGAGTTTCAGGATCGGCTCCCAGCCGGTTTGAGCGACCTGCTTCGCAGCGAGGCAGAACACGCCCACTGGCGTCGCATAGAGGACCAGTGTGACCAATCGTCCGAGTGCGTCCGAGGCGACGTCAAACCCGTGAGCAAGTCCATCTCCCCGCCCAGTTTTACCGAGTGCGAGGCCAAAGGCTAAGGCAAAGACAAGGATGGCCAGGATATTGTTACGGCTCCAGGCCTGAATCGGATCTTGGACCAACTTCTTGGCCTGAGCTTGCAGGAATTCGAGCGGCGATGAAGGACCGGAAATCGTCGGTGTATCGGCCGCCAAAGCAGCCAATTCTCCACCGGATCCGGGAGCGATCACGTTGACCAAGAATAAA
>NZRT01000095.1 GCA_002696345.1 Myxococcales bacterium
TACTCTTTGATCGGTAAGCGCTTACCGGGACGCAGGATCGCCCGGCGAAGAATATCGCTGCGAAGGATGGAATAGGGAAGGCGTCCCTCGATCTTCACGTTTCGGACCCGTGGACTTTCCACCAACCGGCAGACGAAAATCCGGGTCGAACCTGACTGGCGCCTGCATGTCCTCTCGGCAAATCGATGCATCAAATCGATGTCTCGATGTAAGCGTTTGATCAACAAGGGGCTTGGGAGTTGGCGCTGATCAGCCTCAAGGAAGTGTTGGATCGACCTTGCCTCTACCTTTGGGATGGGAGGATCAAATTCTAATTGCAGTTGGAACCCCTGGGAGGTCACTGCAAGGAGCAGCCAGCCGAACATCATCGCTGAAATAACCTCCAGCGAAGATTGAGTAGAAGTTCCAAGACTTGGGATCCATCCTCATCGGTGATGAAGCCGTTGCGGAGGTTGGCTTCTGCGCGCAGTCGATCCGAGATGACATAGGTGGTTCGAATCGCCTGGCGGCTGGATGAACCTTCTGTTTGGCTGTTTGTTTGCGTTTCCGTGACCTCATCATCATTGCTGAACAGGAGTTCGGTTTCGCCGATCACTTCGAGGCGGTTGATGGGTTGTATCACTGCCTCCATTCGGAGGCGCTCAACTCCAGGGTCAATGGTCACCTCTGTGGGCATCTGCAGCGCTGAATTAAGGACCAACTCTAGATTGCGCTCAAAGACTGAAATGATCTGACCAGCGAACATTTTGAGAGCGATGCTACCGAGTTCTCCGTCGCTCTCGTCCGAGGTGTTCTGATTGACCAAGTGGTCTGGTGTTTGACCTTGAGCGAGCATGGCCAAAAGTTGTGCATCCGTTATTTCGGGGAAGTCAGGGGCGGCGAGTTTGATCGCCACCTCGTCCACGGGACCTGACAACCCAAGCTTCAGCGTAATGATCTCATCTTGGTCACTGCTGCGCCGTCTCGGGACGTAATCCCAGGTCGCATCGAGGGCGATGAAAAATGGATCTTGGCTAAGGTCGACGCTCGCTGAATCGACGATAAACCGAGCTTTGGGGAAAATAATTGCCCCCTGACCTTCATCGACTTCGAGCACACCGGAGATCTCTGGTTCTGCGAGTAAGCCACCGACTTTGAGGTCGATGCTCGGCGTCAATTCCGCAGCCAGGACCGGTAGACCCGCTTGGATAAAGACTTCTTCTGAACTGGTGACCTGAAGATCGAGTTCTGTGTCCGAATAAGCGCCCAGAAGATCACGGAGACTTTGGCCGCTTCCTTCGACTCGGTTGCTGAGAACGAGTGTCGTCAAATCGACCTTTTCTTCGATTTTACCCCGCACCAGGTGCACGTTGCCATTGATTTTTGCACCGATCAGCGGACCGGAGGCTTTGAGGTCACTGTTGATTTCAAGAAAGTTCTTCCCAAATCGATATCGAAACGCATTCATGCTCAGGTTCACCTCAGCAGCCTGGGGCGCTAAGTCCTCCAGGGTCACAAAGCCGTCCAATCGCAGTTCGCCGCTGCCACTTTTGATTCTGAGATCCTGGACGCTTGCCTTCTTTTGGTCGGCTTCTATTTGCCCTGACAAAATGGTTAGCGGGCGTGGATATGTGCTGTGAATGATGGTGGTGCCCGGTTCAGGCTGTACCTTCACTTGGATGCTCGGGTTATCGTAAAGTTGTCCCCGGGCGAGGCCTTGAAGAGCGATTCGACCTCGAGCCAACGAAAAGCCTGGATCCAAGGCTTGGAGGACCTCCATTGGAAAGGCGCCTTCCACCCTCAGATTGACTCGACCATCGTCTTCTTCTGGTTCGACAAATCCTTGAACAGAGAGTTGCCCATTGGCCATTTTTATGCCCATTTTTTCGACCCGAACACGGCCGCCACCGTAACCCAAAATGATGTCGCCTGCGTTTTCTAATTCCTGTCCGGGTAAGACTGGATTCGAGACTTGCAGTCGATGGATCATCACCTGGCCACTGGGAACTCCTCGACGCCGAAGAAGTCGCAACTTTGCGCCCAAGGAAGCGGTGCTTCCGGTCATTCTTAACGTGGGCGCTAAGTCTTCCAGCGTGTTGGCATTCAGTTCGGCGGTCAGGTCCATATTCTCGAGGTTCGGCCAGCCGCTCACCAATGTGCCGTTGAGCCACCCGATCAGTTCGAGATCCGCTTGGAGTCGGTTGGGATCCAGTACAAGGCGAAGTCCGCCGTTGCCTGTTCCCAGGGGTTGGCCGCCAATTCGCAAGTGTCGAAGTCGAAGGTTTGCTTCACCCAAAGGTGCCGTCAGGGGTCCTGTGAGACGGGTATGAAGATCAACCTTGCCTCGCAGGTCATTAATTCCCGTGGGCAGTGAGGCGATTTCCAAACCGGACCATTGCAGTTGTAAATCCAGTTGTTCGAAGTTGTTTGTCAGTCGAACCGAGCCCTGCGCACGACCATTTCCTCGCAATTTGATGATCCCTCCGAGGTGGTTCGGAGTGGCAGCAAATTCCATCTGACCTTGACCCAGGGGAACCCCGGCAACCCGTAGTCCATCCATCTCCAAGACCGCCCGTGCAGCGATCTGGTCCATGGTTCCTTTGGGTTGCAAAAGTAGCTTCGCTCGCCCTTCGAGAATGTCACTACCTAGCATTTGAAGACCTGTCTGGTCCAAGTACAGGCTGAGGCTTCCATCGGGACGATTGGTCGCTAATTCGAACCCTAAACTCCCGTTTAGAATCCCGAGCCCATCCTCCCAGTCTCGAAACCGTAGATCGAGCCTTTTTCCATCGAATCTTAGATTCGTATCCAAGTTCCCCAAGGCCATGCCACCGGCGACGATATCTTCGACCAATAGATCCCCATTCCACTGATCGAAATCCGGCGACTTCAGTTCCAGCGTTGCTTTCCCTTCGATGCCAGGAAGCATCATCTGAATCACATTGAGATCCCCTTTCATGGAGGTTGGATCGTTGAGACGCATGGTGAGTTGTTCCGATTGAACTTGACCCTCGGATAAGGTGGATTTGAGTTGTTTTAGCACCAGCAGATCATCGGTCATGATCCCTTGGGTTCGAGTTGGGCCGAAGGGCATGTCGAAGAGTTCAAACCGACCCGCATTGAGAGAGAAACTCAATCGGAAGCGAGGCTCTAAAACGAGCCGACCGGAAGCGGTGACTCGCTGAGGTAGATAATCGTTCACGTCAAGCGCTGAGAGGAGCCTTTTTAGTCGCGTGCTTTGTAAACTCCAACCCAATGCCAGGCGTGGGTAGATCGGACCTTCTACCTTTGCCGTGCTACGCCCAGTCTTCAGAGTGGTAGGTTGAAGAAGAATGGAGTCGCCTTGTAGGATCCCGCCTCGAACAAGCACGTCTCGGCGTCCGATGCTGGGGATTTGAAAGCCATCGACTTGACCATCGAGTTGAATACTCAGGGGATGGGTGTCGCTAAAGAGCATCGGTCCCTGAAGAGTGACCATTCCGGTGTAACGGCCACCATACGGGGTCATGCTCTCCTCCGCAGCAGCTAAGCTAATGTTCGACAATCGACCTTTCAGCCGGCTTTCGAAGCGATCATCCATCGCCATGGTCCCCGACATCTTGACACTGCCACCAAGAGTGGCGGCTTCAACTTGGGACAAGAAAAGCTTGGTCGAAGTGTACTTCCCCTGCGCCGCAAATGTGGAGAGTCGTGGGGCACCCGAAGGCAACACGACGTTCGTCGTGGAAAGTTCAAATTCCACCGTTGGGTCGCTCATTGCTCCCCGAATTCGACCTTGGGTTTGAATCGCGCCCATCGGTGGAATCGACTCACCCGCCCCAAGGCTTCGGTTAAGCCATCGTGGTGGGATTCGTCCGTCGAAGTCGAGGGCGATTCGATCTGCTCCCGTGTTGACTTTACCCGACAATGCCAACCGATGATCCGTATCGACCCGTAATGACCCCTTCCCGATTCGGATGTGTTGATCATCGAGGCGAAGTTCTTTGACGATGATGCCACGAAAAACAGTCGAGAGGTTCGCTTCTCCTCGGGCGGGCTGGCGAAAGGTGATTGCGCCACTGTTCAGCCGAAGACGAGCCGTCAAGGTGTCGACGACACTCAGCCGTCCAAAGATGTTGAGGTCTCGAATGACCAGCGAGGCACTTGGAACTCTTAATTCAAATTCGCTGTTGTTGATGCTGAGCCGTTGAATTCGAACACCGCCGCCGCTCTTTTCACCATCACTGACGCTTTTCTGGCGAGGCATAAAGGCTTCAACGAGGTCAAAATTCCCATCCTTACTCTCTCTGAGGCTTGCTTTAAGTCCCGTGATTTCAATCGCGTCAATACTGACGATATCGGCGAGGAGTTTGCCGATACTGACCTCAGCCGTGATGCGTTGAGCTTGTAGAACGAGCCGTCCGTTGGGTGCCGTGACCCGTACGCCCGTTAGGGTGAGCCCAGTTTCGGTATCGAAACGAACACCTTGGCTGGTCACTGTTCCTGCGAGCGATTCATTTAGTTTTTCCAAGGCCCAGCGGGGAACCGCCTCGGTGGACAGGGCCAGTACCCGTCCAGACGGAAGCAGCAAAGCACTGAGGATGAGGGCGCGGCCGATCAACGTTAACTCCCCTGATTTCGGTTACAACCCTTTCGAGGGAAAGCCTAGTTGATCGCATGAAGCAACCGGGCGATTGAAGAGGTGGAGGTGCCTGTGAGCTTTCGTGTGGAGAGCCAATATCAGCCAACGGGGGATCAACCCCAAGCCATTGAGGCGCTTTGCCGAGGGCTGAGTGAGGGGCGTAGCGACCAGGTACTTCTGGGCGTCACCGGATCTGGCAAAACCTTTACAATGGCTCACGTTATCGCCCGTTCAAAGCGACCTGCCTTGGTCCTTGCACACAATAAAACCCTTGCGGGCCAACTGTTTCAAGAACTGTCCAGCCTGCTTCCGGACATGGCTGTAGAGTATTTTGTTTCTTACTACGATTACTATCAACCGGAAGCGTATGTCCCCAGTACCGATACCTATGTGGAAAAGGACTCTTCCATCAATGACGAGATCGATCGCATGCGCCACCGTGCGACGCGCGCCCTATTGGAGCGACGAGATGTGGTGGTCGTGGCATCGGTATCTTGTATTTACGGAATTGGAACGCCCGATTTCTGGCGACAGATGATGATCTCGCTCTCCGTGGGTCAAATCCTCGAGCCGAGGGATTTGATGCGCTCGTTGGTCGCTTCTCTTTACGACCGTAACGACACTGCCTTCGACCGAGGAACCTTTCGTGTTCGGGGTGATCAGATAGAGGTTTTTCCAGCCCACGAGCAAAATCGAGCCCTTCGATTCGGTTTCTTCGGCGATGAGTTGGAGCGGATTCAGCGAGTGGATGTTCTAACGGGTCGGGTCTTGGAGGATTTGGAGTCAGCGGTTGTTTATCCTGGTAGCCATTACGTGTTGCCTGCCGATCAGATGAATCGGGCTTTGCAAGGTATCCGAGGGGAGTTGCAAGTTTGTCTGGAGCAACTCAAGTGCGATGGAAAGCTCCTCGAGTTGCAGCGCCTCGATCAACGGACTCGTCATGATCTGGAATTGCTCCAGACGCTTGGGACATGCTCAGGTATTGAAAACTACTCCCGCTGGCTGAGCGGCCGAGCGGAAGGCGAGCCGCCTCCTACCCTGATCGATTACTTTCCTGATGATGTCATCACCTTCGTCGATGAGAGTCATGTGACGATTGGACAAGTGCGGGGGATGTATCGGGGGGATCGGGCAAGGAAGGAAACGCTGGTACAGCATGGNTTTCGGTTNCCGAGCGCGCTGGACAATCGACCGCTTCGGTTTGACGAGTGGATCNAGCGACGAAATCAGACCGTTTATGTGTCGGCCACACCGGGCGATTACGAACTGGAGCAAACCCATGGTGAGGTGGTCGAACAGTTGATTCGGCCGACGGGCCTCCTCGATCCAGAGATTGAGATCCGGCCGGTGCANGGNCAAGTGGATGATTTAGTCCACGAAATCCATCAAACGNTCGCTCAGAAACTGAGGGTTTTAGTCACGACGTTGACGAAGAAAATGGCTGAGGACCTCGCTGAGTATTTCGATGACCTTGGCATTCGCTGCCGCTACCTACACGCCGATGTCGACACANTGGAGCGGATCGAGTTGTTGGGCGANTTGCGCCAAGGGGTTTACGATGTCTTGATCGGGATCAACCTGTTGCGTGANGGGCTNGATCTACCGGAAGTTGGTTTGGTGGCTGTCTTGGATGCTGANCGGGCAGGCTTTCTNCGTAACGAACGCAGTCTGATCCAGACCGTTGGTCGCGCCGCCCGAAATGTTCANGGGCGCGCCTTACTTTATGCAGATCGTGAGACTGAAGCGATCGTTGCAGTCGTCAAAGAGACCGCTCGACGCCGTCAGGCTCAAGCCGCTCACAATGAAGAACATGGGATCACGCCCAAATCGACGGTAAGAGCAATGCTCGAGATGCCGAGAGAGCGACGGGCCGACGATCGAGAACTGGATCCCCGAGCGGCGAAACATCGCCAGAGTGGTCGAGAGAAGGACCACAAGGCACCGGGCCAAGAGGATCTTTTGACCTTCCTTCAATCGGCCGGCTTTNTACCGGCNGGTGAAATGCGCCAGAAAATCAAAGCCGTTGAGCGAGAGATGCGGCGATCTGCGGCGAATCTTGACTTTGAGAAAGCAGCCAGACTGCGAGAGGAGCTTCGGGAGTTAAAGACCTTGAGTTTGATGAGTTAATGCTCGTGCATCGGCGGCGGATGTTTGCCGTCGCATTGCAATGCGAGTCTTGGTAACAGTCCCCGGCAAACGGGGGTTGCATGAAGCTAGAAGGGCGCGTGCTCTTTCTTACGGAAGATGCTGCTTTGATCCAAAGGCAACTCGCCGGAGAATCACTGGACCTTCGGGATGCTCCCAAGCAATTTGCGGTCAACACCGACGCCATGATTTCGGGGCAAGCCTGTACCCTGGGCTACACGGGTGAGATTCTNGGACCCCATTTTCTAAACAATTTCAAAGANGTCGTNGCCGAGGACAGCATTCGCCATGGCGGTTTTCAAGTGGTGGTTGGTGGGGCGGCATACGGCAGTGGTTCCAGTCGAGAAGTGGCTGTCGTCGCCCACCAAGGGGCNGGTATTNAACTCGTTATCGCCGAAAGCTTTCAACGTATTTTTCAAGAGAATATGGTCTATTCTGGACTGCCGTTTAGTGCGGACCCTNAGGTGCTTGATCGTCTGCTTGCGGGCGAGGAGGTCGACCTNGATGCCCTGGCCAAGGAACTGCCTCCATTCTTTCGCTCGGTGGCTGAATCGGGNGGNCTNTTGCCCTATGGGCAAGCCTTACTCGATGGAGAGATATTGCCGAGTTATGACCTCGATCCACCNNCAAGAGCGATGAATGCAGTGGAGAAGGTGATCGCTGCTCGGGGGTTCCGGGGTGCGGGTCAGTCCTTTGGGTTGNCCAGCGTCCAACCCGGGGATCAAGTCCTCTGTGAGGCAGGNTTTCGGGGCATGCACGAGTACACNACTGGAATGGTGGTGGATCTCTACAAAAAAGAGTTTGGGAACATGCCCATCCAGCGCCCTGAGTTGGTCGCCTGCTTTGAAGATCANTTCGTGCTGATCGATCACGAAACGGTTCCCGAATCCGTCAAATCGAAACGCCTTGCTCCAGCGCGACGACTGGCGGAAGAGATGGTCGAGGCCTGTGAGGCGATGGGCCTTCGTCTNCACGGTCCCGATCGTTCNTTGCCGGCGGGTGTGTGCCACCGNNTGGTGGTCGAGGATTATGCAGAGCCAGGAACCGTGCTTTGTTTGACGGATTCTCACAGTCCCACAGCCGGAGTTCTTAATACCTTTGCCTTTGGTGTCGGCTCGACCGCCATGGCTTTTGCGCTCCGAACGGGGATGATTCCGGTGACCGTTCCCAAGGTGGTAAGGGTTCTCGTTTCTGGGCCGACCGGGGGTTTGGTGAGTCCCAAAGACCTGATCTTGCACCTTATTGGAGACCCTTATTTCAAAGAGGANCAATGGCGCGAGTCGGCGACGGACACNTGTGTTATTCANGTGGGAGGTCCAGGGCTTGACCAGTGGAATGTCGATGAATTGAGCGTGATCACCAACATGACGGTTGAGGGGGGACTNATGACNGGAATGATCGANCCCTGTCAGCCCATTGTTGATTTTTTGGAGCAACGCCGAGGCNCAGGTGATTGGGCAGCAAAGATGATTTACCCNGACGANGATGCGACGTATGCTCGNGTGATTGAAATCGATCTCAAGGATGTGCCCCTCACCGTCGCAAGTCCGGGCGATTCACGGTATCGNAAANCCCTGTCGGATTGCGGTCAGGTCGATATTCANAATGTCGTNATCGCAAGCTGTACCGGGGGCTCCTATGCCGATCTGAAGGCAGCGGCCGAGGTGCTCGAAGGTCGNCNCTTAGCNCCCGGTGTTCGATTGACNGTAACGCCNTCNTCNGAATCGGTGGCTGAAGCAGCTGAACGGGATGGNTATCTGGATATTTTTCGTTCNGTNGGAGCCGTGATCTCGGAGCCCGGCTGNGGCTCNTGCATCGGAAANGGTCCTGGAATTCCACTGGANGGTGAAGTGACCGCCAGCACAACCAATCGAAATTTTGATCGTCGTATGGGAGCNCCAGGACCTGTTTGGTTGGTGAGTCCTGCGGTTGCGGCTGCGTCTGCGATTCGAGGTNGTCTAACGGATCCAAGGGAAATTCATTAAGTGATCGCNCGCCTACTCATCGGCTTGGTCAAAGCCTATCAAGTNCTTCTGTCNCCACTGATGGGTGGACGGTGTCGCTTTCATCCCAGTTGTTCTGCCTATTCTATCGATTACTTGAAGCGACATGGAGCGATCGCCGGGACGGTCGGAACGATCTGGCGACTGTTGCGCTGTTCGCCCTGGGGCGGTCAAGGGGAGGACCCCGTGCCTGANAGCGCCTGGAATTTGCCGCATCGAAAGAATTGAAAATGCAACGATGCCTCACTCTTTTTGCCTTGATGGCNTGTGCTCACAACCCCCAGAAACCCGCGGAGGTGNAGAAGCCGAAGATGATGGAACCCACCAAAGAGACAGAAAACCCNATGGAAGACCTCTCCGAGGGGGTGTTGAAGAACGGACTGCGCTGGGTGTTCGCCCCGCGTCCCCGAAGTGGGGTGGTGGCGGTTCAGGCNTGGGTTGGTGTGGGAAGTATCCATGAGCAAGCTGGTGAGGAGGGAATGGCCCATCTTCATGAGCATATGCTCTTCAAGCGAACCGAAAACCTGGCGCCCGGTGACCTTGATCGGCGAGTGGCTGAGTTGGGCGGTGAGGTGAATGCGTGGACGAGTTACGATGAAACCGTCTATCATTTGCTCTTGCCTGCTTCAGCCTATGACGAGGGACTTCGACTGCTTCGAGAAATGGTTATGAATGCTCGTTTTAACGACGAGGATTTGCACGCTGAGAAAGAGGTCGTTGTTGAGGAGATACGAGACAGCGAGGATGACCCAGGCCAGCGGCTTTCGCGACGGCTGATGAGACAGGCTTATGGTTCTAAGCACCCCTTGGCTCGAGAGATCGCAGGCACTGTCGGGTCTGTACAAGCCATGAACACACAGGGNGTCGAACGGTTCTACCGCAAGCATTATCACCCGGAAGCAGTGGTTCTCACCGTGGCAGGTGATCTCGACCAAAAACAGTTTTTTACGGGTATTTCCGAGCAATTTGGAGCGTGGTCTGCTCCGCCTCGACCCGTGCCCGTTTCATTGCCCATCCGGCAATCAGGAGAGGCCATCAGTCTTTCGGTTGAGCCGGTTGCAGAAAGTTTATTTTCTGCCGCATTTCCTGTGGATAGTTTGGAGCGACGAGATCGCGTTGATTTGTATCTTTTGGCNTTNGCGATCGGNCANGGGGACAGCAGTCGTCTGTTGCGCGCACTTCAGTACGATGAATCGTTGGCAAATGGTTTAAATGCCTATTTCTTTGATCCCCAGGGACCCGGGCTTTTTACCGTGTCGGTGGCGACAGATCAGGCTCGGTTGTTGGAAGCGATTCAACGGACCTTAGTTGTTCTGGGACGTCTTCGAAATCGCCCCTTGTCGACCCTTGAGTTGGAGCGGGCTCGACGCCAGGTGCTCTTGCATTGGCGGGGAGACGAAGAGACTGCTGAGGATCATGCATCCCGATTGGGTCATTTTCGCTTACACCGCGGTCATCTTCAGGCNGCCCAAGAGGATTTGGAATGGGTTCAGTCGGCGACCCCGAAACGTCTGCAAGATTTAGCGAGAAAATTGTTTCAGCCTGCCAATCTGGTNCTGGCGGCGACGGTNCCCCGNGGGGGGACGCCTGAACTCGCCCAGGTTCACCTTGAATCCGCAGTNTCTGGTGCTTGGTTGCGTCTCGATAACGAACTTCAAATTAGTCAGAAACTCCCTGCACCGGATGCACAGGGAAGAGTGCTGTTGACGCTACCCTCTGGAGTCAAACTTGCCCTTGAGCATCGGGCTGGAAGTGGGATCTTCGCCATGCATGCCGCNTGGGAAGGCGGTGCTCTGCTGGAAGGGGCAAGTCACAATGGNTTGCATCACCTGATGGCAGCAAGTCAGACCGAGGGGACAGAGAGTTTGGGGGAGTTGGCGCTGGCGCGCCGGTTGGATGATCTTGGGGCTAGCCTTGTCGCACAGGCTGGGCGAAACAGTTACAGTCTCTCCATCGAGGGACTCACAGAGGGCTTTGAGGAGAGTCTGGAGTTGTTTCTTGAGACCTTGAAACATCCTCGCTTNGACGACCGCAGCGTGGATCGGGAGCGACTGCTGGCCCTTGAATCCATTCGAAGCCGAGACGACCGACCCGGNCAGCGGGCATTTCATTTAGCTGCAAANTCACTTTTTGGATCGCATCCATACGGTCGGCCCCTGGGTGGAAGTGAGGAGACTCTTCGCCACCTCAGCGCGCAAAATATTCGAAGCTTTTATCACGAGCATTACGGTCAGATGCCACCAGCGATTATGATTGCGGGTGACTTTGACCCATCCCTGTTTGTGGAGAGAATGCAGGCGGCNTTCGTTGTNCGACCTGAAATTGACAAGGTGTCTCGACCCAAACGACCTGATTTGGTGCTTCAAACAAGTCCCGAGAAAGCCATCCACCTNCCCTTGCCACGGGAGCAGATTCATCTGCTTCGACTTTATCCGGCGCCTGCGATGGNNGACGATCAACTACCTGAACTGTTGTTGGTTGCAGAATTGCTCGGAGGTCAGAGCGGNCGCTTGTTTCAAGCCTTNCGTGAGCAAAAAGGNTTGGTTTACAGTGTGAGTTCAACGCCTCTACTNGGACTCCAGGCCGGCGCTCTCTCGATTTATTGTTCCACCGCGCCAGAACAACTCAGCGAGGTGAAAGCGGCCCTTGACCATGTCCTTCACTCCCTGCAGGCGAATGCGCCGGAGGCTGAGGAATTGCAGCGAGCACAACAGAGTCTTGTGGCTGGATACAAACTTCGGCACCAAGCGAGTTCGGATCGGGCTCGAAGTGGATCCCTCGATTTGGCCTATGGTTTAGGATTGGATTGGGAGGACCGCTTGCAACAACGATTGCTGGAGGTTCAACCCGAACAGATCGTGACATTGGCTCGCCGTTTATTTGCAAATGGACAGGGACATGAAGTTCTCGTTGGTCCACCCCTCCCGAAAACGAATGCGGAGACAGAGGCTGTCTCCATGGCCTTGACCCCTTAAGCCGGCGGCAAGTAGTTCCGCCGGGCTGGATGATCGATGCGAATCACTCTCTTTCTTACTCTGTTTGTTGCCGGAATGACGGGCTGTTCGGACTCTTCGGAGTCAAAGCAAAGCTCGGCGACAAAGCCTTCAACTTCAAAGACACCATCCCAGGGGGAAGCGCCCGCTGAGCCCCCTGCTCCACTGCCTAAACTCGAGGGCTATTCCATGCAGGAATTGCCGCCGTCGATTCGACGTCCCTTTGCCTCTATTCTACAGGAAGAGCTTTGTGGCTGTGAAAGCACACGGACATTAGCTGGCTGTCTTACCAAGAAGGACGCCTGCAAAAGCTCGCAGATTATGGCTGGATTGATTGCCGGATACTTAAAGGAAGGGATGAGTCAGACCGACGCTCAATTTAACTTTTCGAACACGGTGACGAACGGGCACTGCGGAGACCCCGTGGGTCTAGCCCCTGGAGACTTTCGAGATTGGCCTCGATTGCATCGAGGTGGACCTAACTCCGAAGTTGTCTTGATTGAGTTTGCGGATTTTCTATGTGGCCATTGCGCACAGGCATCCCCCGAAATAGAGGCAGTCATTTCTCTCGGATTGCCGATCGACGTGGTGTTTATCCCAGTGAATGTAGGGGGTAATCCTCTGTCGAAAAAGGCAGGAATAGCGTCTTTGGCAGCGTTCAATCAGGGTGATGATTTCTTCAAGCGTTATGCCAAACTGCTTTATAAAAATCAGAGTGGTTTGACGGAAGGGGATTTACCGAAGCTGGCGAAAGAGGCCAAACTGGACATGAAGCGCTGGGAGAACGATCGTAAAGATCCATTTTTAGCGAAACAATTTGATCAAGGTGTGACCCTTTCAAACCAAGCAGGTTTACAAGGAACACCGTATGTTTTGATTAATGGTCGACCTTTGGGCGTCCAGGTTGTTCGACACGATCTGTTTGCTCGCATCCAATTGGAACGGCTGCGTGGGAAGGACAACTGCGAATGACCGAAATTCTGATCCCCTTTCTTTGGCTGTTGGCGCCGCCTGCTCAGGCAGTGGCAGATGCTCCTCCACCTGCCCCTTCAGCTCGAATCCTCCAACGACAGCTTGCTGGGAAGCAGGTCTCCATTGAGATCTTACCCGGGGTCCCCAAAATGAACACGGTCACCGAAGTGAAGGTTCAGATTAGCAAGAAGGGGCCCGCAGGACCGGTGCCGGTGACGACGGCTCGGTTAAGTGCAGAGATCCGACCGGACCTGAAAGTGACGAAAGACCGAAAATTACGCCGGAGTTTGCGAAAAGCGAAGCCCTTGGGACGATGGGTTCATTCGCTACCTGACCGAGGGACCTATGGTTTCCACGTCACCCTTCCTGCCAGCGGGTCTTATCTGGTCAAACTTTCCGGTCAGATCGGTGACGCGGAGGTTGAGACAGAGTTCGGTCTCCATGCTGATGTTTGGCCCGCTCCTGATTTGCAAGCAGAGCAGGCAAGCCAACCGACCTCAGGGCGTAGTCGGCGTCCTTTGCTTCGCCGTCGTTAGGAGACCCCCATGCTCTTTGCTGTTCACGCCTCATTGTTCTTGTCCGGTTTGGTTATGCAGACCGGTGATCTTGCCAATGGGACCAAGCTCGTCGGTGCTCACTGTTCGTCGTGCAAGCCTGAGGTCTTGTTCGATCCAATACGGCTCAATGATGTCGGCGAGGCTAAAGTGATCCGTGCGCTCGGTCGTGGCCAGGGTGTTGGGCCACTGGACGGATGGGATGGTCGCCGCCTCACTGCCTTGGAAGCCTGGGATGTGCTCACCTATATCCGTTCCCGTTCGATTACGTTGCGAGATCTAGTCCCTGGCGTCACTCACTTTGCAGCCTTTGAGCCTCAACCCAACGAATATGCCCGTCAGCGCCTCTTCAAACAGGCGAAAGTCTTTTCGTCCTCTCCCAAACCCGAGCAAGTGAAAGGTAAGGTGATCCTGACGTGGAAGGTTCCTGGTGTGACCGGCCCCGTTCGAAACCTGACAGGTAACCGTGTTGCTTACGAGGATTTGGCCAAGGAGCATCGGGCGGGATGGGTGGTCCTTCGGGAAATTACCGAGGGGAAACGTCAGGTTTTCATCGGGCTCGCTGTTGATCTTAAAGACACCAAAATTACTGCGGCTAAAGCCGTTCCAGCGGATGGCAAAAGTGGATCTTCAGCGATGAGAGCGGTGGCACGGGGGTGCAAGAACAAGGGCCGTCGAGACAATTATCGACGGTTTCGTTGCAATGGTTCAGGGCGCCTAGCAAACCCGATTTTTAAGGCATTTATCATCGCCACGGAGCAGATCTATGCTTTCGAACTTGAGGAGTACAACAGCGACTTCACTAGTGGCTTGGGCGAGGACGAATAAGTTCCTTTTAGGCGTGTCCTTGGCCTAGGGAGAGCAACATCGCTAAAGAATCTTTTTTCATGAGTTTCATCTTTTGCAGCGTTCGAATCTCAATTTGCTCTTCGACGCTTAGGTAAGGCCGATCTCTGAGTTCGATGAGTTGCGCCTTCAAGGCTTGGTGATCGCTTTTTAGTTGTTCGATTCGACTGCGTAAATCGCGATGATCGTCGTTTTTCGCCATGTCTCGACACTACCAGATAACGTGACCGCATTCTAGGTCTTCAAGAGAGCGAGCACGGACTCAGGAATCCAACCCTGTAAATTCTCGCCATCAGCCAGTCTATTTCTCAGATCACGGCTTGCAACCTCGGGCAGACTCAAGGGTGTTTGATCAGAAACACTCGCTGCGCCTTGACGACCTAAAATGAGAAATGGCGCCGCTGCTTCTAGCCTGTGGATCTCTTTCCAGCGATTTAACTCATGGGCAGCATCGCTACCTATGATCCAGCGCAATTGATCTTTAGGGAAGCGTTCGGCAAGTGCTTCTGCTGTTTGATAGCTAAAGCTAGGGGCGGCTAAATCGCTCTCGATCAAATCGACGACAGCCCTTCCTCCGAAGGGTTTGATGAGGGCTTCGCAATAACGCACTCGATCCGAAAAGGAACTGAGTCGCTTTCCAAAGGGATGCTCAAAACAGGGGATGATTCGGACCTCATCCGCATAGCCCCCTTCAAGCACGTAGAAGATCGCCATTTGGTGGCCGAAATGGGGTGGGTCAAAGGAGCCGCCATAAAGCGCTCTGGTTTTTGGCATCACGGGAATCGAGCCGGATACTCAATCTCGTTCCCACGAAGCTTGCCACCGTTACATTTCGCACCGCACTTGATGGTCAGCAGGAGGAGTTCTGCGCCGGTAAGAAACCAGGGGTCTACCACCGAACTATCCTCATCTCGCTCGACTCTCGAAACCTGGCCATTATCGTTAAATATCAAGGTCCATGTCATTCGACCTCCCTTGACATAGGCATCGCGGGATTTAGCGGCTTTAAACCGAGTTTTCAGTTTTGCATCGATGTTCCAGATAATCGGATCGATGGCTCGGGCCGCAGGCGCTGGCGATCCCATCTCATATTCCTTTCGCATCGCTTCCAGTTTTGCATTCCCTTCATCACCGGCTTCAGAAAGAAAGCTAAGTGCGTTCATTGGAGTTCCTTTGGCGATCTCCCAGCGAGCCATAAACATCTTCGAAGCCACGAGGCGCTCGTTGAATACGGGAACTTCCGCTTGCTTCTGTGCCAGTTGGGCGTTGAGTGCTTTCTTTTCTGCGTCACTGACGCCCTTGGCTTCCGCCTTTTGTTTTAGCACTTCGATATCGTTGCTGAGTCGTTTGAGTTGCTTTTCAGATCGGTTGAGTAACCCGGAATATACTTTTTTGGCTTCCGGTCCTCGCTTTAGTTTGTCGAGCAGCTTAGCCCTGTGGAAGAATCGGGCATCTGACTTTCCTAGAGATGCAATGGAAGCATCCAGCCATTTTAACTCGCTGACTGTGTCACTGCTGTCACGACTGTAGCCGATCAGAAAGTTGAGACTACTCTCTTGGCGGGGGCGAACTTCGAGAACTGCTTTGTGCTGCGCTGCTGCTTCATCGTACCGACGCTCTTTCGCAAAGCGTTCAGCCAGTTGTAANCGAAGGTCGATATTTTCACTGTCGATCGTGGCCGCCTTCATCAGCAGTTCGGTGGCTCTTGGATCNCCAGCCTTGTCGTAATGGGCAGCAAGTTTTTGCAGAACCCAGAAGTGGTCTTTGTCGACGGCATAGACCTTCTCGAGCAGNGCAAGTTCTTCGGCTGGGTCCGCACTCGCCTGGGCTTTCACCAGGTTGATCAGTGGGTGNTCTTGAACCAATTCTTCGGCCGCTTTGAGGTGTTTTCTGGCCTTGTCGAAACGCTTNCGAGCTAAATGTCCTAGAACGTANGCGTAATGAATCGATGCNAGCTTGATATCGGTGCCTCCGAGCATCCGGTCTGCCTGCGTAAACATGCGCTGTTCAGCGAGGAACATACCACGGCAGAGAAACGGCCAGGGGGCGAAGCTGTTGATTTGGCCGCGGTCTTGAAGCGACTTCATTTTCATACAGGTCCGCCAACCTTGTTGCCGATCTGTCTGAGCAACCGCCCATTTCATGAGCTTGAAGGGATCTGTTTCGTTTTTTCCGACGGCATAGGCTTTTTCTTCCTTTTCGCCTGTGTTTCCTGCCGCAGATCGACTGAGAGCCATGTAGGTATCGAGAAGTTCCCGGTCTTGTTCGGGCGTCGGCCGCGCCGAGGCCATTTGGCTTGAGCGAGCGTTACTACTGGTTTCAGGCTCTATCCCATCCGTTGCGCAGGAGGTGAGTGCAAACAAGGCAAATGATGTATTAATGATCCGCACGGCAAGGCCCCTTGAGGTCTGCGCCAACATGTGCACAAGCAGGCTTACCGTCAAGCATCCGATTCTCTGAACTTGCGGACTTCTGTTTGGCACTGTTAACGTAAGGCACGACACGGGATGGAGTCGACTCCCCATTGATCATAGGTATCGATTTAGGGACTACGAATAGCGCAGCCGCCTACACGGATGATGAGGGTCGTTCTCGACTTGTCACCATGCCGGGTGGTGGCTTCAGTTTCCCTTCTATTTATGCGGTTGATGACGAAGGGCGTGAACTCGTTGGTTTTGACGCTCGGCGCCAATGGCAACTTAATCCGAACAACACAGTGTATGGTGCGAAGCGTCTCATCGGGCGGCAGTACGATGCCGACTTTATCGAGGAGATCGCTCGGTTCTTCACCTACTCGTTGATCCGAAGTGAGCATGATACCGTCGAAGTCGAACTGGCCGGGAAGCGTCGAACGCTCACGGATATTTCAGCTCGAATTCTCGGGGCAGTTCACGAGATGGCCGAAACGAACCTCGAGCGTCGAATCGATCAGGCGGTGGTGACCGTGCCCGCTTACTTTGATGATCGGCAGCGGCAGAGTGTGAAAGATGCCGGCGCCGCTGTTGGCCTAGAGGTGGTGCGAGTCATCAATGAGCCAACCGCTGCAGCCCTGGCTTACGGGTACGGTCGTGAACTCAGCGAGCGCGTTGTTGTCTTTGATTTGGGTGGTGGAACCTTCGACGTCAGCATTATTGAAATACGTGACAATGTTTTCGAAGTGGTAGCCACCGACGGTGATTTGTTCCTTGGGGGCATCAACTTCGACCAGGCGCTTCTGGAATTCATTATCAACGAGTTCCAACAGGAGCATGGGATCGATTTGAGTCAGGATGGCACAACGATCCAGCGTCTTCGTGAGATGAGTGAGCAGGTTAAAATTGACCTTTCCAGTCGCACGGAAGCGACTTTCTCCGTGCCCTTTGTTGCCTTTAACGACGCCGGTGAGCCTCTTGATGTCGAGCGTGTGATCACTCGGGAAGAATTCCAAAGCCTAGTTCAGGATCTTGTCGATCGAACCATCGAAGTTTGCGCTGGGGTCATCGAAGATGCCGGCTTACGCCCCGAAGAGGTGGATGAGATTCTTTTGGTCGGTGGNCAGAGCAGGATGCCGGCTGTCGCTGACAAGGTGAGTGAGTATTTTGGCAAGCCGCCTTCAAANGGAGTTCACCCCGATGAAGCNGTGGCCTTAGGTGCCGCCATCTTCGCCAGTGCNNTGGAGGCAGAATCAGCGGGTGGAGATCAANCGGTGACCCTGCTNGATGTGATCTCNTTGGCGATTGGCATTGAGCGAGCTGACGGAGAGATGTTNGAGATCTTCCCCAANAACACNCCAACNCCAAATCGTAAGGATCTCATCTTTACCACCAGCCGAGACAATCAGCGGGAACTGGTCATGAAGATNTATCAGGGTGANGATCGTATCGCTGCTAATAATCAGCATCTNGGCGAGCATAACTTTGATGGGATCAAGCCAGGTCATGCGGGCAGTGTTCGGGTGCAGACACGTTTCGACTTAAGTGTTGATGGTTTGCTGACGTTGCATGCTCGGGATGTGGATACGAAGAAAGCGGTACGGCANTCCNTGAAGGTTCCAGGNCTTGATCGGATNGCTGCCGATGACCCTGAGCCTGATGATTGGGCGGCCGAATCCGGTAACCCGTGAGGCACAGAGTGGTCGTGGCCCTCGTGGCCTTGGCTTTCGTCTTTTTATTTCTCGCCCTTCTCCGGGAGGCTCCTCCTGCAGCGACCGTCCCTGCAGAATTGCGACAGCCCGAGATGGANCTGACAGAACCGAGCGATGAAGTGCTCGATGCCTTGCGGGAGCAGATTGAAGCAGCTGCTCGGCGTTCNATGACCACCAAAGAAGCGCAANTTGAACCGCAAACAGATGCAGGTATGCGTTGGTTTGACGCAGGAGCCGAGTGGCACAACGACCCAATCGTTAAACGCGCAGCGGTTGGTGAGTCGATACCCTCCGATGGTTCCTGGGATCCACTTCGGCCCGACGCTTCACCTGCGGGCGAGCGCGACCCCTAGTTTTCAGGTATCATCTCGGTGTAGGTGTCTGTTTAATGGTCACCTTCACTGAGTTCGGAGTGATAATGCACGTGAGAAGCCTTTTCGTTCTCTTNTCGTTTATGGCGACTTCCGCCTGGGCGGATAGCGGTGGTGGTGGTGAAAATTCAGGCGGTTACAGTTGGATCGATAATCAGGGCCCGGGNGGGCCTGACTTCGAGTGGACCGAGCCCGGTGCCGATGCGACCAATCTTGAACTCGGTGACGACGAAACCCGAGAAGTCGACTTCCCTGAAAACTTTAGGTTCAACTTTTTCGGTGAAACTTACAGTTCCATCTTTATCTGCTCCAACGGCTGGGTGACCTTCGTNCCCACAGGGGACACAACCTATGAGCCGACGTCTGCATTTCCAGATAATGCCGGCCCAATGGGTATGCTTGCACCCATCTATACCGACCTGAATCCGTCCATCAATAACCGACAGCAGCCCAACGGNGTGTGGGTCCACATGGANGGTGATGAGTTCCTTGTGACGTGGCGAGCGCCCTTCTANGGNCGNGAACGATCTCGGGCAGGTTGANGCGCAACTTCGNCTCACNCAGACCGATATCATCAACTTNAANTANCGTCAGATCCCGGGTGCGAGTGGGTTCACGATCAGTGCAGGATTGGAAGCCACAGACCGCTTGGANGGAGTGAGCAGCTTTTTCGGACAGATTCAGAACGCTGTGACCAACTANGCCGTCGCCTGGGAGTATGACCCTCAAGATGTGAACNGNGCNCCCCAACTGACGGAGTTAGCAGATCGAGCGGGTCTGACGGGCGTTCCGGTNCAATTCACTGTGACAGCGAGCGATGAAGATGGAGATACTCTTCGTTACAGCATGAGTCCTCTCGAAGGGGCTGAATTNAACACGGCGACCGGNCTCTTTCGNTGGACTCCGCAGCCCGGCCAGGAGGCAGATCACGTCGTCACCTTCACAGTGACCGATGACGGNGAGCCACCCCTGAGCGANCAACAGACGATCACGATTAGCATTGACCGCCCGAACAGTGCGCCAGAGGTGACATCACAGCCTCCTCAGACGGCGACCGTTGGGGAGCAATACATCTATCAGATCGTTGCAACGGATCCGGATGGGGATACGCTNGAGTACCTGGGACGGAACAANCCTGATGGGGTGGTTGTCAGTCGGGTGACTGGTTTGGTNACGTGGACACCTACNGAGGAGCAAGAAGGAGAAACATTTGGTTTCCGAGTTATCGTTCGGGACAACAACGGAGGGGNGATAACACACCTTTGGGANGTGNCTGTGGGCGAAGGAGCCCCCCCCCCAAATGGAACACCTGTGTTTACCAGTGTNGCACCCGCTACGGCNATTGCGGGCGTCCANTATGTCTACGATGTGGATGCAGTGGATCCCGACGGAGATGCCATCGTCTACAGTTTGGGGCGNAACAACTGTCCCAATGGCTCCATCATCGATGCGGGTACCGGCGTGTTCCGTTACACGCCCACNATCGAGATGGTCGGTGAAACNTTTTCATGTCGTGTCCGTGCCACNGATGCGAACAATGGCTTCAANGTTCAGGTCTTCAATGTGACCGTTCAACCAGAGCCTCCTCCCCCCAATGAAGCACCTCAATTCACAACNCAGCCNCCCTTGGTNGCAGTGGTNGGTGGTACGTANGCTTACGATGCCGATGCAGTGGATCCAGAGGGAACCGCCGTTGTCTACAGCTTAGATCAAGGACCGACGGGCTCGAGTGTCATGGCCAACTCTGGGCTCGTGCGATGGAATCCAAACCCAGGGCAAGCAGGGAATAGTTACCAGTTCGTCTTGACCGCAGAGGACGGAGACAACTTCCGTAACAATCAGACGTGGTTCGTCGAGGTGGATGCTGAGCCGAACAATCGGCCACTCGTTACNTCAAACCCGAACACNGAAGCCTATGTGGGCTTGTTGTATCANTATGTCATTTTAGCCACAGATCCTGANGGTGATGTGGTGAACTACGAACTGCTCACCGCCCCCGATGGCACCACGATGGATCCCAATGGAAGAGTCACTTGGACTCCAGGGGCGGCGCTCGGGGGGACCTTGCAGTTTTTCCGGGTGCGAGTTTCNGATAACCGGGGCGCNTCTCTTCNCCACGAGNGGAANGTACTCGNGAGCAGNGAGCCCCCCGCCAACATCGATCCTGTCATCGTATCAAGCCCAAACACGTTAGCGCAGATCGGACAGCCTTATACTTACGATGTGGTCGCCACCGATGGTGATGGTGACCCCTTGAACTACCGTTTGATCACAGGCCCGAACGGAGCAGAACTCGTTGACCAGCAAGTTCGCTGGACACCCGAACAGGCGGATAATGGGCTTGCCCGCACTTTCGTGGTGGAAGTCTCCGATGGTCAGGGAGGTAGCAGCCGTCAACAATGGTTGGTGGTGGCAAGCCTCGATCCCGGCAACAACCCACCAGTCTTTACCTCTCAACCGAATCAGTCTGCTACGGTGGGGGAGGAATACCGCTACGGTGTAACTTACAATGATCCTGATGGAGATTCGGTGACATTACGGTTGGTCGGTGGACCAGCGGGTGTGAACTTAAGGAACGATACCATCACATGGACACCCGGACCCCAGGATGGGGGCCAGAGCCGTCGGATCACCCTTGAACTCACCGACAGTAGGGGCTCCACCGCTCAGCAGGTGATCGATATCGAGGTGGAAGTGGTGGTTGCCAATGAGCCACCGACCTTTACGAGTCAGCCTGAAGGCACAGCCTTTGTGGATGAAGAATATGTTTACCGGCCTCAAGGCACCGACCCTGAGGGTGGATTTGTTACCATCCTACTTACCACAGCACCCGCTGGAGCGCGACTAGATGGAGGTCTTCTCACTTGGACGCCGGGTCAGGCAGAGGGAGGTCGAAGTCATGCCTTTGAACTCGTTATTCGAGACCCCCAAGGGGCAGAGACAAGTCAGGCCTGGCAGGTTTTTGTGGATCAAAATATCGCCAATCGGGCGCCAACGATCACCTCGGTGCCCGTCATCTCCGCACAAGCGGGCGAGCCTTACACCTACCAGGTGACTGCTGATGACCCCGACGGCGATGCTGTCGCCTTTATCTTTCCCGATGACAACCCGCCGCCTGAAGGCATGCAGATCGACAACAGAACCGGGCTAATCACTTGGACCCCCACGGAGGAGCAAGGAAACGAAGCCCATCGTGTCGTGGTCGTCGCCGCCGACGACGGAGGGCTCTTCGACGCCCAAATTTTCGATGTCGGTGTTGGGGTAGATGCCAATGATCCGCCAAAGATTACATCATCTTGGCCCATCGAAGTCGCCCTGGGAAATCAATATGTTTATACCGTTGTCGCCGTCGATCCTGATGGCAATGCGCTTCGATATTTCACCGATGAAGACCGTTGCCCAGAGGGCATGGTGATCAACATGATGACGGGCCGTCTAACATGGATGCCCTCTGCGCAGTTTGTGGATACCACCGTCAGTTGTTTGCTGGGTGTTGTGGATACGGGTGATCTCGTGGATCTCCAGACGATTTCTTTCCGAGTGGTCGAAGGCGCAAACCAAAACAGCGACCCGATCATCACGTCCTCGCCCAACCTTGTGGGTAGCGAAGGGCAACTTTACGCCTACAATGTCACTGCTTCTGACCCTGACGGTGACAACCTGACCTATGAGTTGGTGAATGGCCCTAATGGCGCTCGCTTGGTTCAGCAAGGACCGGTCAACGGTATTGCCTGGCTGGTTCCCGAAGGCACGGAGGGAGAATCCTTTGCATTCGAGATCGTGGTCAGAGACGGTAATGGCGGTTCAGTCAACCAGAATTGGTCGGTCACGGTAGGGGCAGGGGACGCAAATCAACCGCCGGTCATCACATCGTCGCCAGGGCTCGCAGGCGCTCCAGGGCTGCTGTATCAGTATCAAGTCCAGGCTTTTGATTTGGATCAAGATGATCTGAGCTATGCGCTCCTTGGCGGACCGGTTGGTGCGACAATGGACGCCCAGGCGGGGACGCTTCGTTGGACTCCGACAGAAGGACAACAAGGTCAGAGTTTTGCCTTCAGAATCGAAGTTCGAGATGAGAATGATGGTACGACAGAACAAAGTTGGACCGTCGCTGTAACCGGTGAGCCGCCCCCCCCACAGAACCGCGCTCCTGTTATCGTTACCGAACCTCCGACCGAAGCGGAGGTCGGGGTCGAATATCGCTATGCAGCAGAGGCAAACGATCCCGACGGAGATCCCCTCTTCTGGATTTTGCCGGAAGAAAACGATCCCCCTGAAGGCATGGTTGTCGATGCGGCATCAGGTTTAGTGACGTGGACACCTGGAGATGAATTGGACGGCCGATCCGTGGCGGTCACCTTAGCGGTTTGGGATGGTGTCCTCTGGGATGCCCAGATTTTCCAGATCGGTGTAGGGCGGCCAGCCGCTAATACGGCACCATCGTTTACGTCCAGTCCGCCAAATCAAGCGACTGCGGGACAACGATTCGAGTATCAAGCCCAGGCTGAGGATCCTGATGGGGATCCGGTTTTCTACGCCTTTGTGGATGATGAGGATTGTCCCTTCGAGGTCAATACCAACACAGGTTTAGTGACCTGGAGCCCGAGCAATGCACTGATCGGACAGACCCTCTCTTGTATTTTGATGGCGCTCGACCCAGGGGAGTTGGCTGATACCCAGGCAATTTCTCTGACAGTGACGGATGGTGCTCCCGCCAACAACCCACCGGTCATCGTCAGTGAGCCTCAGGATCAAGTGACTGAGGGGCAGACTTATCGTTACGATGCCCGCGGTGAGGATGAGGATGGAGATGCGTTAAGCTGGAGTCTGACGGCAAGCCCCCCAGCGGCGATTATCGACCGAGATTCGGGCCTGCTTGTATGGACGCCGAGTAACAATGAACTGGGCACTACCGTTAGCTTTGCCATTGAGGTTAGTGATGGGCGCGGAGGTATTTATCGGCAAAACTGGAATGTCAGTGTGGTCCCGGAAGAACCACTCAACGAACCACCCGAAATCCGCAGCGACCCCGGTACCACCGCTGTCGCAAATCAGGCCTATCGCTATGATGCGTTCGCTTTTGATCCCAACGACGACCTCCTTAGTTGGCGGTTGATTGAGGGGCCTCGCGGCGCACAGATTAATGCGAGTAGTGGAACCTTACTTTGGATTCCTGGTGCAGGCGATCGTGGTGATCACGTTTTTCAAATCGAAGTCAGTGATGGTCAAGCCAGTGAGCGCCAACGCTGGGAAGTGATCGTTTCACCGCCGGTTGGAGGCAATAATCCACCGTCAATCACGACGGTTCCCCGTACCTCCACCTTTCTTAACGTCGAAATGACAACGATCTTACGTGCTATTGATCCGGATGGGGACCCTCTGACTTGGCGCCTGGTAACTGCCCCCCCGACAGCTTTATTGGATAATCAGCGAGTCACTTGGACACCGTCTCTGGGCGACTTGGGCGGTCAGCATGCTTTTGCCGTAGAGGTGAACGATGGGCGAGGAGGTACAGATGTTCTAAGTTGGGAGGTCAGTGTTCCCAATCGCCCGCCGGATATAACCTCGGAACCTCGGCTAACTGCGCAAGCACGACAGGGTTACAACTACTTTGCTCGGGCTGATGATCCTGATGATGGCGATATCTTCACCTGGAACCTAGAAACGGGTCCGGATGGCATGGAGGTGGATGAACAAACTGGTAGAATTCAGTGGGTTCCTACGGATGAACAAGGCAACCAAAGTTTCTTAGTCGTCCTGGCTGTATTTGACAGTCAGGGTGCTGTTGACCGGCAGAGTTGGGAACTCGGCGTCGATGAGGATCCGGGGAACAGAGCGCCACGAATCACGAGTTTTCCAGCGGCATCCGTCGTCGCCGGCGAAGTGTATCTTTACGAGGTGAATGCGACTGATTTGGATGAAGACCGACTGATATTCTCGTTGGTTCAAGGTTCTTTCCCTGCCGGTATGTCGATCGATCCGGCCAGCGGTGTCCTCCGTTGGAATGTTCCGTTGGGTTTAGGTGGTGAGTCAGTCATTTTCACGGTTCGTGTGGATGATGGCAACGGCTTATTCGATGAACAGCGAACACTCCTCTCGGTCTTAAACCCTGCGGTCAATATGGCACCAGAGTTTGGTCTTGAGCCACCGAGTGAAGGTATTGTGGGTGAGCGATATGAATATTTCCCTAGGGTTTCAGATCCTGAACGGGATGCATTTGAAGTCGAACTGCAGAGAGCGCCTCCGGCTGCACAGTGTTCCGATCGACGATGCAATACATTGACTTGGATTCCAACCGATGTTGGTCGCTACAGTTTCAAACTCGTGGCTCAGGATGCAGAGGAGAATCAAAGTGAGTTGGCCTGGGAGGTCGTCGTCAGTTTACCAGCGCCCAATGGACTGCCCGCCTTTACGAGCAGCCCGGAAACGATTGCTCGTGTGGGTGAGCGATATGAATACACGGCTCGAGCTACGGATCCGGATCGGGAGGATGAACTCGTCTTTAGCCTCACTGTAGCTCCTGAGGGGATGACAATCGATGAGGAAACGGGAGAAGTTGTCTGGCAACCGACACGTCTAAACCTTGGATTTGAAACCGTCGTTATTCAGGTGACCGACGGTAAGGGAGGCATAGCCACTCAAGAGTTCGAGTTGGCGGTCATCGATGAGGGGGAGAATGCACCCCCTCAAATCACGAGCATCCCATCGACGGAAGCCTATCCGACCCTTCCCTACTCCTATCAAGTCGTTGCTTCAGACGACGATGGCGACCCGCTTGTTTTTGAGTTGAAGGACAGTCCGGATGCTATGGAAATCGACGAGAACCAGTTGATCTCTTGGACGCCGAGTTTGTCGGAAGCTGGTACCGAGCAAAGAGTTGTTATCGAGGTCACCGATGGCGCACTGACAGATACCCAGAGTTGGTTGATTGTNGTGGCTGAAGAGATTCCGGAAGGTCCTCTGGCGNACGCAGGTCCCGACCAAGAGGTTGACCCCGGTATCGTCCAGTTGGACGGCAGTGCNAGTCGTGATCCCTTCAATGGNTTGCTCAGCTTTGCTTGGAGCCTNCAGGAAGGGCCNGAAACCGTCGAGATCGCTTCTCCCGCTCAGGCGATCACNACCGTTGATCTGCGCTATCCTGGCGAGTACGTCTTTAAACTCATCGTGACGGCCACCGACGCTGAAGGCGAGGCACTGTCCGCTGANGACTCGGTGACGATTTCGGTACGTTATGCTGGACCGATCGTCGATGCCGGCCCGGATACTCGGGTGAGCCTCTCTTCGGAGGAAGGACAGCGCACCGTGGCCCTCGATGGCACCGCCAGTACCTATCAGCGTGGCAGCGACAGCACCGTTGTGTTCAAATGGGAGCAAATCGAAGGACCGAGCGTTGTGATCGAAGCCGCAGACACCCTGCGACCGAGTTTCATCGCCACCGAAGGCGGCTCCTATGGGTTCCAGTTAACGATTGCCGAGGAAGGCTTCGACCCGGGGACGGATACCGTCATGGTGACCGTACGGGCGGAGCAAACGAGTACTTCGGGGGTGGGTGAATTTGCGGTGCCAGAATCTCCCTGTGGATGTGCCGGATCAACCCCATGGGATCTGAGTTTATGGGCTCTTTGTGGGCTGTTGTTGATGCGACGTCGGCGCTGGGTGTAAACAATCCGCTCTGCAGTTGGGTCCATTGGGAGGCTCACAATCCTCCCCTGGTTCCACGATTCCATTGCCGCAGGTTGCGACGGGACCTCCTCGGCTTTGGCCTTCCTTGGCCTGTCGACTGGGAAGGCTAAGGACGAGGATAAGCAGCATGGCGGTCATAAGTCCGAGTCCTATGACCAGGGGACGGAGCCGAGATCTCTTTGCCCCAGTATGGGTGCGCAATGGAGCCAGCATGGCTTCGATTTGTTGATCATCCAGAGGTTTCTTTTCGTCCATTACCGGCTGCGGTACTCCACAAGTTCCCCTTCTCTTTTGCCCCAGTAGACCTGTTCCATAAAGATCTGTAGGGTCCGTCCACAGGAGGGGTGACGGCTTTTGAGTACAACCTTACGGACCTTTATCCTACTCGACTCGATGCAGCCTCAATTGGCGGGATACGTTGGCACGACGTCGCGAGCGTTTCTACCTGTGCCTTATGTGGCTTCACTCTGGGTTGAAATTGCCCCAGGAATGGCCATTAATCGAGTGACTGATACGGCATTGAAGGCCACAGCATGCCAGCCGGCGATGCAGGTGGTTGAACGGGCTTATGGTTCTCTTGAGATGCATCATGAGGACATTGGCGAGGTCAAAGCAGCCGGGAAAGCCATTCTAGGGGGCTTAAACCTCAACGAGGATGAGCGGATTAAACCCAAAGTGGTTTCCAATGAAATCATTCGATCGGTCTCGCCCTATCAAAGTCAGGTGATCAATAAATTTCGCTTCGGCTCGATGATCGTCCCTGGGGAGAGCTTGTTTATTCTAGAGTGCAAGCCTGCTGCTTACATCGCCTTCGCCGCAAATGAGGCGGAAAAGGCAGCGAATGTGAAGCTCATCGAGGTGAGACCTTATGGAGCCTTTGGTCGACTTTATTTGAGTGGCACGGAAGCAGAAATCGATGTGGCTGCGAAGGCTGCCATTGATGCTCTTGAAAGCGTCACTGGCGTCGACGAGTAAAAATGATGACGAGGCTGGCAAAAGGATCAGCCTGAAGGAGAAACAGACATGTCCGATGCCCTTGGCATGATTGAGACACGCGGATTTGTGGGTATGGTGGAAGCCAGCGATGCCATGGTCAAAGCCGCCCGAGTCGAACTGGTAGGCTATGAAAAGATCGGCGGTGGCTTTGTGACCGCTGTCGTTCGTGGTGATGTCGCCGCTGTTCGAGCAGCAACTGAAGCCGGCAGTCGAGCGGCGGAGCGGGTCGGCGAGTTGGTCAGCGTTCATATTATTCCACGGCCCCATGGTAACGTGGATGAGGTCCTTCCATTGGGCCGGGCGCCTAAGAAGGCCAAGTGAAACTGGCTCGAGTGGTCGGGACTGTCGTCTCGACCCGCAAAGAGGCAGCCGTTGACGGTTTGCGTCTGATGCTGATCGCACCAGCGGATGAGAAGGGTGTCCCAGCGGGNAACCCGATCGTTGCCGCTGACGCTGTGGGCAGCGGCGTGGGTGAGTTGGTGCTGTTCGCCTCGGGCTCCTCGGCTCGGCAAACGGCGGTCACAAAAGACCGTCCTGTCGACGCNGTGATTATGGCCATTGTGGATGCCGTGGATCGTCAAGGGCAGACCACNTACGCAAAGGGCGCAGAGGAGGCTTAAATGAGCCTGGATTCCGCCAGCATTGAGCACATCGTCAACGAGGTGGTCTCTCGCNTACAATCAGGNGGAGGGCGTTCTGCACCAAAGGTGCCGATGGATGTGTCCGGTGGCAACGGTGTGTTCTCAGACATGGACGACGCCATCGCAGCCGCAACGGTTGCTCAGCGCGAACTTGTCGCCCTCAGTTTGGAGGATCGTGAGCGAATCGTTGCAGCGATGCGTCAATGCACACTCGACCAGTTGGATGCTTTGGCTCGGGAGGCTGTGCAAGAGACTGGATTAGGGCGAGTCGATGATAAGATTCAAAAGAACCGTTTGGTGGCAACAAAGACACCAGGAACTGAAATCCTCACACCNTGGGTTCGTACGGGGGATCACGGACTGACGCTGGAGGAGCGGGCTCCCTANGGAGTCATCGGAGCCATCACGCCGTGTACGAATCCGACAGAGACCATTCTTTGCAATGGCCTTGGGTTTGTCGCAGCAGGTAACTCCGCNGTGTTCAATGTCCATCCTGCGGCAAAGAGGCTCTCTGCTCGTTTTATCGCCGACTTNAACCGCGCCATCGTTGGCGCCGGGGGGCCGCGGAACCTTCTCGCCTGCATCGCAGAACCAACCATTGAGTCGGCAGGTCAGTTGATGACACACTCAGGGATTCGTTTGGTGGTCGTTACCGGCGGTGGGGCGGTGGTTCGGGCAGCGATGACGAGCGGGAAACGTTGCATTGCCGGCGGGCCAGGAAACCCGCCGGTTGTCGTTGATGAAACCGCTGATTTAGATGCCGCTGCTCGAGGAATTATCGCAGGGGCAAGTTTCGATAACAACATCATCTGCACCGACGAAAAAGAAGTGTTGGCTGTGGAGTCGATCGCCGATCAACTTCGGGACAAGATGGTCGCCACCGGACAAGCTTTCCTCGTTAAAGGTGATGCATTACGACGTCTTGAACAANTGATTATCACCCCTGATCATCACGTGAACAGAGAATACATCGGTAAGGANGCAGCATTTATCCTGGATGCGATCGGGGTGCGGGCGCCAGCGCAAACACGACTCATTATTGCGGACACCGATGAGAGTCACCCCTTTGTTCANCACGAACTGCTNACCCCGATCGTTGGCATTGTTCGCTACCCTGACGTTCAAGCTGCCATCGATGGCGCGGTGCGCTGCGAGCATGGCTATGGGCACACGGCCAGCATGTGGAGTCGGAATCTCGATCATCTTCATGCGATGGCACGAGTTTGCAACACGAGCATCTACATTAAGAACGCCAGTAACTTTGCTGGCTTGGGGCACGGTGGCGAAGGGCACACATCATTTACCATTGCCAGTCCNACAGGCGAAGGCTTGACGACGGCATTGTCNTTTTCTCGAATTCGTCGNTGCACCCTGAAGGACCGGTTCCGGATCGTTTAATGGTTCCATTACGGCGTCAATCCTTGCCGACTGCTGCGTGTGTAGGTGGACTGGAACTGGATTCACTTGCCCGTTCCGCTCGCTGCATCGATAGTCTCATGAAAGCAGCAAGCGTTCGTTTGCTGAGTACGGAAACCTTTTCGCAGGGTCGTCTTCTTCTTCTTTTCGACGGAGGGATTGAAGAGGTCGAACGAGCTCAGGATGCCGCACTCCANATTGGCGGTCAGAGGGTTATCGATCACTTTANCATTCAAGCGCTAGACCCTGGCGTNGTCGCNGGGCTNGCCGGTGATCTTTCTGCAGGTTTCGGAGCAAGGGAAGCNCTACTCTTTCTGGAGACGTCTAGNCTCTGCAGCCAGATTCGNGGGCTGGATGCCGCTTTTAAAGCCGTTGAATGCCATCTCGTCGGTTTAAGGTTGGGTCGGGGGATCGCTGGCAAGGCAATTTCATTGCTTGCAGGGGCTCAAGCGGACCTTGAAGCGGCATCGCTGGACTTTCAGACAGCAGCTGGCGCAGGCTTCGTCGAATCCCAACTGATNCCGCGGCCTGACGAAGGACCGCGNTGGGACCTTNTTTTTCGACCGGAGTCGTCATGACCGTCCCCCTNTTTCTTCTGCTTTTCGCGACGGTTGATTTACCCGTTGAGCCTGGGGACTGGACNGGATTGCGGTCCGAATCGGCATTGGTTTTAGAAGTGCAGNGTGGAAACGTCGAAGCGTGGATCGATTATTGTCTTTCGGGATGGCGCCTACGGGACCAAGCATTAATCACNGATTGTGCGAGCAATGCAGCGGAGCCAGCCAGGAGCGTCGCTCGGGCGCTCGTGAATACNACCACTGTCAAAGTTGATAACCGCTGGGGACTTCGAATTGCACTGGAGCGAACTTTTTTAGAATCGAAGTTCAAAGATACNCGNCGCTTAGCCCAAAGACTCTATGANCTCGAACCGGACAACGTATGGTCTGCACAAATAGCGATCCAAAGTGCAAGCAGAGGGGGNGANGAAGCCATGGCCTATGCCCTCGCCTTGCGGGCTAAAGAGCGCTTTGGGAATCATTTTGATGGTATGGTCCGCAAAACAGAAGCNGATCTTCGAAGTGCTTACGGCGGCAACACTGCATGGTTGTTTCTGGCAGGAATTCTCATCCTCACCTTTGTTCTCTTAAGACAAGGACGCCAAAGATGGGGGTCAATGGACCCTCGGCGCCGGAGACNNCGCAACTAACCGCCGATACCTCGCATCGCATTTTGTCCGGCCAAGCCCTCGTGAAAGCGATGTCCTTCGGGTTTTCGACCCATGCCTTCGAGGATGCCGTTGAGAAGTTCCTGATCGGTGCAACCTTGTCGGAGAAGCGGCCTTATTTCATAACCAAGATTTGAAGCTAAACAGGGGCGAAAGCCACCGGTTGCTGTCAGTCGAGCCCGGTTGCAACTCGCACAGAAATTCCGCGTCGTTGCGCCGATCACACCAAGCTTTTGGTGGGGGTTTCCTTCGTGATACCAGTAACTTGCAGGTCCCCGACCGTAACGAATGGCTTCATTCTGGGGCTCGGGGACGGCATCGAAGGCCTGGAGGATCTCTTCGACGTCGATACGTCGGTGGGTCGCCAGAGCCCCGGCACCGATTGGCATCAATTCGATAAAGCGGGGGGTGAGACCTCGAGCCCAAGCGAATTGGGCCAACTCCAGTAGTTCGCCGCTGTTTTCCCCGGCCATCACCACGGTGTTGGTTTTGACTTCAAAGCCCTGCTCGATGGCCGCGTCGATCCCCTTCAGCGTTGGTTCGATATCGAGGCCGCCAGACAAGCGACGGAATCGGTCCTTACTCAGTGCATCGAGGCTAATATTGATTCGGCGAAGTCCAGCTTGCCAAAGCGACTTTGTTCGTTTGGCTAGTCGCCAAGCGTTCGTCGTCAAGGCCAGGTCAGTCACACCCAGATCCCGAACGGCAGCAATCACGTCGGGTAAATCTCGTCGAAGCAGTGGCTCCCCACCGGTGAAACGCACTGCGCGCACACCCAGTTGCCGACTGACATCGACCACGCGAGCAATTTCAGCAGCCTTTAAGTGATCTGCGGGCGGGTCGTAGAGTTCACCGGTTTCTGGGCGGCAATAAGGGCAGCGGAAGTTACACCGATCGGTGACAGAAACCCTGAGGTACTCCAGTGAACGGCCGTAGTGATCACGGTACGAAGACATGACGAAATCAGTTAGCCGCAAAGGCAACAAGATTCAAAGCACTTGACCCCGGTAAGTGGCTCTTTTAAGGGAGCCCGCCCCGTGGGGGTGTAGCTCAGTTGGTAGAGTACTTGAATGGCATTCAAGGGGTCAGGGGTTCGACTCCCCTCACCTCCACCACGGAGAAAGGCGCCTTTGGGCGCCTTTCCTGCTTTTCAGGCAGGGCTCCATTCGATACATGGCGCCTCACCCGGGCGGGTAGCTCAGCTGGATAGAGCATCGGCCTCCGAAGCCGAGGGTCGCAGGTTCAAATCCTGTCCTGCCCACCAAACCGCGAGATCATCTCGCGGTTTTTTTGTCTGAGATTTTAACGCAAAATGAGGTTGATAGAGTTCGTTTGATCGGAGTTCACGACGATCTGATCCTGACAGCCTTTGAACTGTAGAGTTTTCGAAGGACCAAAGACTTCCGCTGTCAAAGTCAGAGGCGTTTCTGCAGGGACAGGATTAAGACTCAGAGTGGCTGAGATTCCGGTCGTTTCCGATAGTGCGCCTCGGCTAAACTCCTGCTGAAGAATAGGGGGGATGGTTCCATCGAGAGGAAGCGATAACGAAGTGCATTCTTGATCGTCGAAAATGCTTAACTGAATTCCTTCTGCACCGGTTGTGAACTGATTGGGCAAGCTTAGCTTTAGGTTGCCAGGCTGAGGACCGCAGCCTGCGAGAAGAAAGAGCCAGAAATACCTCATTGAGCGACCTCGAGCCGAACGTCGAGGGTACCCGTCGGTGGCGAACGGAAAAAATAGATCGCGACGGCGAGCCCGGTAACAATCGCTGCGGTCGTTGCGATAAGAACCCCCTTCGGCGTTCTCTCCGACTGCGGTTGTAAAGGCAAAGGAGTGCTCGGGCTACCATAGGCTGCCAGAGGGGTGAAGTTTGCGCTGAGGGCAATTAAAAACCCATTTGAATCACTTGGAGGAACGCAGGTTGGCTGGATTCGCTCAAGGCCGAGAACACCGGCTCGATCGATTCCTTTAATGATTTGGAGGGTGCCTGGAGGACTGCACCAACCTTGGTCTTTTGACCAGGTGGTGATGCCGAGGTTACTCAACCGCTGCGATTGATTGAGTCGAGCTTGGCGAGCCGCAGCGATGAGGGCGGGTCGTGCACGACTGTCTGGACGCCATAGGGGATTCCAGTCCACCAAGCGCTGTGCTGCCTCAAGGCAAGGGAGTTTGCCCATTTGACACGCAGCGGTGAGGGCAAGCTCTAGTGCTTTTTGTGCCTGCTTCAGAGACATGCTTTGGTCTGCTGCCAAGGCCATCGCTTTGGTTTGCGCTTGGGCAAACCGTGCTTCGTCCAAAGCGGTCCAAACCTCATCAAAGGGGTCGGATGCGCCGAGTAGAAGGGCAACGAAAAGCAGCGTAACGTTCATTGACGGTATCGTAACGCCAAGAGGCACCCTTCGTTAAGCCTTTCCCGAGTGCCTAACCTTGGCTTCCAGGTACGCGTACAATATCCCAATTGATCCGGATGTCTGCGTTGCTCCGTAACTCTTGGACGAGCTCTTGGCGCAAGCGAGTCTGTCGAGGGTATTTCAGCCCGAAGCGTAAGTTCTCAACCGCTTCGGCATACCCTGCTTCATCCGCCTCTTTCTTGTCCGTCATTTCGCAAACCAAGAAGCCACTCTCTGTCGAGTAGACTTGAGGGCAGATTCCCTTTTCTTTTTGCTTGAGCAGGCGGTGGGCAAGGCCGGGAGAACTGCCCACCCCGGGAACGCTTCGGCTATCCAGTCGGATCCAATTACTATCAGAAGCTTTCCAGCCAAGAGGATTTTGCTCCGTGACGCTGCCAGTGAAGGACTTTTCGAGTCCCTCAAAGCCTTCGGAAGCGGTTAATTTTTGGATGCGATCCGCTTCGATCCGCGCAAGCCCACTGGTCTTTTCTTTGATCATGAGTTCCTTGGACAGTTCGCTTCGAGCGTCTTCGAGGGGTGTTTTACCCGCCGCCTTCTTTTCTTCGACCTTGATGACATGAAAGCCAAAGGAACTTTCAACGACTCCGCTCAGACCGCCTGGCTCAAGGCCGAAGGCAGCTTCTTCAAACGGTTTCACCATTGCGCCTCGACCAAACCAACCCAAATCGCCGCCTTTACTGGCGCTGGGACCTTCACTTTCTGTCTTCGCCAATTCAACGAAATCAGCACCATCTTTCAGTTTGCCGATGACCGCTTCAATTTTTGCTTTCGCTTTCTTTTTGGTGTCGAGATCCGCATTCTTCGGCACCTTGGCGAGGATGTGGCGAGCTTTCACTTCCTCATTTTGGGTCCAGCGTGACTCGTCAGCGGAATAAGCGTCTTTGATTTTCTCGTCGTTCTCTTTTGCCCATGCTTCGATCGCAGCTTCGTCGGGAGCGTCGACCTTCGATTTAAAGGCGTCAAGTTTGACCAGNACCAATTGGAAGCGTGCCCGGTTTCCGCTAAGTTGATAGGCGTCTTTGAGTTCGGCTTCCGTCGGCTCAGCAGCCCACATCAGAGCATCCGTTACCTTCTGTGCGCTCAACTGACGGCGNAAACTGTTTTCGAATTCAGGCACGGTCATGTCGGTACTACGAACTCGAAGTTCGTACTCCTGTTGATCCCAGCCACCNTCTGGCATCACCCCATCAAAGATCCGCTTTAANTCNTCTCTTANTTCGCCATCGCCGACAGCNAGTCCTCGCCNTTTGGCCTCTGCGGCCAAAAGTCGCGTCTCCACCAGGCTATCAGCCACTTTTTTGGGAAAACCCTCGGCTTGCGCCTGCTCTGTTGTGAATTCACCTCGAGCNTGTTGTGTTCGCTGGCGCAACTGCTGCGTGTAGGCTCGACTGTACTCCATGGCGCTAATCTCTTCGCCGTTGACGACGATTGCGGGGCCTTGGTTGGGCGTACAGGCAGTACCAGCCTGTGGGCCAAAGTTGATGATGAAGGCGAGAATGATCCCGATGACCATGATTTTGGCGACGAAACTGTTCAGGGTGCTCATGACCGACTCCTGCAAAGCGGGGGCGGCTGTACAGGAGCCCAGAGGCGGGTTCAAGCGCCCTTCTCACACCAGGNATTCACGGGCCTGAAGTTTGCCGTGACCCGTCCAGTCGGCGTAATGGGTACATATGACGTTCAACTCCTGCATGAGTTGTCAAACAACTCTCCTGCCNGANGCCAACTACTGCCACCATTGTGGTCTTTCNGTGAGTACGACNTCNCAGGTTGAAAGACGCTGGTGTACGGTCTTGTTCGCTGATGTTCGCTCTTTCTCCAACATGGCCGAAGGGATGGATGCTGAAGTCGTACAGCGCCTGATGAGCCAATTGTTTGGCCGACTTAGTAAGTTGGTGGAATCCCACGGTGGCAGCGTGGATAAAATTATTGGCGACGCGATCATGGCCCTTTTTGGTGTTCCCAAAGCGAGCGGTGATGATGCGGAACGAGCCGTTTTGTGCGGGTTAGCGATTCCCACAGTGGCTGCTGAGGTGGGTCAGGAACTCGGTCTCGATCTGCAAATGCGTGTGGGTCTGAACACGGGTGAGGTGATTGCAGGGCCTCTGGGCCGAGCATCCGAATTCACAGTGATCGGCGATACAGTGAATGTTGCGTCTCGACTTGAAAGTACGGCGGGAGCCNGCCAGGTCATGGTGGGNGAGACCACAGCGAAACAGGTGAGCCGTCGCTTCAATCTAGCAGCCGTCGGTGAGTTACAGTTGAAAGGTCGCGANCGACCGGAGTCATCCTTTCTCGTTCTGGGGCTTCGAGATCGGTTTGAAGGACCGATGCAGGTGGACAGAGAGCGCCTTGTGGGNCGAGATGAGGAACTCAACATCCTGCAGACTGCCTACCGTCAAAGCCAAGAACACAGGAAAGTCGTNATCCTCCAGGGGCAAAGGGGTTTGGGGCGTGGACACCTTCTGGACGTCTTTCGTCAAGAACTTGCGGAAGAGCACCACCANCTACGCTTGGATCCGATTATTTCACCAACTCTCTGGTCACTACCCATCCAAATTTTNTCCAATGAGGTGACTGGAGACTTTCANGTCATTCCAGACACGGCGAGTCTCACCTATTGGCTGGGTGAACACGCTCATTTGGCGGAACCACTGGCTCGTCTTCACGGACTTCCTGGAGCGGTTGGGACTGCTGACCAAGNGGAGGGGCTCGCNGCCTGGAATGCTCTTTTGAAGACTGATCGAATACGTCTGNNAACGATCATTGTGGAAGAAGCGCATCAACTCGATGCCGCTTCGATTGCGTGGCTCAAGATTTGGGCAGAANCACCGGGAGCGGGTTTTTCCTTGTTGTCGAGCTTGCCTGACCATGGCTTTCAAACCGCTGGTATTGTGGATTTAAACTCCAGCATTGTGCTNAGTTTAGAACCCCTTTGTGGGCAGGGCTTTCAAGATTGGGTTGAGGTCAATTTAGGACCGTGCAGCGATGAACTCTTGAGTCAGTTGTCGGACATGACCGGTGGAACACCTGCTCACCTGGTTGAATTGGTGGGCGCCTGGCGTAGTGAAGGCGTGATCCGGCAGTCCGAAGGGGGGATTTGGGAACTGGATGCGAGTCGCCAGTTGGAGGCAAGCCTTCCAGGGTCTTTGCGTGAGTTACTTCAGGCCCGAATCGACCAATTGCCNCGTACACCTCGATACCTTCTGCAGCGATGTGCAGCAGTCGGACGTATTTTTTGGCATCCCGTAGCCGAACAAGTCGCCATCGGCGACGCCGTCGAGGTGGCTGCGGCTCTNGATTATCTCTTGGAGCATGGTTGGTTGAAACAATACCAAGATAGCAGTTTGCCGGAGACCAAAGCCTACCAAATTGTCAATGCCATGGTGACCGAGGTGGCCGCCAAGATGTTGCCGCAGGCGCTTCGGCAAACCTTGCATCGAAGGGTGGCCGATTGGTTGGAGTCGCGGGTCGACGGTCGACATCCAATCCTGCGGTCTCAACTGGCTCGCCATTTGATGTTGGCGTCGGCCGATTCNACGCCNCCAGAGATGATGCCACAGAGGACGAGTTTAAGGGTTGAACAACCCACGCTGAGTGGTGACCTCGAAGTCTCTTTGCAGGCCGAGCAGTTCTGGTTGCAAGAAGCCAACGTTACAAAGGCTTTGGAGGTTNTGGTCGCATCCGAAGAGAACAATGTTGAACGGTTGGCTTTGAAAGCTCAATTGCTTCTGGAAAATGATCAACTCTCGAGCGCGATCTCGCTGGCCGACGCAGCGCAACAAGCGATCGATATCGAGACTCCCCGCCAGTTAACCGCTTTTGCATTNCTGACTCAGGCGGAGTCCGTTGAAGCCTCCGGTTACACTCGTCGAATGCATCGAAGTCTTGAGGCTTTAGAGGGGCAGGACTTGCTCCCGGTGCACGTGATCCAAGCGCTGTTGCTCCGGGCTCGGCTCGCTTTTCGTGAGGGGCAGAGCCACCTTGCTTTGGAGCACGTCGAAAAGGCATCTAAAATGCTTCCACAGGTCGATTCGCCAGCCTTGCGACTCGAGGTTCTTGTGGAGCATGTCGCNTTGGTGNTGGCCTCGGGGCGTTACGGGCAAGCCAGGTCCATGCTGGAGAANGGAGCCTTACTTGCTGAAGGCATAAAGAGTCAGTTGTTTCAGCTTCGACTGCAACTGTTGTGGATCGAACTAAAGCACCAGTCGGGAGACCTTGAGGAAGCGATTGCCCTGCTCGAGCCATTTCTTNTGCGGTGTCGAGATCAAGGGCTCTTACGGCTTGCCCGTCAGGCGTTGCGTATTGGTTTGAGAATTCATCGCCGGGCTGAGAAAGCCCTTGTCGANCCNATGGCTCTGGATTTGCTNGATGCGGCTCGACGTGCTGGGAGTCGAGCGGATGCAGCGGTCGCCCTCGCTGCCTTGGCTCGGGTCAACGAGGGGGTGGAAACAGGTTGGGAGTCGTTGGCGGCCTGTGCTTTGTGTCGAGAAGTACCGGCCTGGCTCGATGTTGTGGATCAGTTGCAAGGACTGCCAAGATTGCTGGATCGGGAACTCNTGCGTGCGGCGAGTTCTTATTTATCGGTGGTGCGCGGCGAGCTCTTTGAGTCACAGATTCAGCATCACTGGACAGAAGCGACGTGATCGACGACGAAGAAGTCACCGATGTGCGTCCTATCCTCGATTTGGACGATGAAACGACGGGGCTTGATGAGGTCACTGCACCGGGTGTGGACGCCCCNCTTCTTCAAGATGAGTTGACGATGGACGTGACCCCCGTGGANCGNAACCANCCTTTGAAAGGGTCTTTTCGTTTGCCCAGGACACAGGTCGCAGAACTTGATCAAGCCATCCAGGACTTCGAAGCCTNGTTGTTGCGTCTCGATCGGCAATCGGTACGGTTGTTGTTGGTGTCGTGCCTGAGTTTTATTAGTTTGTTTGTTCCATGGCACGTGGTGACAACACCGGGATTTCAACAAGTGGTTCCGGGGATCGAAACAGGAGGCATTATGTTGATGCTGCTCCTGGTTGCTCANATCGCACTGATCGGTTTTGAGCGTCATCTACGACAGCGTTTTCTAGGGCTCGTGACCTGGCTACGACAGAGTTTAGGAGCCCTGGTCATCCTGACCATGACCGTCGCAATTTTTGCGCCGAGCGTTCCCAAGGAATTGAGCTACCAGCCCAGTCTTTGGGTCGCCTTTCCCGCAATCGCTCTTTGCGCTCAAGTTCTGGGTTTCTTCCGAATCTTACCGAGCCTACGTCGACCGGCGGTTGCGCGCTCCGGACATAAGGAGTAGCAGTCTGCGGCGGTTTTCTGGAGCCCTATGATGCGTCACAGCCTACTTGGTTTCCCTCTCTTATTCGTTTGTATTGCTTGCACTCCTGAGGAGCCAGCCCCGACGGAAGCAGCTCTATCAGCCTTGAGCAGTGCGGATGATCTTGAACGTGCTAAAGCGGCGGAATCGCTTCGGAATCTCGTCTTCCTTGCGAAAGAGATCCCGGGTGCCAAAGAGACCATCCTCGAGGCTTTTGCAGTTCCCGGNCCGCACCGGTCGCCTTTGGCTGCGGTTCTCGCAGAGGGGTGGGGATTGGAAGTGATGCCGGTCCTTACGAAGGGGTTGAATCCGGGAGGACTGGTGCCCGCAACCTCGAAGGAAGAGGCGCTCAACGCNGCGAACCGGTCGATCCTCACGGGGATGAAGCAGTTGCTTCGAAAGGGAGAAAAACTCCCGGCAGAAACGATTGATGAAGTGATTCCTTACGTCAATTCGGGCAATGCTCAGACCGCTCTCGTTGCGATTCGAGTGGTGGGTATGCTGCAAAACAAGAAGGGAACGAAGGTTCTTCTGGATGTCATTGAAGATCATGACAACAACTTCATCATTAAGAACGCAATTATGGCTTTGGGGGATCTACGAGACCCGAAAGCGGCGGATACACTCATCACTTACCTGTTCAAGGAGCGAGGGGTTTCGTTCTATCCTGAAGCGAGCTTTTCTCTTTACCAGATGCGAATGCATCCCGTTGTTGTTGAGAAGTTAGCGCAAACCTTCGAGGGCAAAAACAAGGTTGCTAATGGGCTCATTCAAGGCTCGAAACTGTGTCAGGATTCCAAAGATAAGGTCTGTTGGGTGCTGCGCTCAAAAGTGGGAGAGGTACTCTCAGATATCGGTCTCACCGAGGCTCAGGTGACCATGTTCGATAAGGTCATCAGCCCGAAGGCAAATCAGACCATGGTCTTTAAGTTGGTGGAAGCGATGGGGCGTACAGGTGAATCCTTCGCCATTAAAACCATCATGAAGCAACTCAACAACTTGACCGTCCGTGAGTACTTTGGTCGTTCCATCGCACGAATCGGTGATCGTCAGGCAGCCTTGAAGTTGCTGCGTCAGGGCGCGCCGAACAAGTACCGGCAGGACTGTAAGTCGATGGGTTATGACGAGAAGAACTGCAACAAGAGCGAAGTTGAGATTCGTCGCTTCACGATCGAAAATGCGGCACGGGCCGGTGACAATCGGGTCACTGCTGAGCTTGAAAAGATGGTGCGGGCAGAGACCAACGGGAAAGTGCGGATGATGATGGAAGGTCAACTGCGCAAGGTTCGGATTTACGACAAGTGCCAGGCAGACGCTGTTTGTTATCGTAAACTGCTGAGTAGTGATGATCCTTTAATTCGAGAAAAGGCGGCCTACGAGTTGGCTTATCTGAAAGACGAAGGCAGCCGAGAGGAGTTGCTCAAGACGATTCGTTCGGAGGTGGACAACACCAACGAGAGTCGGTTTGCGAAATTCTGGGCGCTGTGGCGCCTTGGCGGCTCCAAAGGAATTTCGACCATCGAGCAGGTCATTGAAGATGATCAGGGCAATCGTGACTATGCCCGATTGGTTTACGAGTTCCGGCTTCTTGAGGATCAAATGCGTTACCAGCGGAGCCAGAAGAAGTAGTTCTCAACGGCGACGTTGCAACAGCAAGACAAGAAAGCACGGGCCACCCAGGAGCGCGGTGACAACACCGACCGGTAGTTCCATGCTGCCGAAAAACCCTCGTGCCAGTGCATCACAGCCTGCCAATAATGCCGCACCAAGCAGCAGAGCGAGTGGACCTGCCCGTCGCTGGTCCTCACCGCAAAGAAGTCGTGCTCCGTGGGGGGCCAGGATGCCAATGAAGCCGAGCGGTCCAACCAGTGCGACGATCAAGCCGGTCCAGAGGGCTGTCAGTAGCAGGAGATCACGCCGGAATTGGGTCACATCGATCCCACGAGAGGCTGCGACCGAAGATCCGAGACGGATATGGTTCAAGCCAGGAATTGCGACGAAAAATAAGGGCAGACTTGCGAGCAATAGGGCCACCATCAATTCCGCTTTATCTGAACCCACAACCGCCAGACTTCCCATGGTCCAACGCAACATGGACGCGCTGGTGCTTTGGTCGACGAGGTAATGAAGCAACATCACCCCAGCGCCACAACTAAGGCCGAGAGCCACGCCAGCGAGAAGCAGACCATCCCCCGGGACTCGACCACTGCGGTCAAGCGCTTCCAAGAGGACGGCGATGGTGACCGCCGCCATCAGAGCTCCCAGTCCTGTGGGTTCAGACAATCCCTGTTGCCACAGCACATAGCTACCGAAGACAGAAGCGAGCAATGTGATGCTTGAAGCCGCTCGGCTGTGCGTCCAAAATCGATGTGCCAGAACGAGACCAGGTAAGGCTGCTAGCCAGAGCACGCCGTGTTGGGGCGGCAGGACGGGAAGAATCAGGATCCCAAGAGCCGCACCCAGCGCCGATGCGGAGCCCAACCCCAAGGTGTAGGGGGAAGCGAGCGGATTACGCAGCAAGGCCTGCATGATCATGCCACAGGCCGCTAAGCTGGCGCCGGCGCTCAATGCCAACACGAGTCGGGGAAGGCGCAACTGCAGCACCACCCAGCTGATTCGTGGGTGTTCAAGACTGACGGGACCCACCAGCAAAGCAGCGATGCTGGCGATGATGAGAAGGATAAAAACCGTAGACCAGGCTTTCATCAGCGAGCCACTTTCGCCAGAATAACTCGCTGGCCGGACACAGGATGCTCAAAGCAACTCAAACCGGGTCCGAAGGCTCGGTCCAACAGCTCGGGGGTGAGCACTCGATGGGGGGTATCCTGACCCATGAGTTGATTTTGCCCCAAGAGAAACACTCGATCACAAAATTGTGCGGCAAGGTTTAAGTCATGCATTGCCACCAGCGCTCGACGCTCTCTTTGACCTTGGAGCCAGTTGTTCAGGTGGTCCATGACGAGTGCAGCGTGGGGGAGATCCAAGCCCGCACACGGTTCATCCAAGAGCAGGACACTGGCCCCTTGAGCTAAGGTCGCTGCGAGTAATGTTCGGCGATATTCGCCGCCGCTCAGGCGATCGCATGAGCGATCTGCCAAGGGGTGGAGATCCGTCGCGTGTAGAGCTTCGTCTGCCCGTTGTAATGCCGAGGATTCCGCTCTCCACCGCAAAGGTTCATCGCTCCCCATCAAAATGAAATCTCGAACGGAATAGCTGGGCGCAGGCGGCGCGAGTTGAGGCAAGAATGCCAGTATTTTCCGGCGCTGGTGGGGAGGTTCTAAGCTGGCGGCTGGGAGTTGTCCTTTTTGTGGAGCATCCAAGCCGGCGAGCGCTCGGAGGAGACTTGTTTTTCCCGATCCATTCGGACCGATTAGGCCAACCAACTCACCCGCTTTCAACTCGAAGCTAAGCCCTGTCAGAACGGACGTCGCACCGCGGCCGACTGCGAGTTCAGTCACTTCGAAATTCATGGATTCTTTCCAAAGGATCTGAGTGTTTGTGCTGTTCGCCAAAGGCTCGCACCCGGTTGCAGGATTTCTTGGTCTTCGATCAGGTGAATATCCTGAGCTTCAATCATGCCTGGAAAGCGCGCCCAAAGAGCCCTTATTTTGGTCAGGGAACTTTGACCTGCCGAATGACCTCGAAGTTCAAGGATCTGGTCTGGCTCGAGCTTAACAATCGCTTCGGCGCTCATGGCTTGAAAGCCTTTGTCGCCCTCGGGAATCACAGTCAAACCAACCCGCTGTGCCAGTTCGCCCAACCAGCCTTTAGGGGTTGCTAGCCAAAATCTTCCGCCTTCGTGGGCAAAGACGAGGATCGTCCGCTTTCCTGGGGTCGTCTGTTGTTTGACAAACAGGCTTCTCAATCGCTCGGTCATGTCCTTCGCAGCCTGTTGGCGCTCAAGTGCGACACCCAGTCGCTGATAGTTTTCGATCACCCCGTCTAAACCCGCTTCGGAGAGTTGTAGGCTTTCAAAGCCTAAACGTTTGAGGTTTTTAGCAGTACTCCTTCCGCTGGTCGTGAGGATCACTAAACTGGGCTCTAACAGCGTGATGGCTTCTAAATTAGGATCGATGAATCCGCCCAGTCGAGGCAGATTGGGGTGATTCGGTACTTCAGGGCAAAACCTGGAGATACCGACCAGTTGATCGGCGGCCCCGAGTGCGACGACAACGGAGGTCGCTGCTGGTGATAGGCTAATGATTCGTGGACCCTCATTGGTCCTTACTGGCTCGGTGCACCCCAGCAGAAACAGCAGGGTGAGTAAGCTTAGTCGCGCAGCCATCGCTCTAAAACATCGTAGGTTTGTTGCAGCCGAAGGCGCTCCAATCGCTCGCCAGCTTGGTGCGCCCAGCGCGGCGCGCCGGGGCCGAAGTTAATTCCAGGAATACCAACGCTTTGGAGTTGTGCGACATCGGTCCACGCTTGTTTGGCCGCAATTTCGAGAGGCTCGTTACGCAGGAGTTCTTGGACCAAGGGGTGGTCGAGAACGACATCGGCAGCGCCAGACGCATCGATGAGTTTCAGGCTTGCAAGAGGACCGACAAACTCCTTCAGCGCTTCAAAGGCTTCTTCGGTGGTTCGACCGGGAACGAAGCGCATGTTGACGTTGAAATTGCAGTCAGCAGGCACCGAGTTGCGACTCTGGCCTCCTCGGATGGTGGTCACGGTGACGGTGTTGTGAAAGGTTAAGCCGTGGATCTCTTTCGGTTGCGGCTTCCACTGGTGAAAACGACTCAAGAGATCGCCAGCGGTCGTGATCGCATTGGTCCCTTGCCAAGGGCGAGCGGAATGCGCCGCTTTTCCGTGGACGGTCACCTCCACGTGCAGAGAGCCCACGCAGCCCAGGTGTAATTGTCCATCGGTGGGTTCTAAACAGATTCCGAGCGCAAGATCGTGCAGGTNTTTCTGAGCCGCAAGTAGGGGTTTTAAGCCNTTGTCGGCCAGAGGACCCTCTTCTTTGTCGTAAAAGATGAGGGTCGGTTCCTTTGCCAGTTTGGCTTCGGACAGGACGCTGGCAAGTTGCAGCATGATGGCCAGTCCGCCCTTCATATCACTCGCTCCGGGACCGTGGATATGATCCTCGTCGGTNAGGATGGGCGCCATCTTGAGGTCGGTCACNACGTCGGTNTGTCCAAACAACCCGACAGCAACACCATNACCCCCACAGCGCCGCCGGGCGGAGAGCGCGTGACCAAGACGCTCCACTTGCCAGCCCCAACCTGTGAGTTCAGCCTCGATCCAATCGGTGATCGGACCTTCGCCGCCCGTGGGAGACTCTATCTCAAGGAGACGGAGAAGCTTTTCTTCAAGCGCAGTTGGCATCATCAAACAGCGACGTCATGGTCGCGCAAGGCTGCGTTAAGGCTGGTCTTGCGGTCGGTCGATGCTTTGCGTTCCCCCACGATCAGCGCACATGGAATGCCATAGTTACCGGCTGGAAAAGCACGTTCTCGAATCCCCGGAATCACCACACTACGAGGGGGGACATGCCCCTTTAAGGTCTGAGGTTTGTCGCCGCGAACATCGATAATCGGCGTGGATGCGGTGAGGGTGACGCCGGCGCCAATCACAGCTTCCTTGCCCACGTGGACGCCTTCGACAACGATGCATCTCGAACCCAGGAAGCAATCATCTTCGATAATGACGGGTCGAGCACCGGGAGGCTCAAGAACACCACCGATACCGACGCCTCCGGCGACGTGTACGTTCCTGCCCACCTGAGCGCAGGAGCCAACAGTTGCCCAAGTATCGATCATTGAACCCGTGCCGACCCGAGCTCCGATGTTGACCAAACAAGGCATGAGGACAGCGCCGGGNTCCACGAATGCGCCGTAGCGAACAAGGGATAATGGGACTGCTCGAAGCCCTCGNTNTGCGGCATCGTTTCGNGGGGGGATCTTGTCGAACCAAGCCAGTTCTCCGGCTTCGATTCGAGCCATCGGAGCGACNCGGAAATACAGGTTGATAGCGGCCTGAACCCAGTCGTGNACCACCCAGTCGTCCCCTTCGGGAGTCGCCACTCGTCGTTGTCCTNAATTCAATTCGGANAACGTTGACAGGACAGCNTCTCGNTGAGGACCTTGTTCATCGACNAAGCTCGGATCAGCCAAAGCCTCTCGAATCTTTTGTTCGTGCATAGATCGGCTCCTGTTTCCCCTTGCCCCGTACCCGACGCGTTGCCAAGCGAAGGGCCTTTGCCCGCNTGCCNTAGAACTGCTANGTTGACCTACACCCANNAAGTNCGCTCGCGAGCGGGCGCGGAGGGCTGATGCCGGCACGTAGATTTACACTTCTTCCTTTGCTCGCCTTGCTGATCGCNTGCCCGGACGATGGTCCGAGCGTGAACGATGCGGGCACGGTGACACCGGTNGACGATGCTGGTGTCGTGGTGGTCCCGGATGCGGGTTCGGCGATNCCAGAAGATGCCGGTCCGGCGCCGGTACAAATCCAAGAGGTATCACCGGTTTCGGGNTCCGCGATGGGTGGGACNCGGGTCCGTGTNCGGGGTGTCGGTTTTGCCCCAGATAGCATCGTTCTGGTGGGGGGTGAGCCTGGACTGGATATGCTGCTCACCAACGAACGGATCATTACTTTNAGGACACCTCCTGGGACCCCAGGNCCTGCGGATATCGTCGTTCAAAACAGTTTGGGGANTGCGACCAGTGAGGGGGCATTCACCTATTACGACCCCCTCGAACTCCATTCGGTCGAGCCACGGTCCGGAAGTTATCTGGGNGGAAGCCAGATCCGAATTCTNGGTGACGGATTTAGCGAGGAGACAGCCGTGCTGGTCGGCGGTGCTGCCGTACGGGGCCTGCAAAGGATCGACGCCAATGAGATGACTGGCATCGTGCCACCCGCAACCAGCCCCGGTGAGGTGGATGTGGAGGTNATCAATGCCTACGGACGGAAAGTTCTTCCCTTAGCGTTTCGCTACTACGCACCCCTGAGAGTCAACGAGGTTCAACCCAGCGGTGGAGATCTTGCGGGCGGCTACGGTGTGACTGTGGTCGGCGAGGGCTTCCACGATGGCGTATCCGTTCGGTTCGGTGCCAGCGAGTGCGCCGATNTGATCGTTGTCGATGCAACACANCTTGAGTGTCAGGTTCCCNCAGGAGAAGCGGTCGGNGCCGTGGCGGTCNTCGNCTCGGATGCAGCNGGGGATTACGAGCGGCCAGCGGCATTTNTTTACACCACCGCAGGGGACGCTTTGNGGGTTCATGGTTCTGCGCCGGACCGAGGCTCAATACGAGGCGGTACTCGATTGGCGATTTATGGTCATGGTCTCACCAATGCGCCTCAACGTGTCCTTGTGGGAGCGGAGGAAGCGACCGATTTAGAGGTCGACGGCCAACGTTTGTTGGTGACGACTCCGCCGGGTGCGGAAGGCGTCGTTGATTTGACNGTCGAGACCGAATCGGGNGTGGCAGAACTTCGGAACGCATTTCAATATGTGACGCCATTGGCGATTCGTAATCTAAACCCTCGACGGGGTCCGGTGGACGGCGGGACCGAGGTCCGCGTGGAGGGGGCTGGTTTCGGCGAGGGNCTGAGAGCCTGGCTCGGTGGTGAGGAGTTAGAGGGAATTATTCGTGATGGAAATGCTCTGACCTTTACGACCCCCGCTGGTGCAGGCGGCNCCGTTGAGCTTCGCCTGGAGCGAGGCCTTGAAAGATCACGCTTGGCCAATGCTTTTACCTATGAAGCGCCCCTTCATCTCAATGGCTTGCATCCGAATCGTGGCGCCCAGTCGGGTGGCACCTACGTGGTGTTGACGGGCTCTGGCTTCAGTGCCGGTCCGGTCACTGTGCAGTTCGGTCAGGGGGCTGCTCGTGACGTGCGCGTGATCAACGACAACACCATCAGTTTAAGGACACCANCCAATCTCCCTGGAACGGTCGATGTAACGGTCAGCGTGGGGGGTGATNCACAGACCCTAGCCCTGGCATTCACCTATTTCGACCCAGCATTTATCAATGGTGGATCCCATGGAGGCGATGTCGAGGGGGCAGTCAACGTCACCGTCTATGGCGTGCTGATGGGTCAGATGATCCCTCAAGAGGGTGCTCTCGTTTACCTAGGNCTCGAATCGGAGACACCTTACTTTGGCTACACAAATGGGGTCGGGCAGGTCACCTTAAGCGGGCCTGACATTCACGGTCCTCAGACGGTGACCGCGATGCAGAACATGTGCACGAGCGCAACCGTTGTGGAGTCGGAGGGTGCCGATGTCACTTTGATTCTCTATTGTTCTGCACCACCTTCCGCTGGAGGCGGTGGCGGTGGCCAACCCCCCGCGCTTTATCCTCGCCTGCAAGGTTCAGTGAGTGGATTTTCNAAGGCTGTCTTTGATCCCGCAACCTTGGGTCCTGATGAGGTGCCGTTCGCTCAGATTCAACTGACGCAACGCAATGCTTTCTCGAGCCCCACACCGAAAGCGACCATATGGGAAGTTCCGGTGGATGAAGGGGGTCAACCTTGTCAGGGAGGCAGCGGGAACTGCATCGTCATTCAGGGCAATGATATGGTCTTCGCCGATCATGCGACCTTTGACTTTATCACGATGCCTGGGCGCTACGCTCTCTTGGCTTGGGCGGGTATTTACAACAGCAGAACCGAAGAGATTGTGGAACTGCGTCAACTGGGCGTCCGGCGCGGCGTCACTGCGGTTCTTGGAGAGATTCATAGCGGTTTGGACATTAATCTAGAGTACCCACTGGAACAAACGGTGAACATTAGTTTGCCCGATGCACCAGGACAGCTGGAAGGAAAACTGGGCCCCAACAAGAAGCGTGTGACGACCTATATCGATTTCGGTGGTGAGGGGGTTTATCCTCTCGGAGAAACGGACAGCGACAGTAACATCATCGTCCAAGAAGAATTGCCGTCCTTTCCTGGTGAATTCATGACCTTTTACGGTGGGTCTTTCACTCGGCGCTGGGAGCCTGACAACGTCACTGGACCCTCCTGCGAAACCGTGGCTCAGTGCGAGCCGGGTCAGAGTTGTGTTGCCACCATGCAAGGCAATGCTTGCGCTGGAGAGTTCGTCTACAGTTATCCCTACTCCGTGACCTTAAAACAGGGCGTTGGGCGTCTTGATTCAGGGGTGACGCTGGATCCAATTCTGCAGTTTCCTGAGATCACTTCACCCGTGAACAATGGTCTTTTGGAGGGTGGATACTTTCGATGGAAACCAGCGGAAACCGGCGTTCGGCCGACCGTGTACCAGGTCATCATCATCAACATTGTGACGAACCATCGATGGGATTTCGTGGTTCCGGGGGATCAGCGTAAGTTCAGACTACCTCACGTCCCGGTGACCGGTAATCCAGAGCAACCACCTGTTCCGGGCCCGGGTGCCTACCTGTGGGCTTTGCAGGCGATCTACATCCCTGACTTTGATTTCGAGAGTTGGACTTACGGAGATTTGAGTCAGGCAAACCGGCGGTCTTGGACGCTGGATGTGGAGTTGTTTACGAAGAACTACTAGGCCTAAGTAGCCGGCGAAATTGGTCCGATAAACCAGGTGTAACCGTTGACGGAGGCTTCGTGCGCTGGCTCTTCCTTGCTTCGCTTTTATTGTCCAGCCGCGCGGTGGCCGAGCAGGTGGAATCCCAATTCGGTGTTCTCCTTGAGAAAGGCGTGAGTTTCGGAACGGGTGCGGATGGCGTGATTTCATTGACCGCACCGGCTCATCTCAACCTCGAATGGTCCGCTTTTATCGAAGAGGATTATCGGAAGCGATGGCGGTTGGGACTGGTGGTGCCTTTGCAACAACGGGTTGCTCTCGGATTGGCACCGGGCTTGACGATTCCTCTAAAGCCAATCTTTCGACAACCTTTCGAGTTGGGGGTGGGTCTGCGGGGATTCATTACACCTTACACGCTTTACGGTGCAGCGGTGGAGTTTGCCTGGAGACCGAAACTGAGTGGTATTGTGGACGGGGTCATCGGGTTGGTCACCGATCTCTACTTTTTTGGTAACGACCTGCCGACGGATATTTCCTTCTATCGCCTCCAACTGCAATTCGGTCTACGCTTCGGTCTATGAGGTTCTTGTTTTTGGTGGCCGCAGTCGCGATGCTGGGTTGCGGTGCAGAGGATGAAGCGGACGGCACCGCCATGAACTGCATGCGGCATAGCCACTGCCCGCTGGGACAGTTTTGCTATGCTGGGTTGTGCCATCGGCCTCAGCCCACCGTACCTGCATCTCCAGTTAGCGCAAATGATGCAGGAAATTCGGCGGCGTTATCCCCTGAGGCCGGTCAAGACGGTGGTTCTGAGAACGACGCTGGCGCGATCAACGATGGCGGCGTGGGTAACGATGGCGGGGTGGTTAACGATGGTGGCGTGGAAAACGATGGCGGTGCGGTTAACGATGGCGGTGTGGAAAACGATGGTGGCGTGATGAACGATGGTGGCGTGATGAACGATGGTGGCGCGGAAAACGATGGCGGTGTGGATAACGATGGCGGTGCGGATAACGATGGCGGTGCGGATAACGATGGCGGTGTGGATAACGATGGCGGTGTGGATAACGATGGCGGTGTGGATAACGATGGCGGCGTGGCCAAAGATGGTGGTGTGGCCAACGATGGTGGTGTGGCCAACGATGGTGGCGTCACGAATGACGGGGGGCTAGCCAACGATACCGGGCTCATCGAGGATGGCGGTACGGGGCTTGATGGGGGGCTTGCGCCAGGTAACGATGGTGGCGCGGAAAACGATGGCGGTGTGGAAAACGATGGCGGACCACCGGATGGTATCGATGACGCCGGCTTGGGAAGCGATGCGCCTGGCCCGGACGATACGGGCCCGAGGGCAGGTGGCCGTTTCTGTGTTCCGACTTTTAACACGGGTTTCTGTCGCGACAGGTAGCCGGATACCTTGAGGCCAGATAACAGCGTTTTATGAACTACGAGTTTCAGATCGTCCCAGGCGTGGATGGTCACGATATTTTTCGCTGTCGTTGGTTGCCTGAAGGCGATGTGCGTGCCTGCTTAACCCTTGTTCACGGCTATGCCGAGCACTGCGGCCGTTACAAAGCCTTTGTCGATGAGATGCTGGCCATGGGTATCGCTGTCTATGCTTATGATCAAAGAGGACACGGTCAATCCGGTGGAAAGATGGGATACATCAGCAGCTTTCGTGGGTTGTTGCCGGAATTGATCCGAGTTTTGCGGTGGGCTTCCGAGGAGCATCCAGGCAAGCCGAGAATCTTGTTTGGTCACAGCATGGGGGGGGCACTTGCTGCCCTCGCCGCGGCGGAGGCACCCAATCGAATCGACCTCTGTGTGGTCAGCGGTCCGCCATTGAAAGTCAGCGATGACATCAGTCCCCTCTTGCAGAAGATCGCTGGTTTCATGGGGACGATCACGCCCAAATTACCTGCTTCGAAATTGGATCCTGATCGCGTGTCTCGTGATCCTGCGGTCGTGCGTGCTTACGAGCAAGATCCGCTGGTTTACCACGGTATGATTCCAGCCCGATCGGGGCAGCAGTTGTTGAATGTTGGTTCAGAGGTCTTACCCCAAGCTCATAAGATAGAGTGTCCTTTGTTGGTCCTGCATGGCAGCGAAGATTGTGTTGCAGTTCCTGCCGGATCGGAGGCCTTGGTCGCTCAGGTCAGCAGTACCGACAAGACCTTAAAGTTCTACGCTGGGCTGTTTCACGAGATCCTTAATGAGCCAGAGCAGGAGGCAGTGCGAGCAGACATTCGAGATTGGTTGAACCAGCGCTTGCCCCCTTGACCCAAAGCGACCCATCGATCCAAGGTCCCGGCCGTGAATCAAAGATCGGGTGTGAGCGTCCAGAGCGCAGACCCAAACATGTTATTTTTGCGAATTAGGAAACTACCATGAACAAGTCGTACTTACTCTTTAGTTTTGCCTTGGGTGTGATGGCGTGCGCACCATCGATCGTCCCGAATCCGGCCCATCCAGTGGGTATGGATGCCCAATTTTACGAAAGTGGCGATGTGGGTCGCGTCACGTACAAAACCGTGGGTATTGGTGCTGACGGTAGCAATGCAAAACTCGACTCGATGAAGGTGGCGATCGACGCAGCCATTAAGGAGAAAATAGCCAACGGGCCGGATGAGAAAAAGCGTTATCTTGGCATGCGAGAAGGCTTTTTTGCCGGAATTGATCCCCATAGCTTTGCGACCGAGAAGAAGATGCTTGGCAGTAAACGGCTCGATGCGAACCGTGTCACGTACACCGCGATGGTCGAGGTGAATGTGGCGAACTTGCGTGAGAGTTTGCAAGCGAAGGGTATGGTTGCGGACGATGGTGATGTAGCTGATGCCATCGGTAATCCCAGCATCGTTGCCGTACCGTCAAAATCTTTCCGTAATCCCAAACTGCAGACCAGCGCAGAAACTCGTATTAATGAGTATCTTCAAGAGAGAGACTTCGACGTGCTGAATCGTACCGGTATCAGTGATCTCCAAGAAGTCGTGAGTCAGTTGGGAGAAATTGCGGGTCATGATGAAGACGAAGCGGCGCAAGTCGCTCTCGCTTTGGGCGCTGAGGTCTACATCACCTATGCAGCGACCGTTCAGACTCAAGGCAGCAACATGAAGGTGGAATCTCAGCTTCGAGTTTATGAGACCACCACTGGGCGTGCACTTGCGGATGCCACCGGTTACAGTCCGACCCGCCCGATGGGTCAGGCGCAAGTTGCTATGAGTGAAGCCATTTCTGACGCTGCCAACAAGGTCATTGGTATGATGACTAAGAAATGGAAGAAGCAGGCGAAGAAGGGGAAAAACTTTTTCTTCACCTGGCGCGGTGACTTTAGCAGCGGTGCGGCCAAGAACCAGGTGTTTCAGCAGATGAAAGCCTTGGGCAAAGCAAAGAACACCCTCGCCACCGATGGCACGATGCAGTTTATCGTGAGAGTTAAAGGTGACAGCAGCGGACTCATGTTCTCCTTGGGAAGTCAGGTGGAAGGCATGGGGTGTCGTGTTGCGACCAGTCGCGGTGCGATGGCTGTGGTTTCCTGCGAGGAGTAAAGGGTGAAAAAATCACTAACTATCGTCCTTGTTGGTCTTCTTTCCACGCCCGGTGTCGCTCAGGATAGTCACTACAAAGAAGGCGAGGTCGCAGGGCCTACGGCACCTTCGGCGAGCCCTGTTGCTCCTCGTGATGCAGCGAATCCCTCGGTACCGAAGACAGACCATCGTGATGCGACCACGGCGGACAAAGATGCCATGAGCCAAGAGGACAAAAGTGCGGCGACGTATCGTCGAAAAACGCTCCTCTACTTTGCGCCCGAGACCGTCTGGGATCAGCCAGGCTGGCATGTGGTGCGTTGGTTTAAGTTCTACGGTCAGAAGTTTCCCGGCGGTGCTTGGACACTGGAAGCGATGAACCAAATGGTTGGTAAGGCCATTGGTCGCGCCACTCGGATGGTTCGTTTTGACTTTGTCGATATGCCTTACGGGGTCCCTCCCAACCAAGGGAACTTGAAGGCTTTCAGCGACTACATGAAGGCTTCCAAGATGGACAAAGCCAAAGCCGAGGCGGACTTCAACGTGAAATACAAGGAGTTCGACATCAAAGGACGGGACCTCGAACGGGTGATGAACTCGGCCTTCTTTTACCAACCGACCCTAACCGGCGCTCGTGTGAAGCGGGTCCTTGTTTGCGATATTCCGATTTCCAAGCGTCCGCGCAATGACGGCAACAACCAGCGAATTCATGTGCGACAAAACTTTGGCTCTTGGCGGAATGTGCGGGCCGCTAACCTGGAAGCGCAGATCAAGAACGGCAGTGTTGGTCGGCAAACGGAGATCCGGGTACCCGGTGAAACCGATTGGATGAAAGCTGGTCAGTGGTTGCAAAAGCGCAATCGAGAAAAGAATCGCTATGCCAAACAGCAAAAGGCTTATCAGGCGTGGCAGAAGAATCCACAGAAGGGTCAGCGCGCGCCTCAGAAGCCTCAGTATCCTGCTCGATGCATGTTTCCGCCGGGCCAAAACAAAAACGGTGCTCGGAAGCCCTATCACCCTGAGTGGAAGTGTAACCTCAGCGCAAAGGTTGACTTTCATCATCTTCGCCACACTCCGCCCTACAAGAAGCACTTTGCCAAGTTGCGGGCCAGCGGCAGCAGTCAACAGCGGCGTTTAAGGAATGCTTGCCGCAGTGCTGCTTCGAGTATCGGTGGCAGTATTCAGCAAGGGATGAGAGGGTTAGAGCCTTTCCGTTTGTTGGCGCCCATCAACTCGAAAGTCGGCGATCGCCTTGGCTTTGGTTTGGGGTCTCGGGAGGGTCTTCGGGTCGATCAGGGATTCTTCGTCGCCGAATACAACACCGCCATGAAGCGCCAGAAAATAGGCTACTCTCGAGTACGTCGGGTTGCTGATAACCGTCCGGGTAAAGACGGAATGAAACGGGATGTGAGTTCTGAAGCGGAGCTCATTTCCGGTCGAGGGGATTTAGGACACCAGATGCTCGAAGACCATCGGGACAATGGGGGCAACCTACTCCTGGCTGGCGGTACCGGTTTCACCATCGGCTTCGCGAAGAGTTTAGGGTTTGTCTTCAACAGCTCGGCCTTGAGTGAACTTTGGCTCGTGGGCGATCTGGGTCTTAACTACAGCAGCAACCTCGGTGACTTCGCTGGCTTTGGTGCTCTCGGTCTAAAAAAACGCTGGCATAGTGGTGCATTTGGCTTCGGTGCTCAGTTTGATGTCGGTGCCAATGAAGGCTCGGAGGATGTCCATCCGGGTGCCCATGTCTTCGCCGATTACTTCTTGGGTTCCGGCTGGGCCGGGATCCACGCCCGCGGCGGCATTCAGGCAGGCCTGCAAACGGGAATGGTTGGTCTCATCTTTAACTACTAGCTGAATGGAGGGCGAGGGGAGACGTCGATCGCCCGATGCCGAGGAGGTAAACGCATGAAACGGGGATTACTGCTGTTCGCATTGGTGGGTTGCGTGAGTACGCCGCCACCCAAACAGGGCCCGAAGCGTCTTTCGAAAGCGAAGCGAGACCGTATCAAGGCTCGCGCCGGCGCCAACTTTCTCGATCTTGAAAAGCGACGAAAGATGAAAACGAAGGAAGAACGGGTTCGGGATATTGAGGAAAATCCACCGAAACCAACCACACTTCGACCTCGTAAAGAAGTACCTGCACCGGCTCCTATTCGTACGAAGCCGGATTCAGCATCCGCAGCGGAACCGGTGAAACCCAGGACAAAGCCCGCTTGGATCATGCAGGTCCCTACCGCCGATGGGACCTGGGTCTACGGCATGGGCATGGCCAACATCGAGGGGGATGAAGGTGAGGCTCGGACGCAGGCTCGAGATCGAGCCTTTGCGGCGATCGGCTCCCAACTCAAGGTTCATGTCGAGTCGGTAGCGGACAGTTTCCGAAGCAGTTATCAGGACGAAGCGGGTGAGAATTTGGCCAGCAGTTACGACGAAGCGATCCGGGCTCACGTCGATGCCTCTTTGGAGGGTGCTGAGATTCACGACCAATACAGTGATGATCAATATGCCTATGTCCTCGGACGTTTCAATAAGGCGGAGTTGGACGCGAAGATTGCGGCCCAGTTGGCCGCTTTACAGGATGTGGTTCTTGATCAGGTCCGAGCAGCGGAAAAGTCCCTAGCGGCAGGGGATTCGGTGAAAGCACTGGGTCATGGTCTTCGTGCCAGCTTGGCATTGCGCAATCTGTTTGGCGTTCCGTTTCAAATCGGCGGTCGTCCTGCCGAAGCCTTGGTCAATGATCTTGTTGCACGGGCTGGCGCAGGTCTGCAGTTGTCTGCCGCGGATCCCGGTTCAAACGCTGTCGGAACTGCCATGACGATGAGTGCTGACGTCAGCGCTGACGGTGAGCCGGTGGATGGTGTGCCGGTGCGTTTCAAACTACGCATGGGTCCCCGATCGCCAAGTCACCTGGTCACAACACGTTCGGGAGTTGCTCGGGTGCGTGACTGGCGCATTTGGGGACGCAGTCCAAGCCTGGTGATCGCCGTTGATATGGCGACGTTAGCGGGCGTCGATCAGACGGAGAACAGTTGGCTACGAATGAAGCATCCAGGTGTTGTTGCCCGCCTTCGATTGCAGATGACATTGAACCTTCAGCCCATTCGAGTACGGCTCTCGGGAAGTGAACCACCGGCAGCCTTTCGGGAAGGACTTTCTAAAAAGTTGGGGATGGATTTGGTGGATGACTCCAGCGCACCCTGGCACCTTGAACTCGCCCTCGGGGATGCCCGGTGTAAAGATCTCAGCATGCGTCGAACCTGCAAAGTGAGCGGTCAGTTGATCGTTCGGGAACGAGGTGCTGAGCGGGTACGGTTGGAGGTGAGAGGTCGTGGGACACAAACCGATGACGATGCAGCCACAGAGCAAGCAGAAAAGAGAGTTGGCAAGCGCTTGGTCAAAGATTTGCGCCAAGCCCTCTCTCGCTGAGGGTTGTCGGCTTGGTTGCCAAGGATTAGGGAACGTGTGTCCGAAGTCACAACCTTCGGATTGAATAGGAAAACAGGGGCGTTCGTCTCAGCCCCGACTTTGACCAGCCCGTGGGGCTATTGAAAGGAAGACGACATGCGATTTGCAAAGACACTCACTGTGATGGCTACGGCCGGTATGATGCTGGCTTGTGCCGCAGCTCCCGCAACGGGAGGCGCTCCAAGTTGGGTGCATCGAGGTGGTGGCGCTTATGACGCCCCGAATGGAAAGGGCTTTTACGCCGTCGGCATTGGGACGTCGAAAGACAAGATTATGCGTCGCACTCAGTCTCACAACGAAGCCTTCAAAGAGATGGCATCGATCTTCGGTAAGCACGTAACCAATCTGTACAAGAGTTCTCGTGAAAGCGTGACGGATACTGAGAACGAGAATGTGGAAGCCTACACAGCTGACATCACGAAGAGCTTGGTGGATGTGAAACTGGTGGGTGTGAACATCATCAACCACTACGAGGGTAAAGATGGCACTCTTTATTCGCTGGCTTATCTGAACCTGGATGCCTTTGGTGACAATCTACAGAAGATGAATGAGTTGGATAAGCGAGCTGCTGCTGCCATCCGAGCTCGCGCTGAAAGTAATTTTGAGGATCTGAATGCTGAACTCGAAAAGGCTCGTGGAAACTAAGAGCTCTTCCTTGTTTCGGAAANTNAAATGGAAAGGGATGGGACTTTATGTCGCATCCCTTTTTGTTTTGGCTTGTGCGCACACGCCACCGATACCGGATGCACCCGATTGGCTTCGTCAGTGGAAAGCGACGGGAGAGCCACCNGCTCAGGACTCGAGNCGGCTATGGGTCGTGGGTTANGGCGGNCCCACNGGGATGCCCGNTGATGCNCGGCAGATNGCCCAGGATCGTGCGGCTCGAGATTTGGCCAGCATGCTCGGCACAGTTTCCGTGGCCGGTGTGGACATTTCGAGTCGTGTGACCCGGTCGGATCAAACCACGGAAGGTACAGTGCAGCGCCACTTTGCGGTGGATCGGAGCGAAAGCAGCCGGCTGTTTAAATCGGTCCTTGAGGGCATGAAGCAGGAGGCCGAATGGATCGATCCGGAAGGCCGGTGGTCNGGTAAAGAGGGGCGTGTGTATTACTTTCTGTATTCCTACCCGAAACCATGAACCGTTTCCTGGGCAGTGGTGAGTCTGTGCGCTATTCTCAGNTCGTGGAGGTGCAGCGATGAAACGATCGGCGATGAAAGGCTTGGGGCTTTGGCTCATGATTGGCTGCGCCTATCTGCCCGCACCGGCGCCGGACTGGATTGAAGCAGAGACGACCGTCGCTCGTCGGGGGGTTGTTGCGGTTGGAGAGGCTGCGGCAGCTGAGGGGATCGCCGGCGCTGATATGGTGGCCGCCTCCCAACTCGCCGGTGCTTTGGATGCNTGGCTNNCTCCNGCCTTAACCCTGCTGGAGCCAGATGNTGCGAAAGAAATTTTTNTCCAAGTGGCNCTTGTGGCTTCGGTGAATGATCGTTGGGTCGATCCAGCCGATGGTAGCCANTTTAGTCGGATCGTNTTGCGTTGGGAGGATGTGGACAAAGTGATCCGTCGCGCATTGCACGGAGATGAGCGTTTGGAGCAGGTCCTCGAAGCCCTCCCCGGGAAGCTNAAAGAGGGCACTAAAATGACCGCTCGAGCCCCCGATTGGATGCAATTAAAATGGTCTCAAGTTCCGGAAGGAATGCGCCGNGAACTCCCGTTGAGTCATGTGATTGAAGCCAAAGANAATGGGGTTAATGAGGCGTCGAAAGAGGACAAGGAGGACCTCGATGAGGACCTCGAGTTGATGGACGGATCCGCTGCAACCTCCAGCGGTCAAAGGCCGGTGGAGACAGCGACACCTCCTGCGGCAGCCAAGCCGACAGNAGCGCCGAACNCTCCAACGCCGAAGGCGGNNCAACCGAAGGCGTCGGGAGCCCGCAAATCGAAGNCGAAAAAGGCTAAAGACAAACGATCTCTAATCAAACGAAAAGNCCAACCTAAAGNGATNCCTCCTGGGTCCAGTCAGAAGTCTGCTGCCCCGGATGCAAAGGAGAATGAATGACTCGCATGTGGATGATTACCAGTCTCGTATTTGCTCTTCCGGCACANGCTGATCAAGAGACCTTAGCTTTAATGCCGCTCAAGGTCGGNGGTGNCCTGACCCAAGCCGATGGAGATGTCATTGCAGACACCCTTGGCACGATGTTGAGTCAGAAGGGGAAGTTCAAGGTACTCGACCGNAGTCACATGGCGCAGATGATGGAAGAAAAGCAGTTGCAGATGGTAACGGCTAGCGATGACGANTTTATCGACCTGGCTGCCTATGCACATGCAGCATACTTCCTCGTCGGCAGCGTGGGACGCTTGGGTTCAAAGCGGATTCTCAATGTCCGACTTGTGGACGTCAACACCGCTGCCTCGGTGCACGCGGAGCGGGTCAGTTGGAGTAATCCGGATCTGGTTGAAGAACTGCTTGACGGATTGGCTGCAAAGCTCAGCGGTGACGCAAAGGCTGCGGTGGAGTTGGATCCCAAATTTGGTGTTCGTTTGTTTCACAAATTGAATCGCCATGCGTGCGCACCACGCNACAGCGTGCGCGGGCGAATCACCGCCAACGTCGCCGGTGAGGTTTCCGTCTCNTTGGGTCGAGGTCACGGGGTCTCCGATGGGAGTGTTTTGCAGGTGATGAAGGGCGGCGATGTGGTTGGAGAAATCGCCGTCTATGAAGTCAAAGGAAGCAGTTCTAAAGGCAGTTATACGCACCTGGGCGATACCCTTGCAGGGGCTAAAAAGGGTCAACCGGTTCGTCCGGGACCTTTGCGGATTTCGGTGGCTGAGTTTACCAGTCGAGGCGCCAGCGGGCTNGATGGNCGAAAAGCAGCCAAGCAAGTTATCGCTCAGTTGAAGTCAGGAGCCGCTGGTTGCACGATTGCCAAGAAGCAACCGGTGAAGAAGTTTGCCTCCATGAGTTCGGGTCGGAAGAAGCGAATGGCNAAAAAGACCGACGNNGTTTTGACTGGNACGATTCTCACGCGGCGGGGAGAGCAAGTGATTGAGGTCCAGTTAGTTTCTCCGGTCGACGGNGGAATTATGGCTCAGTTTAGCGTTCCTGCCCGATAACGGCGACGGTAGGCGAGCAGGAGAACAGCCGCCAGCGATAGTTCCACAGGAGTCGTCGTCACGCAGTCGCAACCCGAATGAACGTCCTCGAGCCCTCCGGCATCCGCCGAATCGCGAGCGCCGGCATCGGCGGTCGTAACATCGACACCGACGTCATTCGGTCTCGGTCCGGCATCCGGCCCATCGACTACATCGCTGCGGACCACATCGATGCGGACCACGAGAATGCTGCCAAACACGCTGCCTGCACGGGCCATACGCCAACTGGATCGCAAACGTTCGCCAACCTCACCCGTGGCAGTGAGTTGGGCGCACAACTCCGTGGAGGCACCCGGTAAAACGGTTTCTGAAAGATTGATGTTCCCTCTTTGGCCCAGTCGAGCACCACTGACCAAAATCGCACTGACATTTTCGGTTGTCCACGACCGAGTGCCACTGTTTTCGATGCGCCAGCAATAGTCGACTCGGCTGTTCTGAGTCGCAACGATTTCGCCGGCTGCAGGCTCCACCAGGACACGGCTTCGGTCTTCTCCCACCTCTACAGGGTTACCGGCACAGAGTCGGGCGGGGAGTTTGCCATGGAGGCCTTGGACAACCCAGGCACTTTCATCTTCACTGCACGGTCCGGCATAGGGGTCGATGGATTCCCCGTCGACACGCCATTCAAAATGAAGGTGGGCACCGGTAGAAAATCCCGAACTGCCCACCAGTCCAATGGCTTCACCGCAGGCGATCGGGTCTCCAACTTCGACCATGATCGAGCCGTTTCGAAGGTGCGCGTAGAGGCTGTGTTGCCCTTCGCCGTGGTCGATTACAATGTGGTTCCCGTAACCGTCTCCACCCTCACAGTTTCCACTAGAGCACCGATCAAAGTGTCCGTCCTCAATCTGTATGATATGACCTTCTGCTGCGGCATAAACCGGTCGCCCCCGATCCATTTCGTCGAAGCCTCCGATGCCAAAATCCGATCCAGAATGGTTTGAAAATGTAAGCCCACGACAGGCCCAGTCGCGACCTGCTTGGTCCATGTAAGCGGTAGGGTAACAGGGGGCTGTATCACAATCTCGCAAGGGAAGAGCGAGGTTCGAGGCCACGACCAATGAGACGAAGGCCATGGATGCTTTCCTTTCTCAAGGCGTTAAAACGGCCAATGCGACGCACTTCTTGCGAGCGGCTCGCGCTGTGCTTCAGGCTGAGTCCAGCATAGTGTAGAGGCGCCGGGAGGCAAAACCTGGAGAATACTTTGGGCGAGAAAAAGGGTTGGTCACGATTACGACGAATGGGAACGTCGGCACTTGGCGCCTCCGGGCGTTACGTCGGTGATCTTCTTTTGGATGGCTTTCGTGGTCAGGGGGCGAAAGAGGAAGCTCGCCGTCAGCGGCTGGCGCGTGCCGGTCGCGAAATGGCGGCTGCCTTGGGGGATCTCAAGGGAGCGGCCATGAAGTTAGGGCAAATCCTCTCCTCTGATCCTGAGTTGCTGCCGCCGGAGATGGCAAAGGCACTGACAGTTCTCCAGCGGCAAGCCCCACCGATGCCCTTTTCGAAAGTTCGATCGATTCTTGAGGAGGAATGGGGACCTGATGGNTTCGCGCTGTTTGCCGACATTGAGGAAGAGACCTTGGGCGCAGCGAGTTTGGGGCAAGTTCACAAGGGNCGGCTTCAGGACGGTCGCCACGTCGCCATTAAAGTTCAATATCCCGGNATTCGGGACAGTCTTGAAGGGGATCTCTCACAACTCAAGCGCCTCCTTTCCATCAATCCAGTCGCCAACATCCGGAAACAGGCGAATGCCTACATCGAGGAGTTGAGAGAGCGTTTCTTGCTGGAGAGCGATTACCGGGAGGAGTTGCAAAACCTGCGAGACGGCGCTGAGTTGTTCGCCTTCATTCCTAATCTCGTCATTCCAAAAGGTGTCGCCGAACTGACCACCTCGAAGGTGTTGGTNATGGAGCAACTTGAAGGTGTTCCTCTTCTCGACGCCTTTGAGACCATGAGCCAAGAGGACCGAAATCGAGTGGGCGANATTCTCGTTCANACNTGGAGCGGTAGTTTTCANCTTCACCAGTTTGTTCACGGNGATACGCACCCCGGTAACTTCATGTANCTGAACGACGGCCGNGTGGGGCTGNTNGANTTCGGTTGTGTTCGTCGNTTTGATCCNGAGATGACCGATGGNTTCTTGAAGTTGCTCGTGCTCACCTGGGAGGCTCGTTATGATGAACTCCCCCAACTGTACGCGGATCTCGGTTTCGGNCGNGGGCAGGTGAATCAAAGTGCGGACGTACTTCGTGCCTTCGGCGAGGTTGCNGCCGCCCCATTTCNTCAAAGANGGNCCCTTTGACTTCGCCGANTGGCCCCTTCGTGANGGGATTCAGAAGTTTGTTTTGGAGAACCTNGAGTTTGCCCGATTGGTGCCTCCCCCCGAGGCGCTNTTGTATCTCCGGGTNNTGGTCGGCCTCCGTGGACTCCTCCATTCCGGACGATGCCAAGTTGATGTTCGCCACTTAGCCATGAATCTTGCAAGGGAGCGCCTGGGCTTTCAACAGCCCGAGGAGACTCCGTGAGAGCACCGGACATTGCCATCGATCTNGGCACGGCCAACACCTTGGTTTGGGTCAAAGGCGAAGGCGTTGTGATTCAAGAGCCTTCCGTGGTTGCCGTTGGCACGGACAGTCAAGGGCGACGACGGGTTCTCAGTGTGGGNGCCCAGGCCTATCGCATGCTCGGTCGAACACCCAGCGGGATCACGGCGATGCGTCCNATCCAGGATGGCGTGATNGCTGATGATTCTCTTGCCCTTGAGTTGTTGAAGAACTTGGTGGGGCAAATCCGCCGCGGACTCTGGATCGGCCGGCCTCGGGTTGCNGTATGTATTCCGGCTCGNATTAGTCAGTTGGTGGAGAGGGCGATGATTTCCACNACCAAGGCGGCCGGTGCCGGAAGTGTTTATTTGATTGAAGAGCCTCTNGCCGCCGCCATTGGGGCNGGCCTTCCGGTGGCGATGGCTGGTGCCTCCATGGTTGTCGATATCGGGGGTGGAACCACGGATATTGCCGTCATCACTTTGGGAGATGTCGCCGTNTCGACNAGTTTGAACTATGCCGGGGACGCCATGGATCGAGCTCTGATCGAATACGTGCGGAGTCATCATGATCTGATCATTGGTCCGGCCAGTGCCGAACGACTCAAGATGAAAGTTGCCTGGGCGATTCCTGACCCACCGGCAGGAACCCTCGATGTTCGAGGCCGTTGTGCACTCACTGGCATTCCACGCAGCGCCACGATCACGAGTCTNGAAGCGGCNGCTGCGTTGACACCGGTGGTGGAGAGAATCTGTGCAGCGGTTGCCGAAACCCTTGCTGAGACNCCCCCTGAGTTGAGTGCTGATTTGTTGGATAGAGGCATNGTTCTGGCCGGAGGGGGGTCNTTACTNCAAGGCTTGGACACAGCCCTCCGTGAACGCACAGATTTGCCCGTGTTCCGAGCCGAGAACCCNCACACTTGNGTGGTGGANGGGGCCGGNCGATTTATTGAAGTGGCNGAGTATTTGGATCGACGGGCTGCGCTGTGAAAACCCGGTCCTGGCTTCTTATNGGCGGTCTTTTGCTGACCTGGCCTNTGGTTTACCTCGCCCATGCACGGGTGGACCAACCCGGCCCCCTCGATCGGGTNGTACTGATCGTTACTGGGCCTATTGCGGAGGTGCTTCATCGCGCTTCAGCCACCTTTTCCGACTGGTGGGCAGAAAGACGAAGTTTGGCAACCGCACGGCAGGATGCCTACGACACCTGGCAGGAAAATCGTCGTCTGCGACTCGANCTCATGCGTCTCAAGTCCCGGTTACGACGTTCNGACCGACTGGAGCGNTTATTGAAACTTAGGCAGGCNTCGCCCGCAGTGGCGTGGGTCAGTGGAGAAATCGTNTTTGCGGGCATTGGTCGAGACTTTCCTCGGCTTGTAGCCAGTGTCGGCCGGGAAGATGGAGTTCGAGTCGGTGATCTGGTGNTTGATGACCGTGGCGTCTTGGGACGGGTGCGTCAGGTCGCCGGTGGAAGTTCAGAGGTGATGCCNCTGACTCACCCCCGAAGTGCGATCGGTTTTGAGGGCTCGAGGAGTGGCAGCATCGGTATGATTCAGGGGGATGGAAGCGGTGGATTGGTGTGTATTGGTGCCGATCCATCGACGCCTCCGGAAGAGGGTGAAATGTTGCTGACAAGGTCCTTGGAAAGCCCCTTGCCCGATGGTCTTCCCATCGGTCGAGTCATCTGGTTGGAGACAGAACCTGGAGAAGGCAGATTGTTGGTGGGGGTGGAACCGGTTCGGCACCCTCGGGAAGCTGATGTCTTGATGGTCGCCACCGACCCCCGCCCGTATCAAGGCTTTCGTCCAGTCCCTCCCCGGGCCTTAGGACAGGTCCCCTGATGCGCGTCTTTCTTCTTTGCGGGGTGGTGTTTGCAGGATGCTTTTTGCTGGGTATTTTGCGCCTTGAGCCCTGGATTGGATTTCCCCTTGCTGGCGCGATCGCTTGTAGTTTCCTGCGCAAGGTGGTGCCCTCCGTTTTCGGCGTGACCGCTTGCGTTGCAGTGGGTGAGTTGGCTTTTGGTTTAGCCCCGGGGGCTTGGGCACTGGGCGCGGGTCTCTCAACACTGGTTCTTCGGCAGTTGATGCGACAAGGACCTCCGGATTGGACGGATTGCCTGGTGGCGTGCTTGCCGCTGACGATCTTTGGCTTGCTGACCAGTTTTGTGATGAGTTTTCTTTCGGCGATACCACCGACGCTGCCTTCTCTTTTAAGCGCCACATCCTTCCTTGTCTCTGGTGTTTTGTTGAGTCGTCCGGTTGCTTTCTACGTTTTGGGTGAAGATGCCCAGAGGTCCTGGTCATGAGTCGTCAGGATCGTGCCTTTAGGGCTTTGGCTTTCGGCGGTCTTGTTTTGACGGCATTTGCTCTGCTCGCAGGTCGTGTCGCCTGGTTGGCATTGGTAGCTCATGAACGAGCATCGGAAGCGATTAATCGCCAGGTGATCACGGAGGAGCCAATTCCCCACGAACGGGGTCGGATCCTCGATCGAAACCGGCGGGTGATCGTGAACTCAATGCCAGCGATCGACTTGTGGGTGGACGGCAAGCGAGCCTTGCAAACGGGTCCGCGACTTCGTCGTTTGAGTCGTCGCTTGGGGATTCCACCGAAAGCCTTCGACGAACCTCGCAAGCTCTTGGCTACCCGTGCTTTGATGGGCAATCCCGAGGAAGTGGAAGTGGTTGTGGGGCGCCCCGTTTCCCCCACTCAAGTGAGTTATCTACCGGGCGTACGTGCGGAACGGGATTCAGTTTTTATTAACCCGCTGGATTTTCCGAGTTCGGAGCGACTGGTTTTTCGACTCCATCGATACCTGAATTTAAGTCTCCGTCGTCGTCGTTTGTTGGCCAACCGTATCGAGTACGCCGGTAGTCGAGAAAGACTCCTTGTCAGTGATATTCCCACCGGCGCTTGGCATGCCATCGCGGCAGAGGTTAGCGTGGGGCGATTAAAGGGGATAATCGTTCGGCAGGGGCGGCGCCGTGCTTATCGTTACGATCGGCTCGCTTACCACGTTTTGGGCTACATGAACGAGGTGACGGAAGAAGAGTTAAAGGTCGGTGCAGGGACGTTTAAGACGGGAGAACTCATCGGCCGTACAGGGGTTGAACGCCGCATGGAGGCTTATCTGCGTGGGACCGACGGGATCCGTTACGTCGTTCGCGACAGCCGAGGCAATCCCGTGAAAGGTCAATGGGCCGAGGAGTTACTCGGCGACACCCATCGTCTGGAACCGAGGGGTGGGCACGATGTGGAATTGACCCTCGAGTTGGAGGTTCAGAAAGCGGCAGAGAAGTCATTTACGGGCCGGCGAGGTGCGGTGGTGGTTATGGATGTGCGCAACGGTGAAGTTTTGGCGATGGCCAGTTTTCCAACGCCAGATCCCAACCGTATTCGGCAAAGCGCCTACAACCGGGCTGTGATCACCCATGGAGACAAGCCGCTCGTGAACCGAGTCCTTGCAGATCATTATGCTCCAGCCTCAACCTTTAAAGTGGTCACCGCCTTAGCGGGCTTACGGGAAGGCACGATTCGACCGCATTACGGCGCTTATTGCCCGGGGCAGTTCACACTGGGGGAGACCACGTGGGCCTGCTGGCACCGACCCGGGCACGGCGCTCTCGATGTGGCCGGCGCCATCCGTCATTCTTGCAATGTTTTCTTCTACAAATTGGCCGAACGTCTAGGAATGGACCCGATCCTTGATACGGCGAGAGTCTTGGGCTTTGGTGAGATGGCTGGACTGTCACTTGGACCTGAGGTCAATGGCGTGCTGCCGACGGACAGTTATTGTCGAACCCGAAAATATTGGATTGATGAGCGCGGCAGGAAGCATCCGCTCTCCTGCACTTTGGGGGATGCGATCAATGCGAGTATCGGTCAGGGGTTCATCACCACCACGCCTTATCAACTTGCCCTCGCTTACGCGCGAATCGCTTCCGGTAATTCGATCCAGGCTCGGATCGTTCGTCGAGTTGTGACCGACAAAGACGAACAGTTGGTTGATAATCGAGAGGTGGAGCCGCCGAGGCTTGATATACCCGAAGCCCATCTTGAAGTGGTTCGAGAGGGCTTACGTCAGGTGGTTAATGATGAAAGAGGAACAGCCTACAGAGCATTTCATCTGGACAGTGCAAGCGGCGGGGCTGTTCGACTGCGCCAAGCAGGGATTGAGGTTGCGGGCAAGACCGGAACAGCGCAGGTTCGAAAGTTAAGACGGGATCGGCATGGTGTGAAGATTCGCACCGACGATTATGCCAGTCAGGATCACGCTTGGTTTGCGGGTTTTGCTCCAGCTAAAGACCCTGTGGTGGCTGTGGCTGTTTTTGTGGAGCATGGTGGCAGCGGCGGGAAGGCAGCTGCACCCATCGCTTTCGAGGTCTTGGCGAGCGTTTTGGTACCTGAGGAGCAGGGATGAACCTGAGAATCGATCGAGCGCTGCCCATCGTCTTGGCCCTGACGCTTGCGATTGCTTTGGCGAATCTAAAGTCCGCCACAAGCCTTCGTCCTGCGGACTTCAACAAACAAGTCGTCTTTCTTTGTTTATCCATCGTCGTGATCGCGTTGGTCGTCTACACGCCAACCAAGCTGTGGGAGCGATTGTCCTTTTGGATTTGGCTTAGCGTTCTTGTGCTGTTGATTGCGGTTCTTTTGGTGGGACCGGTGGTTAATGGTTCTCGTCGCTGGCTTGCCCTTGGCGGCTTGCGTGTTCAGCCCAGTGAGTTTGCTAAACTTGCTGTTATTTTGCTGACCGCGAAGTTTATGTCGCAGCAGAAACGTCACGATGAGCCTTGGAGTATTTCAGAGCTTTTAAGACCACTCAATGTGAGCCGACCCGCTCTGTTGGTCGGGCTGATGCTTTTGCGGGGAGATCGCTTGGGTTTAGGGTATTGGCCCTTGGCCGTGACTGCGGTCCTGTGGATGGTGGTTGCCGTGGTTGTGGGTGCGCAGACGGGGTTTCGTCAACGGCTGATCGCACCCGTTGATTTGGTGTTCATTCCGGCGGCATTGGTCTACATCGAGCCCGATTTAGGAACGTCACTGGTGATTCTCGCTTGTGGCGCAGGGGTGTTCTGGGGCGCTGGAATTCGGGCGCCGAGTTGGCGTTGGAGTCTTGCAGCGGTTCCAGTCCTTGGAGGTGTTGCTTGGTTTGCGTGGAACTTCATGCTCCTGCCTTACCAAAAGATGCGGATCCTTGGGGTTATCAACCCCAAAGCGGGCGCTCAGGATATTGGCTACCACACCATTCAGTCTGTGAACGCCATTGCGAACGGTGGCGTGCTCGGACAAGGCATGGGAGCCGGTGCTCAGAGCCAGACAGCTCGTTTGCCGGAACACCATACAGACTTCATTTTTGCGGTTCTCGCTGAAGAGTGGGGACTTATTGGAAGTTTACTCGTTCTCGCTTTGTTGGCGACGATCGTCCTTTTGATCATCGACGGAGCGCAGAACAGCCAAAGTCGCTTTCTGGAACTTTGCGGTTACGGCGTTGCAACGTTGTTCAGCGTTCAGGTGGTCGTTAACGTGGGCATGGTCAGTGGTATTCTACCCGTCGTCGGCATGACCTTACCGCTCTTTAGCTACGGTGGGTCTTCTTTACTTAGTTTGTCTTTCGCTCTGGGATTGATGATCCACACCCGTTCCCGGCGGACCGGAATGGCTTAAATAGTGTCGATTCAGCCTTCGCCAGTGGAGGCTTAGACGTGCTTTTCGATGAGCTCGCTGATCTTTGCCTTGGGTTGGGCGCCGACAAGCTGCCCAACCACTTGACCGTCTTTAAACAGAAGCAAGGCAGGAATTCCCCGAATGCCAAATTTGGACGGAGTTTCACGATTGGAATCAACATCCATCTTGCCGATCGACGCCCGGCCTTCGAAATCACTGGCTAACTCATCGATCACGGGTGCGAGGGCGCGGCAGGGGCCACACCAAGTCGCCCAGAAGTCCACCAAGACAGGTTTGTCGGCCTTCATAACGTCCGTATCGAAGTTTTCATCGGTGATCACCAAGGGTGAGTTGCTCATGGGGAGGTCTCCATCGAGTTTGGTTTGGCGGGAGGCTCCTTAGCCTCTCTCCTCTGCAGGTGCAATGACCCTAATCGCTCTAAATCCCAGCAAAAGAATCGAGCGCCAGTTTCTTTGGCTCGAATGGTGATCTTGACCTTCTCTCGGGGAGAGACACTGGGCAATGGCAACAGGTGTAAGCCTTTCCGGTCTGGAACCGTTAACTGTTTCGTCCACGGCTTGGCACCCCCCTGAGAAATGACCAGTTCGACCGCAGCCAGGTCACCGCGAACCGCTGAATCATCCAAACCTGCAACGAGTCGGTACGATCCAGAGTTCAAGGAAGGGATCACGACCGTCACAGCATCCTCTTTGACCGGGTGGGTCCAGAGGCATTGGCGACGCTCACCCGCAAAATTGTGGTGTTCTCGACGCAGATATTCCCAGTCTTCTTGACCGTAGAAACACTTTTTATTCAGGTCGGTCACCTTGCAGGTCATGCTTTTACTCGAAACGCTAATGCCTTTTCCTTTTTGACTAAGACGCCAGGGGTTCCATGCGTCTAGAGGCACAAGACAGAGTTGGACAGGGCCTTCGTCTCGGCACTCCTTTGCTTGCAAGCCAAAAAGCCCAGAACGGGTCGACCCTTTGGTACGGAGCCAAAAGACCTGATCGAGATCTTTAAGATGTTTGCGTTTAAGACGATCCCTTGAGACCCAAACAAGCCCTTGAAGGTGATTTGGATCGATCGGTACCTCTTCATCGATGACGACTAGAAAACTTTGGTCTCCAACCGCTTGAAACAAAGGTTGAACCCACGTCGGCTGCCGGTGGACCAGATAGGCGATGCCGAAAATCGTCAAGGTCACCAGCCATGGAAGTCCCTTTTTGTTCATCGTTCATCCTGATGAAGGTCGTAGGCCTTCAGAGCGGCTTTCGGTTCACAACGCAAGGCATGGAAATGACCTGCTGCTCGGCGACCACTGGGCGTGGTAGGTCCCGGCTCCCAAAGACGAAAGAGTCGGCAGCGTTCCCGAGCGGCCGCTTCCGGGTCCTTTTCGGGCAGATTGATAACGAGAAAGGTAAAGAAAAAGACGGCAGCAAATAGAGCGGCGACACCTTCAGCCTGAGCCACGAGTCGTGCACAAGCGATGGCAACAAAGGTGAGTCCAACCAGCAGGGGGAGTGTCCCCCAGTCGCTCGCGAACGTGGTCGGACCGGGTTGGTAGGAGATCAATCCGGACCTCAGGACGGGCAGTAAAAAGCTATTCCATGGGTTGGTAAAGACATCACTGAGATGAGGATAGAGGGCGGATGGGATGCCGGCACTAAAAAGACCCAACCCCAGCAATCCCGCAAGAAGCCAGCGCCGGCTCGGATTGATGAGTGCGAGACCAAGACCGAGAAACGGGACCGTTGGTAAAATATACCGAGGCCCAACGGACCAGCCACCACGCCACCCTGCATGGGCGGTGATGAAAAGAAATTCGAGGGTGAAGAGCATCACCATCCAAACCGCTTCTGGGTGGCGGTGACGCCATGAACGAATCCAAGCAATAAGTCCCAGCAAGAGCACGGGGCTAAAGAAAAATAAGCCAATATCCGCGGAAAACAGAGCGTTTGCTAGGCGTCCGGGTTGGGGCAGAGAGAGGCCGAAGAATCCTTCCGAGTGAAGGGTTTTATAGCTTTGATTTTCTAAGAATGAATAACCTGTTCGCCAGAACCGACCGAACATTTCAGCTTGAGCCCAACAGGTGAGAGCAATGGGGACGGCGCCCCCTGCGAAGGCGTACCCGACGGCTTTAAAAAACCGGCGACCAAGGGGTCGTTGGGCGAATAAAAACCGTAATCCTAAAGGCAGCACGATGAGTGCATGAGGATACTCCATCGCCGGTGTTGCCGCAGCACAGACACCAAAAAGAAGAATACCTCTCGGGTCTCGTCGGCGTCCGTAATGCCAGGCGCCTAAAGCGAAGAGTGCAGCTTGCAGATGCCCGGTAAAGAGGAGGGCATAAGCATAGAGAATCGAACCGAGTCCCAGCCCCAAAAGAAGACCGTCAGCTAGGTCTTCATCCGCTCCCAAGCGAACAACTTCTCGACGAAACAAGAGGAGCAAAAGAAGGAGGCTTGGAATGCCGATCGACACCCTAAGGAGCCAGGTCAGTGTTATTTTTTCCAACGGGCCCGTGAACAGGTGAACCAGGCCATAGATGGGAGCACCGAGCAGGGTTGTCCCCGGTGCTTTCGAAGAATACATGCGGCCATCTCGTTGAGCCTTGTCATCGACCCAGCCCCACTTTTTTAGCGGTTTACCGATGGACCATTCGCCGTTCTCTACCAGTGAAGCGACGGCATAAACCCGAATCATTTCGTTGGGATTGTTGATGGACCCCCGACGACTGGGCGAGTTAAAATAAGGGAAGGGCCAAAGCAGCCCCAGGGCAACCACTGCCAGGAAAAATTTGGTTCGCATCGTCATCGCCGCTTTGCCCTACACCTCCATGGGAGCCTTGGACAGCACTCCCTTTACCTTGCAGCCCCACTCGGCGCCGGGTAGCTAAGCCTGCCGGTAAAGGAGTCGAACCATGCGCTGTCTATCGATCATTTTTGTGCTGACGTGCGCCTGTGGAGGAAGTCCCTATGATGGTTGTGACCTGTCCTGGACTGGCGACGATCCTGTACTTGGGGAAATGGTTTTTAAGGATGGAACTCGACTGGCGGGAGGAAGTTACAACCATACCATTCGTAATGGCAGATTGAGCGCAGGAACTTTCACAATCAACGTTCGTGCAGACGGCGTTGATGAGCCGAGTTTTGACGAAGCACTGATGGCTGGTTTCCCGATCTGCCGACATTTGGATCGGGAAAATGATTCGATCCTTTATAATGACAGCGGTGGGGCATGGATCACCGATTCGAGCCACACAGGAACCTTGGCCATTGCAAGTCGTGAAGGGCAAGAATTGGTCGGCATGGTGTCGGCCGAACTGATCAGCACCACGGGTGCGATTCGGCAGATTGAAGCGGCTTTTCGCTTGGGACCCTCCGACTAATGCAATCGCTACCAGGGCCTGAACGCACGGATGCAATTGACCGTCTCGAAGCTCGGCTTTGCCGAAAGATGGGGCGGACCATTGAGACCTTTCGTTTGATCGAACCCGGTGACCGGATCATGGTGGCGATGAGCGGTGGTAAAGATTCCTATGCGCTGCTGACCTTGTTGGATCGGTTTCGGCGTCGGTTGCCCGGACCTGCGGTGGAATTGATTGCCTTTCATCTCGATCAGCGCCAGCCGGGTTACGATGGTGAACCTCTGGAACGATGGCTCGAAAATTATGGCGTCGAGTTTCGAATTCATGCCCAGGACACGTATTCCGTCGTGAGCGAAAAAGTGGCGGAGGGTCGTACCTACTGCAGTCTCTGTTCTCGATTGCGACGGGGGATTCTCTACGACCAGGCGGAAGCTCTAGGCTGCTCAAAAATTGCCCTTGGTCATCATCGTGATGATGCTGCTGAGACCCTACTGCTCAATCTGTTCTACTCGGGCCAATTAAAATCGATGCCGCCTCTTTTACGCAGTGATGATGGTCGTAATGTTGTGATTCGTCCCTTGATGCAATGCGCCGAAGCCGAGATTGCCACTTACGCACAAGGCATGGGCTTTCCGATCCTCCCTTGCAACTTGTGCGGATCGCAAGAAGGCCTGAAGCGACAGAGGATGAAACAAATGCTGAGCGTTCTCACACAAGAGAACGACAAGGTACCTGGCAACATCGCTGCTGCGCTGGCCAACGTGCGACCCAGCCATTTACATCAGCCAGAATTATACCAAGCGTGGCGTGATTTTAGATCGGTCGAGTCCGACGTCGTCGAAGCCTAAGCATGCATAAGCTGAGCAGACCAAGAGTCCAGGGATCGCCGCTGGTGCACGCACATCCACCCATACGCTCGTCGACGATCTCTGAGGCTTCGGACCAAGAACTCAACTGCCCTGCCGCATCGATCAAGCGAGCCTGAACTCGAATCGTCTCCGGAAGGTGATCGCCGATCTCCACATTGATAACGAGGCGATCATCGATGGGACGAGCCCCATCAAAGAGTCGATTCTCTCCTGAATGCACCTGAATATGAACAAGCACTGGGCTCGGGTCCTCATGGGTTAAATGGAGTCGCAATTGACCCCGCCCGACCCGACTCGCAAAGGGATTGCATTCAGCGATGAGGGGGACCGCTCGGTCATCGGATGTATTGTTTCCTGTACCCCAGAATGGGCGTTCAAAATAGGCGGTGAGAACGGGCGGGGTTGGAGCCTCAGTGTCCGCAGGCCCTCGAGGGCAGACGACACCCAGAAAGTCCACCGGACCATTGTTGCCCAGCGCTCGAATTTCCCAGCAATCTTCCCGCAGAAGATCCTGCCAATCATCGTCATCAATGGCATTTTCATCCCGTTCTAACTCGTAAGCATCGAAGGGGACTTCAGACCAAGGAATGGGTTCCAAGTCTTCGACCGGCAAGAGGCGAATACAGCGAGTCATGTTCCGGCCCGCAATGAACTCTTCTCGACACATATTGTAGCTGAAGGTTGGGTCGATCGGAGGCAACCAAAACATCGCGTTAAATGGCATCTGGTCCCGGAAGAAAACCTGATCGGTAGGCCAGGAACGCAGCTCCATGCAGGGCATAAGCATTTCCTGCGGTGGTGATGTTGCTGTGCTGTGGCTGCTCAATAACAACGCCGGTAGAACAGCAACTCGAATCCAGCGACTCACTCCGAGGCTCCCAGGCTTTTGATCCATTCGCAAACATGGTTATCGATGGAGTCTTGATCTGCACCGACCGGTGTCTGAGCGGGATCGTTGGGGTCGAGAACACCGTAAGGAAAGGAAAGTGCACAGGTCTCATCGTTACGACAGGTGACGGGAGTTTCTGAAGCACTGGCTCCCGTTGCGCAGATGCCCTCGTCGGCTTGAAGGCAAGCGTTGCCCTCGCCACAGCCCTCTGGACCTGGACTGTCGCAAGGACTACCGTCCGCCTCGCAAGTGAGTGGGTAGGTGCAGGTGGAGACGATGGTTGCAGGGATGACGTTCATGCAGACTTCTTGCCGTAGGCTTTTGCCACCGCTTGCGAAGAAGTCGCCGATTAGGTTGACCATGAAACCGTAGGTGTCAAAGCCACCGTTTAAGCGTCGGTCGGGCTCCGGATAAAGAAAACCGTGCTGACCCTCAACATTCAACATGGGCACGCGCAGCGCGCTGGTCCGACCATCGGCGAGCAACTGACCGGTAAATTCCCGTAGTGGTTTGCAGGGGTTGTTGGCGTCACCGCATGACCAGGTGTACCGGCAACTCGGATGGGATGTGTCTCCTTTGCAGAGGACGCCCAGTTCTTCGAAGTCGGGGGCATGGAAGCGGTCTCGTCGCATATCGAGATCGTCCACATCAAATTGGATTCCACCGGGATTTGATTCTGCAGTCCATACGGGGCGTGCGCCCCGATCTCCTTGGGTCCAGCGACGCTTGCGAACCACGGCTTCCAAAGCAAAGGCGTCGGCAGCAGCCTGTGCAGGACTTCGTCCGTAGTGGGCGTAAGCTGCTGGCGCCTCCGCTTCGGTCAGAGGTAGAATCCCGGCGGCAGTCGCCATCGCAAACGCTGTGTTGACGGGGACATTCATGTCTCCAGCTGTCGGGATCACCATCACCGCTGTTCCCGGGGTAGCATCATCATAATCGACGGGTTCACCGAGATAGAGTGGCGCAAAATTGATGGGGTCAGCAGGATCGAGAATGGTTTGAGAGATGGCGACAAAGCGGCGGTAATCCGGTGTCGAGCGATATTTGCCAAGCCCCCGTCCTGGCGCATGAAGGCTCAAGCCATTGTCGTAAATCAACCCTTGAAAGGAGGATCTGAGGGCGAGGGTCGCGCCGTTGGCATCGGTGAGTGGACCGAAGGCGTCGATGGTCTGCTTGAGTGTGCCATCAGCGCCGATAATCTCGATTTTGAGGGGATCGCCTAACGTCTCCAAGGTAAGCCCTGCGGGGAAGTTGTCGTCGTTCAGTACATAGGGCTCCACCAAACCCGAGGGGCCAGGGTCCAGCTCAAAGACCTTTCTTCGGTCCACCGCTCTCATGGCGTCGGCACCGACATGGGCACGAAAGATCACTCGACCATCCCCTTGATCACGGGCCACCACTTCGTCGGCTTCCCCATTGGCTAAGTTACTGATTCGGATCCGGTCACCGGCAACGATCCCAGCGACTTCTGCGACTTCGACCCGTTCATCGTCGTTCACGTTTGGAACCCAGAAGCGGAGCCGTGTGAGGTCGTCTCGATGGGGGACCCCCTCGAGCAGGACCGCCATGAACCGAAGGTGCACTGCTTCCTTAACCCCTCCTTGGATGCTCCGAACTCCAACGTCCAACAAGCCACCAGCACCTGCTGTGGGTGCCGCCGCCGTGAGCGCCTGTTCTACACCTGCAAAACTACCGGATATAATGCCGCCCATGCTTTGACCCCAAGCGTAGTATTCGCTGTCGGGTCCCCCGATATCGATGCTGCCGTCGCCATCAAAATCGCCAGCGAGCCCATCGAGATGACCTTCACTCCCATCGGGATTGAGAATGGAGACCGACATTTGCCGTTGTCCGTCAAAGCTCCGCAAAAGACGGATAAAGTGCATCCAGTCCACCACACTCTGACGAACCACATCTCGAGTATGAAAGGTGTCTGCTGTCCAATAATCGCCTCCGCTGTCCTTCTCGCCATCGTTGTTGAGATCTCGGGCTCTCCCATCGGTGAGCGCAGCCAGGAGACCCTCTGCGTGCACATCCTCGGTGATCCGATTTAAGACTCCGAGCAAAGCGGGAGGGATCGCCAAGCCGTGCCCGAAAACATCGGTGCTACAGGTGGCAATACCGAAGCGGGCATGGAAGCCTGCGAAGCCAAGCATTTCAAAACGCGTACTGCCGTACCCATGCCCGTAGATACTGACTGGGAATGCTGCATCACCTGGGCGTTTGAAGCGGGCTTGAGGGATGGCGCACCAGAAGGTGACCCTTCCTTCTCCAACAACCATCTCACCACTGTGTCGGTCGACGACGAAGTTTTCATCGTCATCGTGGGGAACCTCGCAGTCTTTGGTTGCCGGTGATCGATTCCCATGGGGAGGCAAAGGAGTGGCACAGCCTTCAGCAGCAAGCCCATCTTTATCCACCAAAAAGTTGGGCGAGATAAAGCTACCCGAAATGAAGTGGCTTATGTTTTCCATCGACGCCAACAGGGAGCGTCCCGCGCTGCCTTCTTCGATCAACTGTTCGGTTTGATTGACCTCGCTGACCACCCGGGCGATGTGCGCGCCACTGGCCAGATGAGGTTGAGCGTTAAATGGGCTACCGGCGGTCACCGGGTCGGTAAAGAAAGCGTGGAGACTCTGCAGGTCGGGGGGAAAGGCATCGTGGAGCGCTTTCAAGGGACCACTTCCGTACATTCCCGCTCGAATGACTTTCAGATCGTCCCGACCCGATTGGGTGGTGAAGGTCCATGCGAAGCTCAGTTCTGACAAGGTGATCCCCAGATTGTCGAGATGTCCCTCCAGCGATTTTAGTGCGGCGGTTTGCCGTGGGTGATTGATCCACGGAAAAGGACTGCGAACCCCATGACCATTCATGTCCTTCAGGCGGTTGGTCAGAAGGACGGCATAGGTTTTACCCGGCTGAAGGGGTCGAATCGGACGGATCAGTAGCGTGTTCGTCTCGGCCTCCCAGATGGTGTTCTCTGGATATCTCCAATGGGCACCGTCACAGTCGGGTAGATCGAAGCGAGTATCTTGAACGCCGTCGCCATCACTGTCTTCTCCGGGAGCCTCTGGGTGATCATCAAAGACGATGGTGCTGGCTTGGGCTCTGGGATCGTTGCCGTAATAACGGTTCGTGACCTGATCGGGTGCATCACCATTGTTTCGACCGGGCAGAAGATAGGGAAAAAACCCTCGGTTTAGATCGAGGAGTGCGGGCTCACCGGTTTCTAAATCGACGACGTAGACGGCATCATTGGTAAAGTCATCTTCGCCATGGTGACGCAGCACGATCTCACAAAGGTCCAGTGGGCGGTCAAAGGCAACAGAAATTGGTGAGTACGTGCCAAACCCATCGAGAAGATCTGCCTTTTCTCGGACTTCTCGCTCGACCTCTGTGGGCGCCTCTTTGGTGATGTTTAGGCGCCGTCCTGTCGGTGAGGTGGGATCGATTCGTGTCGCTAGGTCATTGGGAAATGGGATTTCCGGCAACGGCGACGCATCCAGGTTGAAAATAACGCTCGCACCCTCGCCTGCTGGGGTCGGGGCAAGTCCTTCTGGTAAGCCTCGAAGGTCACATGCGCAGATCGTTGAGAAGAGTCCGCCCAAAATGATGATTTTCTTCATTGGAGCAACTCCTTTGCTCTGAGATCCAAGCTGAAACGACCAAGCCACATCGTTTCCGGTGTTTGCCCACTTTCATCGGCCATCGCAGGACCTGGACTTGCGACCCCCAACTCCAAACCGACTCGGGATGCGTAGCGTCCTTTGCGGTGAGTGCTTGTCAAACTGACACCGATATCGATTTCACTGCCCAAGAGATAATCGTTTGCAGATCCACCGAAGGGGTTGGTCGCGGCACCTCGTCGAAAACTCCAGAAGGGGTCGCCCGATCCTTCGGGTAAGGTCACGACCAAGAGCCCCAAATGAACGCCCAAACCTTTCTTGCGATCACTCATCCAGTTCACTCTCGGATTCAGGTAGGCGAGACCGCTAAGAGCGCCTCGACTCCGATAATGTTCGATGCCTCTGGGGGGCTCTCCCGATAAATTGGGATCCGAAGAACGTCGCCAGGTTTCTTCGGTTAACGAGCGCCAAAACCAGGGCACGAGGACCAGACCCACCTGATATTGCTGATCGAAGGAGAACCGATTGAGTTGATGATCTTCGCTGTTGGTATCACCACTTGCATAACCACCTTCAAACTCCAGATGAAGACGACTGCCCTGGAGTTTTAAGCCGCCGATTCCAGCGATTCCAAAGCTCTGAATACCCAAGGCTGTGGCACTTAGATCGTCCCCTTCATCTTGGGTCTTGAGCAAGCCTGCCTCGCTGATCATTCGGTTGGTTCTGCCGGTCAACAGCGCCAACTCGAGTGCAATTCGCCAGCGATCAGCCAAACCCAGATTCCCCTCCCAGTCGATCGCGGTGTCGAGAAGGAAAGCATTCATCTGGCTGGCATTGGCGTCTCGTTGTTGCCGGTACGCACCATAGATCCCGATTGTTCGATCTTTCTGAGGGACCCATCGAAGCGCCACAACGGCCTGATAAGCTTCGTCCGTAGCATCGAGATCTCTGGTCAAGGCCTTCAGAATTGGCGTGGATGCATTCTCATCTTGGAGGACCTGTTGAACGGAGAGTCCCAGTTTAAAATGACCAAGCTTAAGACCATAGCCGGCCATCAATACGTTATCGCTCTGGGCTGGCTGATCGAAGGGGTATGTCCAGTTGGATCGAGCTTGCCGACCGCCGGCGACGATGCCTAAGCCCCAACGATTTTCGCCTCGACCCAAGGTGAGGCGCCCAAATGATGTGGTCCACTTGATCTGTAGAACCCGAAGATCGAGGGGACTTAGCTGATTTTGTGTGCGATCACCTGAACTTGGTTGAGACCATTCGTAGAGGTCGACAGCGGCATCGATGGAAAGAGATGGGATCAGGTGTCCTTGAAGTCGAGCTCGGAAGTGGTTGCTTCCGATATCACCGCGTTCACTGAGGGGTTGCTCCCCGTCTTTATTCATCCCCAAAGGAATTTCCGAGTGCTGAGCTCGTTTGAACAGCCAGCGCCCGCCGATGTTGAGTGGCGTCGGGCTAGGCGTCGGACTTGCGATGAGGAGCGAAAGCAGCAGGCTCATGAAGAGGACTCCAGCAGATGCTCACGATAATATCGGAGCTCTTCGATGGATTCGAGGATGTCGTCCAGCGCCCGATGGCTCCCTTTCTTCTCCATGGAAGGAAGTTCCGGGCGCCAACGCTTCGCCAACTCTTTAAGGGTGCTTACATCGATGCTTCGGTAATGAAAGAGGGCACCGAGTTCGGGCATCCACGCTTCGAGGAACTTTCGATCTTGTCCGATGGAGTTTCCACACAGCGGCGCTTCGCCCACCTCCATGTATTGGCGAAAGAAGCGAATCGACTCTTGTTCTGCCTGAGCAGGGGTCAGCTGACTTTTGCGAACTCGTTCGGTGAGACCGCTTGCACCGTGATGAGCGACGCACCAGGCGTCCATCTTTGCTAACTCTTCTTCCGGTTGATGGACGACCAGGTTCGGTCCTTCCGCAACGACGTTTAAATCGTTGTCGGTCACCACACATGCGATCTCGATAATGCGGTGTTCATGGGGGTCGAGACCTGTCATTTCCAGATCGATCCAGGCCAAATGTTTTGAGAGGGAGTTTGCTTTCTCGTTCACCCGAGGGCTCCGAATGTGTAGTGGGCAGCCTGCCTTGCCATACTTCGTCGCCGATTGGGCGCAAAAACTGGCGCATGGGTTCTGTAACCGATGAGGAAGAGATCATGACAAGCAATAGCCAGGTAATCTCCAACCTTAAGCCTGCTTTGGTTTGGCGGCATTTTGCTGCGCTCGCAGACCGGCCCCGACCCAGTGGTTATGAGCAAGAGGTCAAGACCTACGTGATCGCATGGGCCGAGGACAATGGTTTTAAGTGCTACTCCGATGACATTGGTAACCTCATCGTTAAAGTGCCGGGAAGAGGAGTCGGGGTGGAAGCCGAACCCGTCATTTTGCAGGGTCACCTCGATATGGTGTGCGAGAAGAACAGCGGGGTTGATCACGACTTTTTCAAGGACCCCATCCAGCTGCGTCTTGAGGGAGATCGGCTTTATGCCAAGCAAACGACACTCGGTGCCGACAATGGTATTGGAGTCGCTCTTTCAATGGCCGCTGGGGATGGAGTCTATGGAGACCATCCCCCCTTGGAACTTTTGTTCACCATCGATGAAGAGACCGGGATGAGTGGAGCCCTCAATCTCGACGGTCGATACTTAGCCGGTCGGCGCTTGATCAACTTAGATGCGGAAGAAGAGGGGGTCCTTTATGTGGGCTGTGCCGGAGGTCGTGATCTTGTCGCCAGCCGACGCCTGGATTGGGATGCGGTGGAGCCAGGAACCCTTGCGGTACGTCTCAGCCTGACCGGACTTCGAGGAGGGCATTCGGGACTCGATATCATCAAGAATCGGGGGAATGCCATTCGTTTGTTGTCGCAGATCCTCATCCAACTTCCTCGCAAAGGCGTTGATTTGCGCCTGTGCCGCTTTGAAGGCGGTTCCAAACGCAACGCAATCCCTCGAGAGGCCACAGCGGTCGTTCGCATTCGAGCCGAACTTCTTGCACGCCTTCCTGAGATCCTTGAAGCCCAAATGAGCGAATTGAAAAAGCTACACACAGACAGCGAAGCTAATTTTGATCTGCACATCGAAGCGCTTCAAGGGGATGACATACCCCCTTTAAAGGAAACCATCGCACAGGGGCTTTTGAGTTACTGCTTCTCGCAAGCCACCGGTGTGGTGACCATGAGTCAGTCGATTCCGGGTTTGGTGGAAACGTCCAACAACCTGGGCGTTGTGACATGGTCGGAGGATCTGGTGACGGTGACGAGTTGTAGTCGCAGTTCCAATGGTGCTGCACTCGACCAACTCTGCGATCAGTTGGCGAGCGTTGCTCACCTTTGTGGTCTGAGTGTTCGCAGCGATGCGGGTTACCCCGGCTGGCTACCGGATTTGTCCAGCCCCATGCTTGCGATCACCAAGGAGGTCTTCGCCGAATACTATGGTCGTGAGCCTGAAGTGACTGCGATCCATGCTGGTTTGGAGTGCGGAATTCTCGGAGAACGGGTTCCAGGGTTGGATATGATCAGTTTCGGCCCTGACATTCAAGACGCTCACAGTCCTGATGAAAGTGTCTGTACGGAAAGTGTGGCAGTCGTTCATGAGCAGTTGGGACATTTGCTCAGAGCTTTGTGCTAAAAACCTCTAGCGCACCCGCTTTGCCCGTCTGCCTGGTGACTCTGATTTTATTCGCAGTTACTGCCATTCCTGGCATGCACCTGAATTTTGCTTAATCGACCTTTGTTTAGTCTGCCTCATCGATGAACTGACTGTATTCCTCATGGGTCATGAGGCTTTGTAACTCATTGGGGTCCATCGGTGCGATTTTGATGAGCCAA
>NZRT01000096.1 GCA_002696345.1 Myxococcales bacterium
CGCTCGTCTCCCGCCCATCGTCCTGCTGCCCAGAACACGGTACAGGCAGGGCAGCGCTTAGAAATCGATGGTTTCGAGGAAATCGAATTCATAAGCAAAGGAGCCATGGGCGCCGTTTATCGAGCCCGGGAGAGCGACCTTGGCCGACGGGTCGCCATTAAAGTTCTTGCACCCGAACTCGCTGGAACGGGTGAGCATAAATCAACCCGTGAACAAGACTTCATCAAGCGCTTTGACCGTGAGGGCAAAGCACTGGCCCGCATCAAGGACCCAAATGTTGTTCGGGTGCATCGAATGTTACCCGGCAAACTTCGGGATCTGGAAACTCGAAAGACAACCGACGTCTTTACCTTTGTGATGGAGTTCGTCCACGGTCCTCATCTCCGAGATCATTTGAGCAGTCGTAAAGGACAGGCACGGGGGCTTGAACTCCTCATCCAAATCACTCGAGGGGTGGCAGCAGTCCACAGAGCGGGCGTTGTTCATCGAGATTTGAAGCCTGAGAATATCATGCTCGATTTAGATTCCGGGCAGGCAAAGGTGACTGATTTCGGCTTGGCTTATTTCATCGATCGTCCGGTGGATTATGATCTGACCAAGACGCAAATGACCATGGGTACCGTCGCTTACATGCCCCCTGAACAACAGAAGGACGCAAAGCGGGTTTATCCGTCCGGTGACGTGTATTCCTTGGGGCGTATCGGCTACGAACTTCTCACAGGACAACTGCCTCAGGCGTCGGCTCATCGGGCGGCTGCGAAACCATCCGAATGCAACCCCGAGATCGATCCGTTGTTCGATGACATCATCTTCAAATGCCTCGAGGTCAATCGAGAGGATCGTTATCAAGATGCGTCAGAGTTGCAGGTTGCCTTGGAAGCAGCCCAAGCGGAGTTGGCTGAATCCAGAACCCAAGGTGAACCCCAGATTGCGGTTCTCAGCGATCAAGTGGAGCCAGCATGGGTGACACAACCCCACCGGGAGGCCCCTCCGGTACCCAGCATCTTGAATCCACCGCCTCAAGTCGAAGCAGGAGGATCCAAGCATCTCCCAAGTTCAATGCATCGAGTGGGCCTTGCCATGGTCGTCGGACTGCTACTCGGCGGGCTGATGGCTCGTTACGGTTGCGGTGGCGATCCGGAAACGACGGATCCAAACGATGGTGTGGCCGTTGTGGACGCACAGGGGCAACTGTTGAAACGCATTCATCCGGTGTCCGGGGGTAAAGGTTTGGTTCAACCGCGCAATGGTCTCTGGTATCGGATCCATGAGTCGGTAGTGGCTCACGATGCTCGGGTGGAATCGGATAGTTTAGTGCAGTCGCAGCCAGCCACGGTTCGTCAAGAGGAGGTAGGCGCCGGTAAACTTGTGATCGAGCGGCGGATTGTATGGGTGGATGATCAGGGAGCGACCGGACGACAGGCCTATCTCAGTGAAGTTGCGCCGCGGATGATCGGCGTTGGGTTCGAAGACAGCAAGGGCGCAAGTTGGGTCCAGATCGACGGGGCAAATCGCTGCACGATCGTCGAACGCGGTCAGTCTAGAGATTGTGGACTGACGGGGAAGACGAGCGTTGAGACGCCTGCTCGCATTCGTTTGGAACAAGTTCGTGATCGACTTCGAGTGGTTGTCGACTCCTCACGGGAGGTCGCAGAGACTCTGGCGGCACCGGAAGAGGCTGCCCGTGTCTTGCTGTTGTGCCAGAACCAAAGCTGTAGCTTCGACCGGCGCCCGAAATAGAAAGACGGTCCCCAGCGTCTGAGCCTTGAATTACGGTGGTTGCGACCCCTTTAGCGCTCGTGTAGAGCGCAGGAACCGGAGTAAATGATGGCATTTTTGCCCCGTTACATGTTGACGTTCTCGCTCGTACTGACGGGAGTTCCTGGTTTCGCTGCCGGAATCGACGCACTCTACAGTGCGGAATCGGTTGAAGTGAAAGCGGACGCCGGCTTGTTCACGCTCCTCTTGGTGGTCAATGCGATGGGGTGGGACGAGGCCACAAAGTCGGGGCAGCCACCTTTAAATCGGCCGATTTACGACCCACTCCGAGAAGATATTCGAGGGAAACTCTTTAAATATCGGTCCCGCTATTTGAGCGATCGCGTGATGGGCGACTTCGAGGATTTTATCACGGCTCACCCGCAACCTTTGACCGACTACATCGCTTACGTGGTGACCCTAGGCCCGGCACCCCATTTCGAGCCGACAGCACCTGCTGTTGGTCAGGCGGCCAAGCTCAAGGGGCTCGAAAAATTGATCGCCAAAGCCTGGAAAGAGGGGCGACTCGAAGTTTTCATGGGGCGTTTCCGGAGTAAGTTGGTGCACCGAATGCGCAGCTTCATGGATAAACTCGATGGGGAAACCGGAAAGCTTTCGATGCTTTTTACGGGCGCAGCGAAGAAAAAGGAGACCACCGACGCATCCGATTCTGGAGACTCTCTTGAAGATTTGTTCGGTGACGACAGTGGTGACGAGGAAGCGGAGGGGGAAGCGGATGTAACGACAAATTTTGAGTCGATAACCGCTGCGATTGCGCCCACATGGCTTGCAGGTCAAACCTTGACGCTTCGACTTGGGGATCGGGTGGTCGTTGTCCATGGAGGGCAAGCCAAAACGGCCGCAGTACTCGAAGCGCTGGTTCTTTCTCGCCTCCGCGGCTGGCTGGGTGTGGTGGGAGCACCCGTCGATAAGCCACAGCAAGTCACAGCAAGAGCTATTTTGGATTATACGGGTTTAACGAAGTCGAAAGAGCCACTTGCACTCGCTTGTCGAGAGGCCCTCAGTCGACTGAAGAAGGAAAAGATACCGTTGAAGGCACCTGGTGAAGCCAGCAACTTGGTCGCAAGTTGCGGTGTCCAGTCGCCCCAACCACAGGTTACGGATTGAAACATGAGCGAGTTGCCGCCCTTCGGTCTTACTTTCGACGATGTGTTGCTGGTTCCCCAACACTCCACCGTCTTGCCGGGACAGGTTGATGTTGGAACGATGGTGGCACCGGGTATTCACCTGCGTGTTCCGCTCTTATCAGCCGCTATGGATACGGTGACCGAGTTCCGGATGGCCATCGCTATGGCGCAACAGGGCGGACTCGGCATCATTCACAAGAACATGTCGCCTCAAGCCCAAGCCCAGCAGGTTCGACGGGTGAAAACCTTTGAGTCCGGGGTCGTCACCGACCCATTTACTTGCGGTCCAGAGCAACGCTTGGCTGAGGTGGTTGCCTTGATGCAGGATCGAGGTATCTCCGGTGTTCCCGTGGTCGAGGATGGTCGTCTCGTGGGTCTTCTGACGCGAAGGGATATTCGTTTCTAGACCCGCCTCGAACAGCCTGTTGGGGCTTTGATGACCACTGATTTGGTGACGGTCTCGCCCGGTGTGAGCGACGATGAATGTCGTCGTCTGTTGCACAAGCATCGGATCGAGAAGTTGCTCGTGGTGAATGCCAAGGAGCAACTTGAGGGTTTGATTACGTTGCGGGATCTCGAACGTAACCAGCAAGCGCCAGACTCCGTCCGTGACGACGAAGGGCGTCTCTTGGTCGGCGCGGCGACGAGTGTGGGCGATGACAGCGAAGAGCGTGTCGAGGGCTTGGTGAAGGCTGGTGTGGATCTCTTGGTCGTGGATACGGCTCATGGTCACAGCCAGCGTGTGCTCGACACGGTCCGCTCGATCAAAGGTCAGTACAGTGATGTCCGGGTGATGGCGGGAAATGTGGCGACGCCTGAAGCAGCCAGGGCCTTGATCGATGCAGGGGTAGATAGTGTCAAGGTGGGGATCGGTCCCGGTTCCATCTGCACGACTCGCATGGTCGCCGGTGTCGGGGTTCCTCAGTTGACTGCAATCATGAGTGTTCGTGAAGTCACAAAGGGGGCAGGTGTGCCCCTAATTGCCGACGGCGGAATTAAGTTCAGCGGCGATCTGGTGAAAGCCTTGGCTGCGGGTGCTGACGCCGTGATGCTTGGCGGGATGCTTGCAGGGACCGATGAGGCTCCCGGGGAGACAGTGCTCTATCAAGGGCGGACCTTTAAGGTGTATCGGGGCATGGGCTCGCTGGGCGCCATGAAAGAAGGGAGTCGAGATCGTTATGCACAAGATGACGTTCTCGATGAACGCAAGTTGGTACCTGAGGGCATCGAAGGGCGAGTGACTTACAAGGGGCCCGTCCAAGATACGATCTATCAACTCAATGGTGGTTTGCGGTCCGGCATGGGTTACGTCGGTGCCAAGGACATTGCGACCATGCACGATGTGGCAAAGTTCGTTCGCATCACACCCTCGGGGCTTCGAGAGAGTCATGTCCACGATGTGATCATCACCAAAGAAGCACCGAACTACCGGCTGGAGTAGCGATCGTGAGCCGCCCTGTTCTTATTTTGGATTTTGGCTCTCAGTATACTCAACTCATCGCTCGTCGTGTTCGAGAGTTGGGGGTCTATGCTGAAATTTTCCCGTTCAATCGACCGCAATCCGAGATTGAGGCCTTCGGTGCAGGCGCAATCATTCTTTCGGGGGGGCCAAACTCCGTGACGAGCCCCAACGCCCCGACCATCGGTCAGTGGATCTTTGATCAGGGAGTTCCTGTTTTGGGGATCTGCTACGGATTGCAACTGACCTGTCATCTGCTCGGCGGTCGAGTGGCAGCAAGCGATGATCGAGAGTATGGACCTGCAGAAATTCGACTTAGGTCATCTGCATCCGATTCTAAAATCCTCCAAGGATTGTCTCANGTTCAAGGGGTCTGGATGAGCCACGGAGATCGGGTGGAGGCCTTACCCGAGGGCTTCTCGATTCTTGCTGAAACCGATTCCACCCCCTACGCAATGATTGGCTGCGAACATCGTCAAGTGTATGGTGTGCAGTTTCATCCTGAGGTCCATCATACGCCNGAAGGTTTGGACTTGCTTCGNAACTTTTGTCTTTCGATCGCAGGTTTGAGTAGCGATTGGACAATGGCTGACTTCTTGGATCGGAAGGCGGATGAAATTCGGTCGCAGGTCGGCTCGGATCGAGTCATCTGTGGACTCTCGGGTGGCGTGGACTCCTCCGTCGTTGCGGCGCTTTTGCAGCGAGCGATCGGCGATCAACTCACCTGTATCTTNGTAGACCACGGCATGCTCCGACAGGGGGAGCGGGAGCAGGTCAAGANACTGTTCGGCTCACACTTTCAGTCGGATTTGCGCGTGATCGACGCGGAAAGCGAGTTTCTGAGCGCCCTCGANGGCGTGACGGACCCCGAGNAAAAGCGAAAGATCATNGGCCGTCTCTTCGTGGAGGTTTTTGAACGAGAAGCAAANGAGNTGGCCGGAGCCAAATGGCTTGCTCAAGGGACCTTATACCCCGATGTGATCGAGTCGGTTTCACCCCTTGGNGGACCTTCGGTGACCATCAAGAGTCACCACAACGTNGGGGGATTACCAGAGCGCATGGGTNTGGGACTGGTGGAACCCTTNAGGGAGNTGTTCAAGGATGAAGTCCGTCTCCTCGGCCGAGAACTCGGACTGCCGGATCATTTGGTTCANCGTCATCCCTTTCCTGGCCCTGGCCTGGCAGTGCGGTGTCCNGGCCTGATCACTCGATCCCGACTCGAAACCNTGAGGGCCGCNGATCACATTCTGATCGAGGAACTTTACAGCACCGGCTGGTATCATCGCTGTTGGCAAGCGTTGTGTGTTTTGTTGCCAGTTCGGAGTGTCGGCGTGATGGGGGATGAGCGCACCTATGAGGAAGTGCTGTCCATTCGCGCNGTCACGAGCACGGATGGGATGACNGCNGATTGGGTTCATTTACCNCACGACGTGTTGGGGAAAATTGCCAGCCGGATCGTTAACGAAGTGCGAGGTGTTAATCGTGTNATGTACGACATCACGAGCAAACCACCGGGTACAATTGAGTGGGAGTGAGGCCGGTCACCACAACGNTTTNTTTTGGCCTCTTCAAAAAAACTTAAAAATGTTTTGAATAAAGGCGCTCGGAAGCCGTCCGGGCACCAACAGGCGCGTGAACCGTCTAGGAGACTGGAAGATGAGAAGGACCCTTGGAGCGATGGCACTTTTCGCTGTGGTCGGCGCAGGAACACCTGCGTTGGCGGCAGACTCAGACCAGGAGTCGCATTGTGCGGTGAAGGTCAAATCAGGAATGAAGACCGAGCAGATCGGTAATGGCAAGATCGACTACAGTCGCTGCGTCATTGTTGTCTACGGCAATGGTGCACCGCCAGCCCTGGGCCCCGGAATGCCGACGGGACGTGCACGNCTGATGGCNGAGCGTGCCGCCAAGATGGACGCNNTGCGCAACNTNCTNGAGGTGGTTCGAGGTGTTCGAGTCCANGGGGAAAGTACTGCGGATGAACTNGCTTTNCAGAACCCCACGGTACGCAGCAAGGTCCAAGGACGTATTCGGCAGTTTAAGACGGTGGAGACCAAGTACTTTGATGATGCTTCGGTNCAGATTACCGTGGAAGTGCCNTTNTCCAAGGTGACGGGCGGATTGGTGGAGCCGAAGAAGCATGCGGTCAACACCAAGGGGCGTAAAGCCTACACGGGNTTAGTTGTCGATGCGNGGGGGCAGAAGTTCCGGCCGACCGCNTACATGAGTTTGAAAGATGCCAAGGGGTCGGTACTTTACAGCCCNGGGCATGTGGATGAAGCNGTANTGTTGGCAGCGGGNATGAANGCNGCNTACGTGCGCGANTTGAANGAAGCNAAAANCGCTGAGGGCGTGGCNGGAGCACCACTCGTGCTNAAGGTNGCGTCGGCAGACAANAAGGCGGGGGTTCTGACCGTCGCTGGGCAGGATGCAGATAATCTTAGGCAGAACGACATCGACTACAGCTTCTTGAAGCAAGCTCGCGTCGTTGTGGTCATCGACTGAGGCGGGGGATGAAGACGATGTATAAATCAAGCTTAGCATTGATCGCTGCGGTAGGACTTATTTCCAGTCCTGCTTTGGCTCGCAAAAAACAAAAAGTAGTCCAAGTGACCGTGTCGGGGATGGCCCAGATCATCGACGGCAACGAACCGGCGGCGAAGGATAGAGCACTTGAGGACGCACAACGCCAAGCTGTTGAGCAGGCGATGGGCACCATGCTGACCTCGGAAACGTTGATGGAGAATTACCAGATCGTCTCCGATAAAGTCTTCGCAAAGTCGTCGGGGTACATTCGGAAATACAGCATTATCGACAGCAAGCCCGACGGTAAAAACTACAAGGTGACCATTAAAGCCGATGTTTCGGAAGGCGATCTGGCGAACGACGTCGACGGCTTGCGGAACTTGCTGACCATGAAGGGGATGCCACGGGTCTTCGTGGTCGTCACCGAATCCGTCATGGGTCAGGAGGCCTTCAAAGGCAGCGCTGGCTCCGCCGACTTTGGCGCCGTCGAGTTAGCCATCATTGAGCGTCTCCGTTCCCAGGGCTTCCTGCTCGTCGATCCGGATGTTCTTTCCGGTAATGTCGCTCTGGAAAGTGTGTACAAAAGCGGCAATGTCTCGGTCAGCCAGGCGCGTAATATCGGCAAGCTCTCAGGAGCTGACGTTGTGATCTTCGGCAAAGCCAGCGTCACCGACAATGGTGCGATGCCTGGGATGGGTCGAGGTCGTGCCAATCCGGTCCACGTCTTTCTGGGCAGCACCAACATTCGTGCTGTCAATACCTCCAATGGACAGATTCTGGCCACCAGTTCCGCAACGGCGCACGTGCCTGGAACGTCTATAGGCGGTGCGGCGCCGAATGCGCTGAAGAAGGCTGGTAAATCCAGTGCGAAGCAATTGGTGGGGGGACTCACGAAGACCTGGTCCAGTGAGTCAACGAATGGTGTTCGAATTACCCTGACGATCACGGGTGTTAAGTTCCGTGACGTGCGCAAAGCGAAAGCTATGTTGTCGAACATGCGCGGTGTGAAGTCAGTCAAAAAGCGCAGCTTCAGTGGTAAAAAGCGTCGGGTGAAGTTCGATGTGCACGTCAAGACCAGCGCGGACAACTTCGCCAATGTTCTCGACGGTAAGAAGCTGGGTCGCCGAGCCCTTGAGGTGACGGAGTTGCGAGGCGAGGTCATCGAAGCCGACCTCGGGAAATAGGGAGGCTGATATGCGTTCTGTAGCGGTCATTACCGGCCTTGCGCTCGCCGTTGGAGGCTTGGCCTACCAAATGCAGCCCCTCGAGGCGACAGCAGCGAAAAGGAAACCCGCCGGAAAAGTCAGTTTCTACAAGGGAACCGTGCAAAGAAGTCGTTCTAAAAAAGGGCCTTGGAAGAAGTTGAAGCGGGGCAAACCTTTCTACAAGGGGGACTACATTCGGACGAAGACGAAGAGTCGAGTGGAGTTACGCTTTCGGGACCGATCTGTGGTTCGTTTGGGGCCGAAAACAACCCTTCAGTTGAAGGAAGCCTCCTTTGCAGGGAAGCAGAAGAAGAAAGTGTCCGGACTCGTCAAAGCGGGCCGTGCCTGGGCAAACGTGCACAAGTATGTTTCCGGTAAGGCTGCGTTCGACCTCCGCACCGAAAACGCGGTGGCAGGTGTGCGTGGGACCGTCTTTTCGATGGCGACGGGTACCACGGGAACTAAGATTAATGTGTGGGCGGGTCAGGTGGCTGTGAACAACTCGCCCTACGTCCAGGCGATGCAGAATCGCACGGAGACACCTGCTCACCGTCGGACGTCTAAGGCTCCTATCAATTTCGGAGGCAGGAAGGCGGTCACGTTCAAGGCGAACGAAATCAGCGCCGAACAATGGGAAACCATGGTCGGTGCGATGCAGACCGTGGCCGTGGGGCCCGATGGTAAGCAGAGTGCCGTTGCAAGTTTCACCGAGGAGGAGGCGAGTCAGGGAGAGGATGCTGAATGGATCTCCTGGAACCGCGACCTCGATAAAGCCTCCGGGATTGAGCACTAAGAAGGACGAGCGCCATTCGCCACTGTGTGATTATTGGACTCCTGCTGTCGTGGAGCATCGATTCGTCTGCGCGCGACCCGTCCTTCGAAAGCCAAAGGAAGTGTCGCGGACAGCACCCCTGCGCTGCGCTCAAGGATCACCGGGTTCGTCTTCAACGACAGTTGAATGCCTTAACAAGCGGCGCCAAAGAAAGACCCCGGATTCAGTTTATCCTGGCTAGCCTTGATGGTCTCGAGGCGCTTCGACTGAAAGACAAAACCCTCGCAGGCAGCAGTGTCGAACGTTTCAAGAAGGTGGTGACCGCCGGGTCAAAACATTATCTAGCCGATGACGCCCTGGTGATGATCGCTCGCCTGCGAATGCTTCGAGGGGACCGAAAAAGAGCGCTCAGCGCGTTGAAGCAAGTCGCTTGCCACTATCGCAAAGGCGATATGTTGGAGCGGGTCCACAAACTTTGGAGCCGCTGGAGTCCTGATCCGGAAATGGGTCTTTGTTCAGATGGTCGTCGACCTGCTCGCTCGGTGGCGCCAGCCAAAGCAAAATCTAAGTCGCCTCAAAAGCAAGCGATCGATGGTTTGACGGTGACCGGTGGAGGCGGGCTTGAGGCAGCCGTCGAGAAAGTGGAGCGAATCGTTGTGGATCCTGGGCACGGTGGCCGTGATCCTGGGGCGCTTGGTAGGGGAGGGGAAAAAGAGGCTGATCTCGCTTATCTTTTGTCCATGGATCTTGTTCAAATTCTTCGTCGGAAGGGTTTCGAGGTCTTGGTGACTCGGACGAAAGAACAGGGGCTCAGCCTGGCGGAGCGGACCCGCTTCGCAAATCAGCAAAAGGCTGATTTGTTTTTGTCTATTCACGTGAGTGCTGCTGAGCATCGGGATGCCCATGGGGTGGAAACTTATTATTTAAACACGGGTAGTGATCGATATGCCACACGATTGGCAGCCCGCGAGAACAAGCAAACAGAGGAGCAACTTTCGACCTTAGCTTTTATTTTGGCGGACCTGTCCACGAAGGGCAATACGGTCGATAGTCGGAGTTTAGCACGTCTTCTTCAAGCCGAGATGGGCGGTTTGCCCACGGACCGAAAGAATGAGTTGCGAGCGGCTTTATTTTACGTGCTGCTGGGCGCAAGAATGCCAGCGGTGCTGTTTGAAGCCGGGTTTATGACCAATGATGGGGACCTGCGTCGACTCCAGAATCCGTCCACTCGTCTCGATCTCGCCAAGCGTTTGGCTCGGGGCGTTGAGCGCTTTGCTGCGTCGGTGGATGAATGAGTAATCAGCTTGCGTCGTGGGTAGACGACTATCTCGACCACCTCAGGCTTGAGCGTAATCTAAGCGGCAATACAGTCCAGGCCTATGCTCAGGATTTACAGAAGCTCCTCGCGTTCTGCGACGAGAAGGGATGCAGACAGGTGCAACAAGTGGACGCGGCGCTTCTTCGTGTCCTTTTGGATGGGGTCGCTCGTCAGGGGCTTTCGCCTCGAAGTCGCTCTCGGCTGCTGTCCACTCTCCGAGGTTTCTTTGCTTTCTTGGTTTCGGAAGAGGTTTTAGGAGCCAATCCATGCACAGAGTTGGTGAGTCCGAGGACTGCCAAGCCCCTGCCGACCTTCCTGAGTAAGGAGGAGGTCGAGTCTTTGATCGATGCGCCTGACACCTCGACGGCCCGTGGGCGTCGGGATCGAGCGATCATCGAGGTTCTTTATGCAACGGGGTTGCGGGTCAGCGAGCTCTGCATCTTGGAGCCCGGTGACTTGGATTTACAGCGCGGGCTACTAAGGGCTCGAGGCAAGGGCGATAAAGAACGTCTTGTTCCTATGGGCCGACAAGCCCAGGGCGCTTTGCGTCGCTGGTTGGATGAGGACCGTGCTGAACTCCTGGGTCAGTCATCGAACGCTTACGTGTTTCCGGGCCGACAGGGGAAGCATCTAAGTCGTCAGCGAGTCTGGGTGTTGATCAGTGATTATGCGAAGATTGCTGGAATACGCCGTGCGATCAGTCCCCATAAGCTTCGCCATAGTTTCGCGACCCATCTTCTAGAGCATGGTGCGGATCTACGCAGTGTTCAAGCCATGCTAGGACACGCCGATCTATCGACGACGGAAATCTACACGCATGTCCATCGCGCACGACTGAAGCGGGTTGTCGACGACGCCCATCCTCGCTCAAAGTCTGGGCTTGATTCGTGAGTAGCGACGTAAAAGTTGTCAGGGCGCCCGGTGGGGCGCCCTGGACATCTTGTTTGAACCGGTTGGTCCGTTACCAGCTAAAGAAGCTTTTGACGGACTTAAAGGCTGACTTTACGCCGTCTTTCGCTCCGTCGTAAGCTGCGCTGGTGACGTCGCCGACGGCTGTCACAGCATCCTGTGCACGATCGGCGACGTAGCCGCCAACCTCCGTGGCTTGATCCGCGATCTGCCGGGCGCCATCCACAACGGCTTCACTGGCTTGAGTGGCTGCCTTGCCCGCAGCTTTGGCCACTCCGACCACGTTGACGTCGACAGAGAGCTTGACGCCTGCGCCAACGCCAAGTGCAGCGCCGATTTCGACATTGGCTTTGAACCGGCCTTCATCGAACCCGATATCGGCTTTCGCTTTGGCACCCACGCCGGCGTAGACCTCGCCGGTGATCCCAGAATGCGTTGAAATGTCTTCGCCCATGAGGCGCAGATTTGGGCGGAAGGTTGCGCTGGCTTTGGCGCCAGCGAAGGCGTCGACACCGGCACCGATCTTTGCGGTTCCGCTGCGAGGGTTCAGCGTGACCCCGGCGTTGGCGCCCGCCTCAGCACCCACAAAAGCATTGCCGAGAAGTTTGGCTCCGACCGCCTGCTGGTCGGTTCCCCATTCTCCACCAATACTGCCTCGAGCACCGACGAGGTGAGCACCCGCTTTGGCGAAGCCACCGGCGGTCATATCCCCATTTTTGAGGTCAATGCCGACGGTTGCCCCTGTGATGCCTTCCAATCCACCGGCGTAGACATTTCCTGAGCCCGAGATGCCTCCGGGGATCTCAACATCACCGTTCAGTTCGGCCAGATAGCTTCGAGCACCTGCACCCACATTCAAGAGAGTGGCGTTGGCACTCCAATCATCCTGCCAGCTTTTTGGCTTCTCTTCTTGAGCGCCGGTCGTGGCTTGACCCCACTCCCTGGTTCGACTGCCGAGATCACGCTCGGTTTTACCCTGCCAGAGGTCTCGCCCAGCACCGGCGCGTACTCCACGCCCCCAGTTAAAGCTATTCCACCGGCCTTTATCTTCAGCGATTTCTTTCGCCTCAGGGGAGGCGGCCTGTCCGAAATAGTGCGGCGTTTGAACGGCATCGAGCCCTGCACTTTCACCCAAGAATCCAAGGTGGTTATTTTGCCCGGCTTGGCTAAAGCCCTCAAAGGGGTTGGCCGCTTTCTGTGCTACGTCCTGCGTCTGCAAATTCTCGGTTTGCTGATTGAGTTGGTTTTGAACCTGTCGCTGACGGTAGTTGGCGGGGATGCGCATCTTTTTCGACTCCTTTGTTGGGGGTAGCACGAACCGCACCAGAACCCCAGTCTTCTCGCTGTACAGACTTCTTATCGTCGCAGGCTCTTCTGAGTTGCGGCCCAGGCGATAAATTTATCTCCACCACTATTGATGGAGACGAGTTTTGGTTAACGTCTGAATGATTGGGGGGGATGTTGAGATTTCGCTTACTCCTTTTCTTTGCGGTTATCCTAACCATTTCGTTGGGCGGGTTTGCAAGGGATCTCGATGAAGATGGTCTCGACGATCAGTGGGAGATGACTTACTTTCAGGATCTTGACCAGGTGGGCGACGATGATCCCGATGGGGATGGTCTCCCCAATGCAGAGGAAC
>NZRT01000097.1 GCA_002696345.1 Myxococcales bacterium
CGAGTTTAACCCTTTGGCGTCGTATCCGCTCATTCGACTCGTCCAAAATCCACACCTCCGCAAACGAATCGGTCCTCCCCATCAAGGCGGACTCGGGGACATAAAGTCGTATCTTCGTTGATCCCGCGTGGGTTGAACCCGTTCCTCCCGCATCGCCAACAACTGAAGTGAGGAACTCCGCTCGGCAGAGCATTTCAGGCCGCAATCTGCCGTCTGGAGACTCGATCGCGACTTTCGCTTGGAGGGTATTGCGTTGCAAGTCCGCCTCCCCGGTTATCCGCGTTACAACTCCACGAAAGACACTGTCTGGCAGAAAATTGGATCGAACGAGAGCTGCCTGACCGGTCTTTAGTTGAGCGGCTTCCGACAATGGAACATCAATTCGCGCCTGCAGCTTTTCCGGATCATATAGATAGGCTATTGCCGCTGAATCGTAATTGTCCGGCCCCAGCATTCTCTGTTGCCCAGGTTTGGCGAAGAGACGCATTACCCGGCCACTGATGGGAGCTCGAATCCGGGTGCGGTCCAATGCGAGTTTCCGTCTCTCTACCTCCGTTTGGGCGAGGGCGATTTCCGCTAGCAGCTCTTCCCTGCGACTCAGAATGCGTCGTAATTGAGCCTTGGCCTCCGCAATACCGGCTTCAATTGCCTCGATTTCCGATTGCTGAGCCACAGCCTTTTGCCGGGATTCGATAATAGTGGTCTCAGGAATCCCTTCTGGGCCCGCGCTAGCGAAACGATCCGCTTCTTCCAAGCGGAACACCAACAGGGCCTCGGCTGCATTCAGCCTCTTCGTATGGGCATCGATACTGGCTCGCGTTGCATCTTGGTCGGCTTCGTTGCTGACGAGCCGAGATTCTGTTACCCTAAGCGAGGCCTCTGCAGTGGCTAAATCCAGCTCGGCATCATCGTCCACCAACGTAGCTATAATATCGCCTTCACGAACGCTTTCTCCCTCCAAGACGAAAACCTCATCCACTACTCCTGAAATCAGAGCCGTCGCTTTTACCGGTAACGGATCCGGTTCAATCCAACCCGATGCCTGAAAAACCACAGGGGCTTCGAACGCACTGTCGGATCCCCGGTCAAAATTAGCAAGAATTGGCGCTGAACCCGGATCTTCCGACAAGGTAACGACGCTCACGAGATCGACAGTCTGGGCCGGTATTAGCCGATCTCCAAAAAGAATCGCCAGCAAAATGGCAAACCCGAGCCCCAACCCAATGGGCACGCCGTAGCTTGCCATTTTATGGCGACGCCCTGGCGGCTTGGACGCCTGATCACGGTCGTCCTTTCTGGCAAAAGAGTCTAATTTTTCTAAAGACATGAGATTCGTTTGATTTGAAATACACCGATGAATGAACGGCGAATAAGGCCGATGAATCCACGGACAATGACACGCGCCTGAAACGCTTGGAATACACGCCCAGACACCGGGCGACAACGAATCTTCAGATCAAATAAGCAGGGTTTGCAGGCGAGCTAACCGCTCTTTGAGAGCAGGCGTTCCTCCGCTACAATGAGCAAGCGGCTTAGGAACCGTCTTCGCAAACGTAGCCGAAAAAGTCAGTTCGCGATCAACGGTGGCTACCGCTGCCAAAGAGCCCGTCTGCTTCGCTTTGGGGCTCCCCAAAACTGCCATCAAATCATACTCGTGCGAATCTTCCAGTTCGCAGCAAAAACAATCGATGGGATCCGCCTTTTTGACTGGATCCGTGCAGCATCTACTCGAACTTGGCTCAATTGGGAACTCGCAACTATCAGTGAGCCCGCAATCGCCGAGCGAACACGAGGCTTGGACAAAGCCTCCTGCAACTAGGCACATGGAAATGACTGCAAGTATTCTCACTTTTGCTAAACCTTGCTCTAGATTGTCCAATTTGTCAACGCATCGGACCAGCTCTCGATTTTAATAAGAGCCAGTCTTTCCAACTGACTAACATCGGCATTCCCCAACTCTCTCTTGAGTCCGCCTACAATGCCTTGGGTTCCCTGCCTCTAAGAAGCCCTCCCAATAACCCCAACCCGGCGTCGCGCTTGTCGGCATTGCTCGCCACCGGGCTCAAACCTTCGACAGGCATCCGGTCGCGTCTCATAAATCCGGCAAAGCTGATCTTCTTTGAGGAAAACGCAGGCTTCCTTTCTGAACAAGGGAAACAGTCGATAGGCTACCTTCCCCTCCTCGCCGAGAAAGTCGTCGCAGCGGACACCGGCTTTGCGAATACGCGGTTCCCGCTCCGCATCAATCTCCACAGCGAAAATCGGGAAGCAGCGACAGCAGGCCCCGCAATTTTCGCAATCGAACTCCTCTTCTTCCTCACTACCTTTCATCGATCCTTGAGAGGCCTTATGATATCGATATCACGAGGCAAGCTTCGAGGCATTCAACGTGGAGCACACCACAACTCTCCAATAGCGATTGCCTATCACCGATCAGAGGGCGGTTGGCTCGTTGTAGAATCAAGGTAGCGGGCGATCTCCGAGCGCCCACCGAGTAGTAGGATGGGCTTCCAGCCTGTCATCTCATTCTCAATGTACAGGCAGGATGCCCTTGCTACTCTTTAAATCGGCGGGCGCTCGGCTTGCACCGCCGTAGTCCAGCGACGGCGCATTGGCGTCAATTTAAGTTATACTCAGGCGTAGGAGCCCCGATGTGTCGGGGCGATATTCTTAAGGTTAACCCTGTAGAGATCGCGGAGTAAAGCCGCTCCTACAATTCGCCAATGAAACAGAAAGCACCACTCCGTGGGTTAAGTTGACGCGTATGAGCGACGGCGGGACGAAGGAGTGAAATCGCCCGCTACCCAAAAAGACTCGTTGGGCCTTTATTCCAGAGCTCTCAAAAGCGTATTCAGAATCCGATTGCGTAAAGCGTTTCGCTTCGAGCTTCTTCGTCGTAAGTCGCAGAACGAATCAGAACAGTATCACGGCAAATCGCTGGAGTAGCGAAAATCTCTTCGCCCAACTGGTTTTCCGCGACCAACTCCAAGTTGCTTAGATTAGGCTTTATCACAAACACCTTTCCCTCCTCGTTGGCGTGGTACAAATGTCCCCCTGCATAGATAAGGGATGCGCTCTCGGGGCCCTTGGGTAATCGCTCCCGCCAAAGGATCTCCCCAGTTTTCGTATCCCAGCAATGAACTAGGCCTCCTTCGGCTACGCCATAAAGATGGTCGCCGACTACTACCATCGATTGCTCGTAGCATTTGACCTGTGTGGTCCAAACAGACTTACCCGCTTTAACGTCGATGGCCCAGGTTTCTCTCCCTGGGTAGCCTCCTGATGCGAATACGACGCCATCTTTCCAGACCACCGTGTTGGCGATCAGTGGATCGCCTCCCTCTACGGACCAAAGTTCCTTTCCATTTCTCGGGTGATAGCCAACCACACGGTCCGCCCCATTTAGGAGAATTTGCTCAACGCCATTGATCTCTGCCAACACCGGAGTCCCATGCGAGGATCGTTCCGCCACCCGTTTTTTCCGCCAGACTTCTTTGCCAGTATTCCTATCGTAGGCAGCAATGTAGCCGTCACCTTCGCTTTCGGCAGCAACCACCACTTTACCGTCCGCCAGCAACGGAGATGTTCCATAGCCAAAGGAGCGTTCCGGAAAGAATCGACCCACATCGACTTGCCACAGCTCATTGCCATCCAGGTCCATCGAGAATAGCCTCAGTCGGTCGCCTTTGACGAAAAACACGGCGAAAATCCGCTCCCCATCGCTGGCCACGCTTGGCGATGCATGTGTGTTCTTACGGTGGATTTGGGCGGGAAGCATCCCTTCCAAAACGATGTTCTCCCAGAGCAATTCACCGGAGTCGAACGAGTAGCAAAGAATTGATTGATTTCCTTCATCCTCACGAGCAGTTGTCAGAAAAACGCGGTCGCCCACTACGATCGGGGATGAGTGGCCTCTGCCCGGAACTGCGGCTTTCCACTTTAGATTCTTATTTTCCGAAAATTCGATGGGCGGATTTTGCCCCGATTCCGCGACTCCATTGTGGTGAGGGCCACGCCAATTGAGCCAGTTGCCGCTATCTGCAGCGATTGAACTAAGCGAGAGGAATGCGGAAAGAGCGATTCCGCCCAACAACGATTTGGCTATTTGTATTTTCATAGTTAACACGCTCTCCCAGAAACTCATCAAGTTCCTAAAAATTGTCACGAAAATACGGTCGAAAGCTTCCCGACTCCGGCCAGGGCACAGTATCCAAAATAAAGATCCCCCACAAACTGCGGGCTATTCCTAAAGACAGGGAGGATCATATCGATCCTCCGAAATCCGAACACGGAGGACCGCTTGTCTGGACATAGCCTTGGCGAAGGCTGAAGACGCTCCTCCCTACCAAAGAACAGTCTTCGCCCTACGGCCAACTAGACTCCAAAGCGAATAGACCTTTTTTTGAATACGCCTATAATTCTTGTCGCATCGCTTCGAACTTGCGATGGGATTTCCAGGCGCTTCACTGCAAGTCCAATCGATCTCTCTCCCCAAGTCGGCCATCGGATTCTTCTTTCCAGGAAGCCCAGAGAGGGGTACCACATCTCCTGCCCTCCCGTATGAAGAACGATCGAAAAGGAACCGCCTATGTTGTTGCTCAAATCGTATTGATCGGAGCCTATTTGCTAGCCTGGGGAAAAGGGGCATTCGAAATCCCAAATGCTCTCAGTTGGATCGCTGTTGCCGGTTTTATATTTGGCCTCGCTCTAATGGCTTTAGCAGCAATGCAGCTCAACAAAAACCTTTCTCCGTTTCCAACACCACGAAAGCAGTCCCGGCTGATTACGTCTGGCGCCTACAAATACGTGCGTCACCCAATCTACACTGGTCTCTCGCTGGCAGCATTCGCTTGGGCGATTGAGAGAGGAAATTCTATTCAATTGTCTTTGGCTACGCTCCTTGCCGGCCTCCTTCATTTCAAGGCCATACACGAGGAGAAACTCTTGATCGAAGTGTTCGAAGACTATCCAGACTACCAATCGAAGACAGGTCGGCTAATGCCACGCCTATTCTAAACGCGTTTCATACATCAAACAGAGGCCTTTAGCGAATTTTGGATACGATAGATACAAACGAATCTTCTAACTTTGAGATAGGAATCATAGGCGGAGGAGCTGCTGGTATTTTTGCCGCCATCGCTGCTGCGAACTCGAATCCGCACGCCAAGGTTACTGTCTACGAAAAGGGACGCTCGCTGCTTTCAAAAGTACGCATATCCGGCGGCGGCCGTTGCAATGTCACGCATGCTTGCTTCGATCCCAAAACCTTTTGCCAAAGTTATCCTCGGGGAAGTCGGGAACTCCTGGGTCCCTTCCACCAATTCCAGGCGAGCGACACCGTAGAGTGGTTCGAAAGTCGAGGTGTTGTCCTTAAAACGGAAGCGGACGGTAGAATGTTCCCCACCACGGATTCATCTCAAACCATAATCGATTGTCTTCTTCAAGAATGTCGCAACGCGGGAGTTACCCTAGCGAACAACGCGGGAGTTGTCCGCGTCGAGCGCGATCCAGACGAACGTTTCCATCTCGAATTTGGAGATGGGCGGACCGAAGTAGCTGATCGGCTTCTGATCGCTTGTGGCGGCCTAAAGCCAGGCAAGCTCCACAGCTCACTAGAAGGGCTTAGCCATACGCTCGAACCAGCGGTTCCGTCACTATTTACCTTCCACATCGACGTCCCCTGGCTAAGAGATCTGGCAGGCGTATCCATTCCTGATTCTCGGGTCGCAATTGCCCAATCTAAAAAAGGCCAAGCTGGCCCATTGCTCATTACCCATTGGGGCTTGAGCGGCCCCGCCATTCTTAAGTTATCCGCGTGGGAAGCTCGCTACCTGTATCAACTCGATTATCAGTTCGAATTAATCGTGGATTGGCTTCCTGGATACAGCGAGTACGAGCTGAAGTCGCAATGCGCTAGCAACAAAAAGCTGCATGCAGCAAAGCAGATTGGCAATACGCCCATTTCGCCAATTCCGTCGCGCTTGTGGGAAGCCCTCGTCCAAGCCTCTGGTGCCTCTCCGATTAAACGCTGGGCTGAGTTTTCTCGCGACGATGAGAACCGGATAGGCCAAATTTTCAAATATTGCCGTTTACCGGTCACGGGAAAGAGCATGAACAAAGAAGAGTTCGTCACCTGTGGCGGCGTTCGGTTAAAGGAGGTCAATTTTAAGACGATGCAGAGCCGGATTGTTCCAGGCCTGTTTCTCGCCGGAGAGGTCCTCGACATAGACGGCATTACCGGCGGATTCAACTTTCAAGCCGCCTGGACTACCGGATGGATCGCCGGAATGAACCTGTCATCATAGGCTGAGAGAATCGGCAAGCCCTGATTAAATCCTACGACCCGAGCTTCGATGTCGGAGTGTTCATTGATGGGACGCTGAACGACAATACGGAAGAAGATAGCGAATGGATCATGGAGATGGCCATCCCTCTCAAGCTTTTTGACGGCATCAACACCTTTAGCCCGGCAATCGCTGGGTATTTCAAGCCATTCGCCAAGATCGCAATGACGCCACCGGCAACCGCCGCTCCCGGTCCACCCTATTCGAAGTCTACCCAGATAATCCCAATGTTCACGGGGCCGAGGATTTTGGATACTTGGTGTTCGTAGATTGAAAAGGTTTACGGCCAATGTTCAGTCTTTTCGTAAATGTGGAGCGACGAGAGGCTTGCTGCTATTGATCTCATCCAAGGTCAAACCCTTGAGCTCATAAGGGAACACTAGCCAATCGTTGGTCGTATGAATATAGTAGTCGGGAATCGCACTCGTTCGACCAGGCTTGGGCCGATACCAAAGCGAGGCTGATCTAACTCGACCAGGATAATTCCGCTTCAGCGTCTGTTTCAAGCGCTTCTTAACAGCTTCGATACTATGACCTGAGCTAAATGCATCATCTACAATCAGCAAGCTGTCCTCCGCATTCAAATTATCGATTAAATAGCGCGTACCGTGTACACGAATACTATCAGGTGCCTCGATCATACTCTGGTAATCTGGCAAACCCCGGTAGGACGTTCTTAACGAAGTATGGTCTGTCTCTACTCCTAATGTTTGTAAACACTCTTGAACATATATGCCCACAGAGCTACCCCCTCGCCACAAGCCCACAATGAAGGTCGGCCTAAGCCCGCTTTCAAACACCTGAGCCCCGAGACGAAAGGAGTCCTCTATAATCGTTGCCTCATCAAGAAAAAGCTTTTCCATTTACTAAACTGCCTAGGGGCATATCGCTCTTAACGCTTTTTACCACTCGAATTTTTGAATACCTAAAAAAATGGGGGAAAAAATCTACCTAACTGCAGATAGTTTACTAAAAGATTCCTGGGAGCTCGCAGCAAAAGTGCTGGACAGCGGATTTCGCCCCACATTCATGATCGCCGTATGGCGAGGCGGAGCCCCGATAGGTATCGCCGTGCAGGAATACTTGAGTTACCACGGCATCGATACCGACAATATCGCCATCCGAACATCCGCCTACGCGAGCGGCATAGACGAAAAGCGCAAGCAAATCAGCGTTCACGGACTCAACTATCTCGTAAAGAACGTTAAACACGAAGACAGCCTCTTAATCGTCGATGATGTCTACGATACGGGCAAGTCGATCAAGGCCATTATCAATGAACTGAAGGAGAGAGCTAGGCTTAACACACCTCACGACATTCGAATCGCGGTCCCCTACTACAAGCCTAGCCGCAATCAGACTTCTCGCGTACCGGACTACTACATCCACGAAACCAGTGCCTGGCTAAAATATCCCCATTCCCTTGAGGGACTAACTCGAGAGGAAATGAAGGAAGAACGCCCCCAACTATACGAGATAATTAAGCCTTACCTGTAGCGGTCGAACGCAATTGATTCATTCGCTTCGCTCCGACAACGAGCCGGAGTTCATCGCCAAGACTATAGAGCGATGGCTCAAAGAAAACGGGATGAAGACGCTATACATAGATCACGGATTCCGCTGGCAGAACGGATACGCCGAGAGCTTCAACAGCTGAATCCATGAGGAGTGCCTGGACCGCGAGCTGATATACNCGCTCAGCGAATCGCNAGNGTTCTNCTCGNGCGGGNGGGTAATACTACAATNGGAAAAGACCGCTCAAATCCCTNGACTTNCTAACCCCAAGAGAGTTNGCCACNAAACNAATAGAAGGTCCCTNCCGCTACGNTCGCCTTGCAGNCTCCNTCCGTCGGAANTAGACAAACATCAAAATNAAACAACAAAATTCATTCGAGAATCTATCATANGATCCGGNCTANNNNGTGGGGNNCTAGCACTCAGTACAGGATANNTGNACCATCTTCAGGGCCTTTAGCTAGCAATTACCCATTCCACCTTAAATTGTGGCAAAGCATTGAATCGATAAANCTTNCCANAAGGTGCGAATTCCCTGGCTNCTNGGACNNNTCTCCCNTCANTTNCCTGNAACTAATGNTGCGACCTACCCCAATTTTNATCGTCCTCNTCCANACNNNCCTTTTCGCCTCACCCCTTACAATTTTTGATGAAGCGNANTTNAACGGCCCNGGAATAGNCATNCCTGAAACNTTCACCATTTACAGCGGATCTAACATCCCAANCAACTTCGANGACAAGATCTCCTCACTTCGTGTCGACGCAGGGCATATGGTAGTCGTNTCGACGCAAGCCGACGGNCTAGGTCCCGGTAAAACCTACATNGCCGATCAAGAAGATCTGATNGTGAGGGCTCTTCCTGATNAACTGGACAACGCNGTTTCATTTATCCGAGTCGTGCCTTGGAGATCCACCAATAAGAANGGTACCGCTGGCGATTTGAGGGACGAACCCAGTGTTAACGCTTCNTGGTATTACCGATGGAGTCGTAATATCAGTGAAGGGCAGGTNTCCGGCGAATACGAATACGTTCCCATGAGTTGGGGAGCTGCGGGNACAAGTGCCCCTGCCCTGGCTGACTACCTTGCAATGAATCAGGTAAATCACTTGCTAGGCTTTAACGAATCTGACAACTGCTTNGACCAAAGCGGACAGTACGGCAATCCNAAGCTCTGNAANGTNCCNACCGCCGTNGAACTNTACAANAACCTNCANAAAGTCGGGCTNCGCCTNGGATCNCCNGCAACGCGNGAGGAGGGNGCCCANAANACNAACGGCTGGCTCAATCAATTNATCACNNAATGCGANGANGCNNNCATACGCATCGACTTCGTTGCCCTTCATTGGTACGATTGGGAGAGCAGCCCTTTAAACAACCNCGTGGTACCCGCCAGNCAGATCTTCCGTCGCTTCAANCGCTACCTGAGCAACGCCTACCATAGACACCGAAAACCCCTTTGGATAACAGAGTTCAACGCCAACAGACACCGGAGCACTGAAATACAAAATGAATTCCTAGAGCTAGCCCTTCCCTATTTGGAGTCTATCGGATACGTTGAACGCTACTCGTACTTTCAACCAAATGGAGGNGCAGGTGATTTTTTTGAAAATGGACAGCTGACTTCAACCGGAGAGATTTACAGGGATCAGNTTTCCACTCCCGCATATAGCTCCAAGNAGATGCCATCAATTTGGAACAATCAGGATGTGGGAAGCGTTGCNTTGGCCGGCACAACTATTTATTCTGANGGAGTTTTNACAGTTTGCGGCTCAGGATCAGGCATAGGAGGGTCCGCCGANGAGTTCCACTACACNCATACACAATTACCCGGAGNCGGATCCNTTATTGTTCAAGTTGACACTGTTTTACANCGAGGCGAATCGAAAGCAGGCCTAATGATTCGTGAAACGTTAGACGAGGGTTCCAAACACGCATCGATTTTCCTTACTGAATCCGGCCAGGCGAGATTCGAACATCGCTCGNCTANTAATGGCAGTACTGTTGCAACCCTTAAGGGCAACTTGTCCGGCCCCNACTGGCTCAAACTTGAGCGAGAAGAAAACAAAATCACCGGATCCTATTCCAACGACGCATCGACTTGGACTACACTTTCCGAGCAAACTATCNCTTTCAGTGAGNACGTTCGTGTTGGCTTAGCGGTCTCTTCCCAGAATGATACNAATTTTTGCGATACGATCTTTAAAAACCTCAGCGTCCAGAGCGATTCTGTTCCCGATCAAAGTCAGGATTTCTTGGAGNTCGAGTATTTCAAAGCCGATGANGGCTACCTGAAAATCGAATTCANCGGCTTGACTGGTAAGACCTACACTCTCGAAATCAGCGAAACGCTGGAACCTGGAAGCTGGCGCTCTGTGAATTCGATAACTGCGAGTTCGAATGGGCAACAATCTCTAGACTACAACAGCATTGGTAGCCCAGATGCCCTGTTCGGCCGAATTCGCGTTGAAAATTGATAGTCAAGCGAAGCGGGCTAGCTATTCCCTAGATCTCGCTTTACGAGCAGACCTTTGATAAGGCCAGCCTTCTTTCTGAAATCAATACGAGCGCAAGCCACCATCCTTAAAGCGTTAATTTTTGTAGCGTTCTCGAAACCCGCAAACGGTCAAACAGAGTGCGAACGTTAGGAGAGTAAGCCAAAGTTTAGAGTTACAGTGTATTGGAGATTATGCGAAACATTGATGTCAAAGGAATCGATAGATTATTGACCTCGGAGATCTCGACTTCTACTTTCCGAAATTATGAATGGCCCTAGAACTCCAAATCGTCGTAAATTTCTCGCCGCCTCCGCCGCTACTGGCGCGGGGCTCATGTTTCTTCCCAGCGGTTCGCTCTTC
>NZRT01000098.1 GCA_002696345.1 Myxococcales bacterium
GAAATTCGTGGATACGATCCCGTAGCAGGTCAACGTCTTGCTGATGACGCAGAGCGGGAAGCCCGGTCGCGGGGAACCGTCGGCAGTTGCTACAATGCTGTCGCTGACGTCATCGACCGCCAAAGCGGTAAATTCTTGACGGGTCGGCATGCTTACATGGCCGCCGATCAACTCGCTGCCCGCAAGGACCTCTTTCGTAAAGTTCCTGCCCAAGATTTAAGTCGTCTTCCCGCCGGCGCCGTTGTGGTTTGGGGTCAGGGAAACAGCGAATCTGGACATATTTCCATCGCACTCGGGGATGGGCGGGAAGCGAGTGATCACGTTGATGGTCAAATGCAGAGTCATTATGGTGGTGCATCGGCTCGGGTCTTTCTGCCGATCCGTTGATCTGAAAGCGAGTCTTTACGCTAGTCCCGCGCTTTGAGTTCAGGGTTTCCGGAAGCGCACGATTCGGCAAAATGAAGATAACCAATCTTCGCCCGAGCGTGACTGAAGATCGTGAAATGATCTTGTTCTGGGTACTGACTTACTCCTGCAGTCTTCATTTCCGAACCACGGCGAGTGGTCTCTTTCACGACGCCTGGGCCAAAGACAGGCCAATCTTCACGGCGATGTCGCCAGGGTGTTTCGGCAACTGGAGTGAGTAGCGGGAACTCTGCAGCCATGGTCAGTGCATGCCCCGCTCGCTTGGGGGTCTGTTGATCTTGAAAGCCGATGGTCATGAGATAACTCGCTGGGCGATCGAGCCAGCGGGGCGCTGCTGAGATAGGATCTGTCACTTCGAAAGCATGCTGCAATAGGCTCGTGACAGGGTGACCCTCGAAAAGTGGACCTGAAGTGGCTAAGGTTGCACCCATCTCAGCGATATCAAGGGGCTCTTTTCGGTCGAGGAGGGTGTAAGTGAGTCCGCCTCCGCTGCCCGAAAATATCCAGCAACGCATCGCATCGGTTTGAGACGCGAGTAAGCCACCCACCAGAGCGCCTTGGCTGTGTCCTAAGAAGATGATGGCATCCGGGTTGAGCCGCCAGTTAGCGCTGTCTAAATGACCTTCCTGAATCATACGCACTAGATTCATTACATCGAGGGCCCCTTGACGCAGGATGTTGCGCGAACTGGTGGCATTGAAAGCGTTGAACGTATGCAAATCAGTGTTGGTATCTGGGGTTCCTCGTAAGCCATGGATCGGCTGTTCGATGGCTAAACTTGCCATGCCGCGCTGTGCCAACAAACCTGCTGGACTCTGGTCGCCTGCGGACAGAAAGCTATCTACATCACCGCCGGTTCCATGGAGGTAGATGACGACAGGCCAGCCCGCTTCCGGCATCTGCCCTTCCGGTTGGGCGAAAGCGAGTCGCATGGGCTCATCTTGGCGGTAGGGGACGGCTAAGCCATCTTGCCAAAGGAGGGCGCCCCCCTCCTGAGCGTAGGGTTTGTCGCCATGCATAAATAAAAGTCCGTCGTAGCGACTGTTGTGCAACCGAAAGCTGTCATAGCGAGCTGCATAATCCCATGCCTCATTCAGGTTGGGGGGAGCGCTTAAATCCAATTGCCTGAGTAACGCTTTCAACTCGGCTTCGGGATCATCGGTCGTGAAGACCGTCGCAAGGGCGATGGATTCAGCATTGAGATCATAGGCGGAGAGGCGCTCCCTCAAAGGTGCCAGGTGATCGGATTGTGTTCCCTTGGACGCCAGGAGCGCCTGCTGGACCGATGCTTTTCTGCCCAAGAAACGACCGGAGGACAGGCTGAGGGTGTTTAGGAGGACGAGAGCATAACGGCTTCGAGGCTGGAGGGGTTCTCCAATCGGCGGGTGGATCACCAAGTGATTAGGCTCAAGCCAGCCGGGATCGCTTCGGTGCTCAAGCCGAAGACTATAGCGTTTCGTTGGACCATCAAGGGCGAGAAGTTGAACGGGGCTGGTCGTTTCCAGAGCTGCATCTGGGTGCTGATCAAGAATGGCTTTATTGGCGGGCTCGGGAAGCTCAACATACAGGGTGGGCTGGAGGGCAAAGCCGAAGGTGTTTTGTTCAACTGCCTGAATGAGGTCGATACCCAGTTCGGCTGCATGAGGATTGGGGTAGGCTTCTAAATTCGGACGACCATCGGCCCGGCGCCAGTGGTCGCTCGGGTAAGGTATACTCAGCCAGTCACTCGCCGCATCATCGAGGCGAGCGGTATCACTTTCGTCTTGAGCAAGAATTTTAGCGGTTTCCTCTGAACAGGCACCTAGGAAGCAAACGAAGCCAAGGAAGAGGTTTACTTGGCGCATCCTGGTTTACCACTTTTGTCCACTGGAATGGGTCGTGTTGGGCTCTGACCGGTTTCGGCGAGAACGCTCAAGCGACCGGCTAAACCACGAGCCATCGCATCGAGCGCCTGACTAACTGGGCTCTCACGATCCTCTAAAACCACGGGCATTCCTCCATCTCCACAGATCCTAACATTGGGATCGATAGGCAGAGATCCGAGGAAAGGAACTCCGAATTCTTGAGCCGCCTGTTCGCCACCGCCCTCACCAAAAATGGGGATGATCTCATCACTTCCTGGAGGCGTGAATCCAGCCATATTTTCGACAAGTCCAGCCACCGGAATTTTTAGTTGATCGAACATGCTTTTCGCCCGTCGAACATCATCGATGGCGACGGCCTGCGGTGTCGTGACGATCAGCGCAGCCCCCACGGGGATCATCTGCGCTAAAGAGAGGGGGATGTCGCCGGTACCTGGTGGTAAATCGATCACGAGATAATCCAACTCGCCCCAGACGACATCGCTAAAGAATTGTCGGAGTGCATTGTTGAGCATTGGACCTCGCCAAACAAGGGCTTGGTCTTTCGCTACGAAACTACCCATGGTGACCGCTTTAAGACCATGTCTCACGATGGGCAGAAGCTTTTTGTCCGCCGTCACCTGGGGTGGTCCACAAATATTTAACATTGTGGGTAGCGATGGACCATAGAGATCGCCGTCCAAGATACCCACAGAGGCGCCGTAGGATGCGAGGGATGCTGCTAAATTCACAGCCACTGTGGATTTGCCGACGCCGCCCTTTCCGGCCCCCACAGCGATAATGTTTTTGATACCCGTTAAGAGGTGATCTTTACCACCTGGCTGATTCCGCACTTGAGCCCCGAAGCTCAAGTCCAGTTTACTGATACCAAGAGGTTCGAGTGCGGCCCGAACATCCGCCTCAATCTTATCTTTTAAGGGGCATGCTGGCGTCGTTAAATCGACTCTCAGTTGGACGACATCGTCGTTGATACTCAGAGACCCGATCATGCCCAAGCTGACCAAGTCTTGGTTGAGTTCAGGGTCCATGACCTGACTCAGAGCGCCTTGGATGGCTTCGGTGGTAACCATTTTGATGCATTCCTCGGAGCAGATCTAAGCGAGCGGTAGCACGTTCTCACAAGAGACGCCGGACAATTCTCGTTCGCGCGAGCGCGCGTGCGCCACGCGCACGCATTAGAGCTTGACGATCGGAAGCCGAATGGGCTTAACAGTTTGCCCTTATGAAGGAACAGATTGAATGAGCGAAGATTCCCAGCCGCCGGATCAACCCGACGACGAGCAACCTGAACTTCCGGAGATTCCCGAACAACAGATTGCGAAACGCGTCTCACTCGTCACCATCGAAGACGAGATGAAGAAGAGTTATCTTGAGTATTCGATGAGTGTGATCGTCGGGCGAGCGCTGCCCGATATTCGCGATGGTCTCAAACCTGTTCATCGCCGAGTTCTCTTCGCTCAGCACGAACTCTCGAACACATGGAGCAGGCCCTTCAAGAAGTCCGCACGTATCGTCGGTGACGTCATCGGTAAGTATCACCCCCATGGTGATCAGTCGGTCTACGACGCACTGGTTCGGATGGCTCAGCCTTTTTCCATGCGCTATCAACTTGTCGACGGCCAAGGGAACTTCGGCAGCGTTGACGGCGATAGCGCTGCAGCAATGCGATACACAGAAGTTCGCATGAAGAAGCTGACCAATATGCTTCTCGCTGACATCGAGAAAGAAACCGTCGACTTTGGTGCCAACTACGATGGTACCCTTGATGAACCGTTGGTCTTTCCTGCTCGATTCCCCAATCTTCTCGTCAACGGCTCCGAAGGAATCGCAGTGGGGATGGCGACCCGGATTCCTCCCCACAATCTCACCGAAGTCATTACCGCAACGCTGCACCGGATCGATCATCCGGAGTGCCCGATCGACGATTTGATTGCTCACGTGCCGGCGCCAGATTTCCCCACGGGCGGAATCCTCTGCAGCGCGAGTGGCGCTCAGGCAGCTTACCGGACGGGTCGGGGGATTATTCGGGTTCGGGCAAAGACCCACTTCGAAGAGATGGGAAATGATCGTTGGCGGATCGTGACAACGGAGTTGCCTTTCCAGGTCAACAAAGCACGGTTGCTCGAAAAAATTGCCGAGTTGGTTCGAGACAAAAAGCTCGAAGGGATTTCAGACCTCCGGGATGAGAGCGACCGACGTGGCATGCGCATGGTTGTTGAACTGAAGCGGGACTCCATCAAGGAGGTGGTGCTCAACAAGCTGTTCAAGCAAACAGCGATGCAAACCACATTCGGGATGATTCTTCTCGGAATTCACGACAACCGACCCAAGATTTGCACGCTAGCAGACATGCTTGATGCGTTCATCGCCCACCGAAGGGATGTGGTGAGTCGTCGTTGTCGCTACGAACTCCGTAAAGCTCGAGAGCGGGAACATATCCTTGAGGGATTCGTGATTGCTCTCGATAACTTGGACGAGGTCATTAAGTTGATCCGGGCGAGCCGAGATGGCGAGGAAGCCAGCGCAGGTCTGCAGTCCACTTTCGGTCTGACGGAGCTGCAAGCGAAGGCCATTTTGGACATGCGCTTGCAGCGCCTCACTGGCCTTGAGCGCGAGAAAATTCTCAACGAACTTGAGGAGATTCGGGCGACGATCGCCCGCTTGGTCCACATTCTTAGTGATGTGAGTGAACTGCTCAAGGTGATCAAAGGCGAACTCGAAGATGTTCGCAGTGAATTTGGCGACGAACGCCGGACCGAGATTGCCGAGATCAGCGCCGACTTCGATGAAGAGGATTTGATTCCCAATGCCCCCATGGTCGTGACCGTGACCGAGCAGGGCTATGTGAAGCGAACCCATCTCGACACCTACCGGACGCAACGCCGGGGGGGACGGGGCAAGAGGGGGATGGCGACCAAGGATGAAGATGCCGTGGTCGATCTCTTTGTGGCCAAAAGCCACACGATGTTGCTGGTCTTTACCGACCGAGGTGTCTGTTATCAGTTGAAGGTTCATCGATTGCCTGAATTGGGTGCCAATGCTCGCGGGCGTCCGGTGGTTAACCTCCTCGAGCATCTGCAAAAGGATGAAAGTATCTGCGCGATCTTGCCGGTGCCCGAGTTCGCAGAAGGTCAGTTTGTTGTGACGGCAACGAAGAATGGTCAGATCAAGAAGACGGACTTGATGGCCTACAGCCGCCGTCGAGCCACCGGTCTGATTGCGGTGGATATCGTCGAGGGCGATGAACTTCGCTTCGTGAAGATCACCAATGGTGCGGGACAGTTGATGTTGGCCACCGCCAGCGGCATGAGTATACGATTTGAAGAGAGCCAGGTTCGTCCTATGGGTCGGGGCACTCGCGGGGTCCGCGGTATTCGACTTGATGAGGGTGATGAGGTGGTCGGCATGGTCGCCTTGGCCGAGGATCTCGATCCAGAAGAGGATCTGCTCACGATCTGTGCCAAGGGTTATGGCAAGCGCACAGATCTCGAGCAGTACCGTCTGCAAAATCGAGGAGGCCGAGGAATCATTACCATTCAAACCTCCAAGCGGAATGGCAAGGTGGTCGGTATTCTCCTTGCTCGTGATGGTCGGGAGTTGATGATGGTGACTTCCGGTGGTGTGCTGATTCGGACTCGTATGGAACAAGTGAGCCGGATTGGGCGCAATACACAGGGGGTTCGTCTTATCGATCTCGATAAGGGATCGAAGGTTCGTAAAGCCGCCAGTATTCAAGATTTTGGCGATGACGAGGATGAAGAGGCTGACGTTGAGGATGGAGACGGTGTCGAAAGTCCAACGGCCAATGAGGCTTCGGATGGATCTGCGGAAGCGGAAGCGGGCAGTGTTGAGGAGGCTGAGCCTTCTGAGCCGGTCTCCGAAGAGGATGACAGCTGATCCAGGGCTCTCTTGAAAACGGTAAAGGGGAGGCATTTCGCCTCCCCTTTGTTGTTTTGAACTGAAGGGGATGAACCTTAGAAGTCGAGGTTATCCACTTCGAGAGCATTGGATTCAATGAAGAGGCGTCGAGGTTCGACTTCGTCACCCATCAGGCGCTCAAAGACATCATTCGCCGCTTCTGCATCGGCGATCTGAATCTTGATCAGGCTTCGGTTTTCTGGGTCCATCGTCGTTTCCCAGAGTTGATCCGGATTCATCTCACCAAGTCCCTTGTAGCGCTGGAGGCTAATGCCTTTGCGGGCGTTTTCGAGGAGATGTGCCAAAGCCTTAATACCTGAGTCGAATTCAAGGACATCGCCTTTTCCATTTTCAAGACGGGCGGCTGGTGTGCACTGGCGAATGCTCGACCAAAGGCGGCCGGCCTCCAACCAGATCGATTCGTGGCTTAAGTGATGGTCGAGGAGCGTATCCACCTGGGCGCCATTGTGACGGGTGGTCACCCGCAAACGAGTGCGGCCTTCGGGATCTTCTTCGAGAAAGGTTTCCACGGGAAGAACTTCGGGAGCCAAACTCTCAATGAGTTCGGGGACTTGCGACTGGATTGCATCCAGCTGCTCTTCATTGTTCAAGATGGCTGGTTCGCCAGCACCACAGCGAAGAAGCGCTTCGATGACTCGACCATCGTGGCGACGATCCAGCCGTTCAATTTGCTGACGGAAGCCCGCATAGGCTCGATTTGCACCTTTGAGGCTTTGGTCAGTGAGCGGCTCACCGCCATCGATATGCAATGTATACCCCTCACAGCCCATGGTGGTGAGATAGTCTTCAAGGGCGGCCTCGTCCCGAAGGTAACGCCCCTTTTTCCCTTTCGATACTTTGTAAAGCGGCGGCTCAGCCAAAAAGAGATGACCGTCTTCGACGATGGTGCGCATCTTCCGATAGAAAAAGGTGAGCAGCAGCGTGGAGATATGAGCCCCATCCACGTCAGCGTCGGTCATGATGATAATGCGGTGATAGCGCAGCTTGTTAATATCGAACTCATCGCTGCCGATGCCCGTACCCAAAGCGGTGATGAGCGTGATGATTTCCTGATTGGCTAACACCTTGTCGATTCGAGCCTTTTCGACGTTCAGGATTTTTCCTCGAAGCGGGAGAATTGCCTGGTTCTTCCGATCACGGCCACTCTTTGCCGAACCACCGGCGGAATCACCCTCCACGAGGAACAGTTCGCAAAGCCGCGGGTCCTTTTCCTGACAATCGGCGAGCTTACCCGGCAGTGCGGAGCTTTCCAGAGCACCTTTGCGGCGGGTGAGCTCCCGGGCCCGTCGAGCTGCTTCGCGAGCCCGACTGGCATCGATCGCCTTGGAAACCACCTGGCGAGCGACTTTTGGATTTTCAGCAAAGTAGTCGTTAAGCGCCTGACCAAACATGCTCTCGACGGCACTCTTTGCATCACTGCTCACAAGTTTTGCTTTGGTTTGAGAACTGAACTTGGGATCGGGCATCTTTACGCTGACGACTGCGACCAGCCCCTCACGAACATCTTCGCCGCTCAGATCATTTTTGCCCGACTTGGATCCAAGGCCTGCGTTGCTAACGTAGCGATTGATGCTTCGGGTCAGTGCTGCACGAAATCCAGCCAAGTGAGTTCCACCATCAGCATTCGCAATGTTGTTGGTGAAGCAGTAGATGTTCTCTTGATAGGCAGTGGACCACTGCAGGGCGATCTCCACATTGATGGGGGCGTCGCTGCCTTTGACCTGTTGTTCGCCCTCCACGTAGATCGGGTCTTCGTGCAGCGTGTCTTTGTTGGCGTTTAAATGTTGGACGTATTCAACGATACCGCCCTCGTAGTGAAAGATCTCTTTGCGATCCTGGCGTTTGTCTTCCAGGGTGATGTGCGCACCCCGGTTGAGGAAGGCCTGCTCTCGTAGTCGACCAGCCAGGATTTCGAAACGGAATCGTGTATCGCTAAAGATGGAATGATCGGGCCAGAAAGTGATTTCCGTCCCTGTTTGTTCTGGGTCGCAGTCCTCGATTTTGACGAGTCGTTCGACGGCGTCGCCCCGCTCGAAGCTCATCTCGTGGACACCACCATCCCGCCAGACCCGTAAGTCCAGCTTTTTAGAGAGTGCGTTGACGACGGAAACACCCACGCCATGGAGTCCGCCGGAAACCTTGTAGCTGTTTTGATCGAACTTACCGCCGGCATGCAGAACCGTCATGATGACTTCCGCTGCACTGACACCTTTCTCGTGCATATCCACGGGAATGCCACGACCATCGTCTCGAATGGAACAACTACCATCGGTGTGCAGGGTGACCGTAACGGTGGTCGCATAACCAGCGAGACACTCGTCGACGGAGTTATCGACAACCTCGAACACCATGTGGTGCAGGCCGGAGCCATCATCGGTGTCACCGATGTACATGCCGGGACGCTTACGAACGGCCTCAAGTCCTTCGAGAACTTTGATCGATTCAGCGTCATATTCTGGGGCGGGGAAGGGGAGGTCCTGGGTGGCTTCGCTCACGGTTTTTCCTCATTGCAGCGTCGCCTCGTAACGCGCGCGCATGCGCACGTAAAGACTGAAGTCCCCGGTTTTGAGGATTAAAGTGCGAGAAGGTGTCCCATTCGATCTCGTTTGGCATCGAGATAGCCCTGTGCATGCCCATCTGCTTCCGCCTGATGGGGTTCATGACTCACCTTGATTCCTTCTGCACGAAGTCCTGAGATCTTCTCTGGGTTATTGGTCATGAGCCGGACGGATTTAACGCCGAGTTTGTTGAGGACGTGTGCAGCAAAGTCATAGCGGCGAAGGTCGTCCTCAAGCCCAAGCAATCGGTTCGCATCCACCGTGTCTGCTCCCTTGCTTTGGAGGGCATAGGCTCGCAACTTGTTGGCCAGTCCTATTCCACGGCCCTCTTGGCGTAGATAAAGGACGATACCGCCTTCTTCTGCGATTCGATACAGCGCGAGATCCAACTGGTCTCGACAGTCACACTTTAAGGACCCTAGGACTTCACTGGTCAGGCATTCTGAGTGGATCCGGCAGAGAACATCCTCTTGGTTCTCGATTTCACCACTAATAATCGCCACGTGATCACGACCGGAATCGTCTGTAAATGCATGAAAAATAAGATCGCCGAAGCGGGTGGGAACGGTGGCAACCGGCTCAGGGAGAGGGTGAATCGGCACGTTCATGGTGCGGCTCCCTACACCAAGGGCTTGCCGTTTCGCTAGATCAAACGATCGAAGAGGTTAAATTCGACGAGCGAGGACCCAAGCGCCTAGGTCCTCCACGTCGTGATCTCGAAGAAGTGCTTGCGCCGAGGCCCTCAGGGTTGAGCCCGTGGTTAAGACATCGTCGACCAATAGGATTTTACCTTTGGGGAGTTCGACGTGACGCCCACGGAAAGCGTCTTTCTGGATTTGACGTCGATCGATGCCGTCTAACTGACTTTGTTTAGGATCATTTCGAGTTCTCTCCAGTGCATGGAGGACAGGAATATTCAGTCGCTTTGAGAGGACTTGGCTTAAAGCCGTCGTATGGCAGCCTCCTCGCTCAACACGTCGGCGCCAGTGCGTTGGCACAGGGACCAAGGCGCTGGCATTAAATCGTTGAGAAGATTGACTGATCAACCATTCGTACAATCGGGGTTCGACGGGATTTTTGGCAAAAGGGATGAGAACGGAGCACGCACCACCATAATAAAATGCACTTTCGACACCTAAGCCACCTTCGAGAACGGTCGGTGCATCGTGATCTACAGGAAGCGATGCACGACATCCCTCACAAAGCCAGAGGTGTTCGGGATCAGGAAGTTGACAATGTAGACACGGAGCCGGTGGGATCAGTGCATCGATCAGTCCCTTCATCGAGTGAGAACGCTTCCAGTCATCGCATCGGGAATCGTTAGCCCCATCTGGTGAAGGCACGTGGGCGCAACGTCACACAGTGCACCCGACTCCACGTGGTCAGCTTCAAAGTCGAGAAGGATGAATGGAACAGGCCTGGTTGTGTGCTGGGTATGGGGACTTCCATCCTCTCGTTTCATCTGTTCGATATTGCCATGATCCGCCGTCACAACCACTGCATAGCCCGCTTCTCGAGCTGCGGTTACCACTTCATCAAGACAACGATCCACAGTTTCAAGAGCCTCGATGGCCGCGCTCATCACCCCGGTATGACCCACCATGTCTGGGTTGGCATAGTTCACCAGACAGAAGGGATATCGCTGGGTCTTTAGGGCAGCAATCAAGCGCTCCGTTACTTCGTTGGCACTCATACCAGGCTTCTGGTCATAGGTTTTCACATCCCGAGGACTGGGCACTAGAATTCGCTCTTCACCGACAAACTGAGTCTCGTCACCCCCATTGAAAAAGTAGGTCACATGGGCGTATTTTTCAGTCTCTGCGATTCGGAGTTGGCCCAGCCCATGTTCGGCGATGACTTCGCCCATGGTGACCGCAGGTATCGTTTTCGGAAAAAGGGTGCTTAGGCTTAAATCGTGTCGGTAATCCACCATGCCCAAACAAGCAGTCAGGTTCGGCCGTCGGCGATCGAAGCAACCAGGCTCGTTATCTTGGGTTAAAGCGGCGGCAAATTGTCGGACACGGTCGGCACGGAAGTTTAAAAACCAAACAGCATCTCCGTCTCGAATCCCAGCGCCCTCTAAATGATGAGGAGTGATGAATTCGTCGGTCTCGCCCTGGTTATATGCGTGGTCGAGCACATCCTGCGCGCTGGTGCCACTTGCTCCCTTAGCCTCCACGATCGCTGCCCATGCCTTTTCGACTCGCTCCCAGCGTTGATCTCGGTCCATGGCAAAAAATCGACCACCTAGACTCGCAATATAAGCCCCTTTCGGGAGGCAGGATTCCAATTGTTGGATCCAAAGCGTTGCTGATTTAGGTGCCGTATCTCGCCCATCGGTGAGCGCATGAAAGGCGATTCGTTCGATACCGAGGTTGGCAGCCGCTTCCGCGGCACCGATCAAGTGATCCATTCGACTATGCACACCGCCACCGCTGACCAGACCAATCAGGTGCAGGGTACCTCCGTTGACAGCCAAAGAAGAGGCAGCGTCTCGTAGGAGTTCATGCTTGGAAAGCTCGCCCTGTTGGATTGTTTTTGTGATTTGAACGCTCACTTGATCCACGACTCGACCGGCACCGAGATTGAGATGACCAACCTCTGAATTACCCATCTGTCCATCCGGCAGACCGACCGCATCTCCTGAGGTTTTGAGGAAGCTGACCAGCCCCTCATTTCGAAGTCGTTCAAATGTTGGCATGTGAGCTTGAGTTACCGCGTTATCATCGGCTGCCTCGCGCTCGCCCAAGCCGTCCAAAATCACCAGCAGTAGAGGACGTGTCATTCGCTCTTTAATCCCATCATTGACCCAGGCGGGGTGGAAATGTACCCAGGCGCCCCCATGTGCACGGGAGTACAGATGAGTCGCAAGCACCTTTTCACCAGTGAGTCCGTCGGGGAAGGTCACCCTGACAAGGTTTCCGACCAGATTTCGGATGCTATCTTAGATGCTATCATTGAACACGATCCCAACGCTCGCGTTGCCTGCGAGACGATGGTGACTACCGGCATGGCGATCGTCGCCGGTGAAATTACCACCGAAACCTACGTGGATATGCCCAAGGTGGTGAGGAATACGATTCGACGGATTGGTTACACGGATCCTGCTATCGGTTTCGACGCTGATACCTGCGCTGTGCTTACAAGTATCGATAAGCAAAGCGACGATATTGCCATGGGCGTAGACAGCGACCGTGGTCTCCATGAAGAGCAAGGCGCAGGTGATCAGGGCTTAATGTTTGGTTATGCAAATCGGGAAACCGATGTTTTGATGCCCGCAGCCATTCATTACAGCCACCAGTTAATGGCTGATTTATCCAAGCTTCGTCACGACGGAGTCCTTCCTTGGCTTCGCCCTGACGCAAAGTCTCAGGTGACCTGTGCTTACGAAGATGGTCAGTTAACGGGTATTGATACCGTTGTTGTTTCTACTCAGCATACCAGCGCTGTGGAACTGGATGAGATTCGCGCCACGTTGATCGAGCGCCTCATCAAACCCTGTCTCCCTGACCATTTACTCTCCGATGACACGATCTATCACGTTAATCCAACGGGGCAGTTCATCGTGGGGGGGCCTAAGGGTGATTGCGGACTTACTGGGCGGAAGATCATCGTGGATACGTACGGTGGTAAAGGTCGTCATGGAGGGGGAGCTTTCTCCGGTAAAGACCCCTCCAAGGTGGACCGAAGTGCAGCTTACATGGCTCGCTACATCGCAAAAAATGTGGTGGCAGCGGGCCTGGCCGATGAGTGCGAAGTCCAGCTTGCATATGCCATTGGAGTCGCTGACCCAGTCAGCGTTCTCGTCGATGACTTTGGTGCAGGGCGAGTGGATATTCACCGACTCGAAGCCGCTGTTCGGGATCTGTTTAAACTGACCCCTGCTGGTATTATCTCATCGTTAGATTTGCTGAAGCCAATTTACAGCCCGACGGCTGCTCATGGTCACTTTGGTCGAGTGCCAGCCAATGGTTGTTTCAACTGGGAAAAGACGGACAAAGCTGAGGCGCTGCGTAGCCTCGCCTAAGGGGACGTCATCGGTGAGATCAGTTTAGCCAAGGCTGCCCTGCTGGGACTTGTCCAGGGACTGACTGAGTTTTTACCTGTTTCATCTTCGGGTCACTTGGTTTTGGTCGGTGATCTGGTCGACGTTCCCGCAACGGGACTTGCCTTCGAGTTACTACTCCATGCTGGCACGTTGATGGCGGTGATCTGGTATTACCGGGTTGACCTCCTCGGCATTGCTCGCTCGGTACCTGACATGTTTCGATCACCTCGTGTGGCGTGGCAAGAGGATGGACCGGGTCGACTTGCCTTGTTGATCATCGTNGCTTCNATTCCCACCGCTGTGATCGGNCTCGCNTTTAAAGANTATTTTGAAGGCTTGGCAGAGTCGATTTCTGCCGTGGGTGCTGCCTTGTTCATNACCGCTATTTTATTAGCTTTGACCCTGCGCTCATGGCCTGAGCGTGGACGCATTGGTGTCGGTCTCGCTTTGGTGATTGGCTTTGCGCAAGGCCTTGCCATCACACCCGGTATTTCTCGAAGCGGNGCAACGATTGCGGTCGCTTTGATCGCTGGGATTGCCGCTGATCGCTCTGCACGCTTTAGTTTCCTTGTCTCACTTCCCGCAATTCTNGGTGCCCTGGTGTTAAAGGTGCTCGACGGTGGCATGGCTCAGTTGGATCTAGGCCCTGGACTGATTGGATTTTTGGTCAGTATTGTCAGTGGGTATTTGGCGCTCGCTTGGTTGGTTCAACTCGTACGTCGTCAGCGATTCTTCTGGTTCGCTCCCTACTGTGCNTTGGTGGGTCTGTGGGCTTTGCTGCGAGGAGGCGGCTTTGCGGGCTAGAGTCGAACAGTTTCTATCCGGTCATAACCATCTCCGTATTTCCCCCCGCGGTCGGGCTNGAGCAGCTGTTTTGATGGGGTTCTTTGAAGGGGTCGAGGGAGTTGAAATCCTGCTCATCCGCAGAGCCGATGGTGATGATCCACATGCGGGTCAGGTCAGTTTTCCTGGGGGTCATCTCGAACCGGGTGAAAGCATTGAGGAAGCGGCCCTCCGTGAGGCGATGGAGGAGTGTGCTTTATCTCCTGAGCAACTCACAGTTTTGGGTTACTATGATGAATGTGTAAGCATTCATGAGATGATTGTGAGTCCNGTGGTCGCATGGATTCGTTCCCCCCAAAATTTGCGAAGAGAGAGATCTGAGGTGGCTCGAATTTTTTCGATGCCGTGGCTTGATCTTGTATCGAAACGAGGATTTTCAACCCGAACGCTTCGTGGNTATGAAATACCCTACTGGACCTTTCCTTGCCGTGGTCTCGATGGCCAGGCCCCAGAGGTTCAAGAGGAGACGCTCTGGGGCTTGACGGGNCACATGGTCCGNAATTTGATTCGAGACCTTGAAAAGGAGTTATTGTGAGACACGCTCTAATTTTGGCGGGAGGTCGTTCTACGCGACTTTGGCCGCTCGCTCGACCGAAGCAGTTCCTTCCCTTAGCGGGCGATCAAAGCTTGCTTGGTGCCACATGGGGGCGCCTCGATGGTGTGGTCTCTTTGGATCAACGCTGGATTGTTGGCGGCTCGGCTCATCGTCGGGATTGTGAAGCGATTCTTGGTCACCTCGGCTCGCGGTTTATCGCTGAGCCTGAAGGGCGAAACACAGCACCGGCGATCGGTTTAGCCTGCATTCATTTAATGGCTGCTGATCCGGAAGCTGTGGTTGCGATTTTACCGGCTGATCATCATGTGACAGAGGTCGATGCATTCCGCGACTGCCTTCAGTTGGCCTTTGAGCGCGCTGAGCGAGATGATGGGATCGTCACCCTGGGTATTCGTCCGAGTCATGGTGCTACAGGGTATGGCTATCTGCGCCTTGCCGAGGCGCCAGGGCCCGAAGGTGCGGCGCTGAGCGCCTTTGTGGAAAAGCCGGATGCCGATAAGGCACAAACGATGGTCGCTTGGGGAGATCATCTGTGGAACGCCGGTATTTTCGTGGCTCGAGTGGAGCGGCTTTTAAGCGAGTTTGAAGCTCAAATGCCGGCGACTTATAAGGCATTGCAGGCCATTGCAGATCAACTCGGCACTGAGCGTGCAGAACAAGCGCTAAAAACCCATTACCCCCAGTGCGAAGCCACCAGCATCGACTATGGAATTATGGAGGCTGCTACGGGGCTTTGGTGCATTCCGACCAGTTGTGGATGGAGTGATTTGGGAACATGGACAGGACTTGCTGAACTTTGGCCGTCGGATGCTCAAAACAACTTGGTCAGCGGTGATGCTTATCTGCAGGAATCANAGGGCAATGTGGTCTATGTTTCGGGNGGGCCGCCGGTTGCCGTTCGGGGCGTAAATGACCTCGTTATTGTGAGCACTCCCGATGGCGTTCTTGTGATTCCAAAGGATCGCTGTGAGGAGGTTCGTCACTTGGTGGTTCATCGGGAGGATTCATGAGTGAATTTCCGTCAGAAGTCTTCCGAGCTTACGATATTCGCGGTCTTGTTGAGACTCAGATCACGACGAATTTTGCGTATGCGTTAGGGCAAGCCTTCGGCGAGCGAATAAGANGTGCTGGCGGTGGGCGCTGCGTGGTGGGTTATGATGCCCGTCATAGCGGTCCTGCATTGAGTCAAGCACTTGCTGAGGGCTTGGCTCGACAAGGCATCGAAGTGGCGCAGTTGGGGGCGGTTGCGAGTCCGGTGGTTTACTGGGCAGCCCACCGAGATCAGGGTCATGGCGTCATGGTGACAGGTTCGCATAACCCAGCGCCCTACAATGGCTTTAAGTTGGTTTTGAAGGGGCATTCCATTCATGGAGAAGCTGTTACCGCCTTACGTCAACGTATGATGAACCCACCGGAATCGGTCGATGNGGGTCGAATCATCGAAGAAGATTGGACGGGTCCCTATCAGGCCGACCTTTTGGCTCGGTTGCGCCCCTTGAAGCGACCGCTCAAANTAGTCGTCGANGGTGGCAACGGAATGGGGGGTCTGGCTTTGCCTGTTCTGATCGGCCTGGGCGCCGATGTCGTACCTCTCTACTGTGATGCCGATGGTGATTTTCCGAATCACCATCCAGATCCAACGGTGGAGGCCAATCTGGTTGAACTCCAAAATCGTGTTCGACAAGAGGGCGCCGATGCAGGGATTGCATTCGATGGTGATGTGGATCGGATCGGTGTGGTGGATGAGAAGGGGGGGGTCATCTGGGGGGATGTACTCACGGCTCTGTTTGCCCGGGAAATCCTTCGGGAACATCCGGGTGCCACGATTATTGGTGAGGTGAAGTGCTCCAAGGCTCTCTACGATGGTATTGAGAATCTTGGCGGTCAGGCGGTGATGTGGAAAGCCGGACATTCGTTAATTAAGGCGAAGATGAAAGAGATGGGGGCACTCTTAGCCGGTGAGATGAGTGGGCATTTGTTCTTTGCGGACCGCTATGATGGATTTGATGATGCCATTTACGCAGCGGGTCGTTTGTTGGAACTCTTGGANCGAGATGCCCGACGTCTTTCGACTCAAGTCGCTGACTTTCCNTCTTTCTCATCCAGTCCAGAAATNCGCCGTCCCGTGGTTGATGATAAAACGAAATTTGCTTTGGTTGAGGCAGCCAAGAAGTATTTCGAAGCCCGCGGTCCGGTCATCGATATCGATGGTGTTCGCGNTTCCTTTCCNGGNGGATGGGGGCTGGTTCGAGCNAGCAACACTCAAAATATTTTGGTTCTTCGTTTCGAAGCGGACACGCCGACCCGATTGGCAGAGATCCAGACAGAGGTTGAGGGCGTTTTGGATACCCTGGAGCAATCCCTTTGAATGATTGGCTAGGNGTCGATCTGGGCGGGACTTGGTTGCGATGGGGGGGNGCGTCTTCGGGGCGTCTTCGGCTAGAGGATCGAAGCCCAGAGGCGATTCTAGATCANTTGATCACNGTCTCCGAGGGGCGTGGTGTCGCCGTTTCGTTTGCTGGTTGGCTTTGCCCTGAAGGGCGCCGAGTCATGCAAGGACCGAACTTGGGCTGGGTGGATGTTCCTTTCGTTGAAATGGCGGCGGCTCGCGGTTTAAATTGTCATCTCGAAAACGATCTCGATGCTCGCGCCTGGGGTGAGTACATGGCTCTTGAAACGANGGAGCCTAGGAGTCTTATCGCTCTGAATGCGGGCAGNGGTTTNGCCCTTGGGCTTGTGGTNCAAGGGCAANTGGTCCGGGGNNTTCACCATCGAGCTGGCGAGGTCGGTCACNTGNNTCTTGGGCCCGCTGATNGGCGTTGTGGTTGCGGCGATCTCGGTTGTGCTGAAACCTTACTCGGAGGCGCTCAAAACGCACCAGATCGCTTCGATGACCCTTCTCAGCGTCAAGCTTGGNTTGATNTAGCTGCTCGAATTGTTGCGCCCGTTNTCGCCGCCCTTGACCCTCACCACGTGGTAGGGGTTGGGGGTATACTCGCCCACCGGCCTGACCTCCTTCGAGATTTGGAACAGGAGATCAAGGGGCTTTTACCGCGGCGATGGTTCGATGATTTCTCGCTTCGCGTTAGCGTGGGAGAGTCCCTTGCTTTGGCTGGCGTGGTGGATTTGGCTCGCCATTCTGAAGCGCTTCGAAACGGCAACTGAGATAGTCGCCCAGTAATTTTCGCTCTGCTGCGGTTGGACTCGGAGGTGCTGGAGGCATGCTGTGGCGTCCGTGAGCGCTTCGCCAGTAGATTCGAGTGACTGCGTCGTCGACCATCTTTGCGTTGTCAAAGTTCGAGAGAATCGGTGCACCACCTCTCTGATCCCCAGCAATCCCACTGTGGTGACATCGGTGGCAGTAGTTTTCAAAGAAGGGTTGGACGTCTTGCCATTGGGGTGCTGCCCCTGTTGGACAGGGATCAAGCCCTGGGTTCGCCTGAAGTTGGCAGGCACTAACGAATAGTAATGAAAAGACGATTCTGCGCATTGTGACGAAACGCTTTAAGCCCTAAAAGCTGCCCCGGAGCAATGGTGAACGATTTTCTTAGGCGACGTTGTCCGGACTGTGGACAACTTGTGGTGATCGAGATCGGTGAGACGGTCAAGTGTCCGAGCTGCGAGGCAATGATCACGGGTGATGCCACTGATTTGTCAGAAACATTACCCGTTGCCTCCCATGAGACGGAGCGAGATTTTTCCGCTGAGGTTTCGGATCAAGCGATGTCTGAACCGATTGATGAGGACGGGCTTGAGAATGAGAAAATAAACGAGGACTTCCCCTGGGAAGAGCAAGAAATAGAGAGCGCTGAGGAGCCTCCTCCTCCAGTAGACCATTTGGATGAGCCCAGTTGGAACATGGGTCGTCCCATGCATCAGGTTTTCCTCCTCGCTCTCTTGAAGCCTGATGTGGTGCCCCTCGTCACCATTTCTCGGTCCTTACGCTGGGTGATCGCATTTGGCGTACTGACGAGCATGATTCTTTTCGTGGCTGAAATAGGAGTTCATCAACAGGTTCGCCCCGTTGGTGCTGAGCATGAGGCACTGATCAAGGTTTATGACGAGATTTCAAACAGGTCGCCNGAGGAGAGGCGACTCATTCGAGCCAATCGGTGGCTTTGTGATGCGTCGACTCTTGCGCCCGAGCAGCGNATCGCATGTGTTCTTTCNGACTTGGCTCAAGGGCNAGAGCATCCTGACCTTGCCCGGCGCCGTCAAAGCCTTGAACAGCAACTGATGACTCGTTTGAACGCCCCTGGNTTCTGGGCTTACCTGGTCTGGATCGGTGGNCCGATCATGTTTTTCTTTCGAGTGGTTCCGCTTTGGCTGGTCCTGGCNCTGACTTCATTTCGGGATCCNTGGGTTCTCGCAGTTCGGATTATCGCCTTCGTGACGCCGGCACTGGTGGTGGCGACCGTTGCCACCTGGGCTGGAGTTTGGTTGCTGGATATTCAAGATCCAAAGTCGATGACCTTGGCCCTCTTTCAGGGGATCAAAGATATTTGGGTTTGGACGCTGATTGCGCTCTTTCTATTGCGCATGAGACCTTCTGCTCAGGGGCAGATTACAAAGGTGATCATCCTGTATATCCTTCTGCACATGCTACCGNCATGCCTCGGGATGGGAGCGTGACGATGACTCGAGTTAATTATCAAAGACACCGAGATCAGTTGTTTCAAGAAATGGAAGTGGGCGACCTTGCNATTATGCCAGCNGGCGATCTCGCAATNCGAAACAATGATGTGCATTACCGATTTCGGCAGGATTCNGATTTCCGTCATCTCACAGGATTTTGCGAACCCGGTTCCTTNGCGGTGTTGTGTAAAGAAGAGAATGGTCAGCACCGATATTTGCTCTTCGTCCCCCCCAAAGATCCTACGAGAGAGATCTGGGATGGTCCACGAGCTGGCGTCGATGGTGCNTTGGCTGATTTCGGCGCTGATGAAGCGTATGATTTGGCTGCGATCAACGAGCAATTACCCAAACTTTTGGAAAACCGTCGACGTGTCCTCTATCCCCTCGGGACATCGATCGCATCCCGTATTGAAGGGTGGCGTTCCCAGTTGGGGGCTCGGGTTCGAATGGGGGTTCAGGTTCCTGCCCATTACCTCGATATCCGACATCTTCTTCANGAGCAGCGCTTGCGGAAGAATGAGGGNGAGCTCAATGCCATGCGACGCGCAGCCCAGATCAGTGTCGAAGCCCATCGGCTTGCAATGGTTGANGGAAAACCTGGAAGTTCAGAGAACCACCTCGAGGGCTTGATCGAGGGATACTTTCGCACGGCCGGTGCAGAACGAATCGCCTATGGAAGTATCGTGGCTGCGGGTTCGAACGGCTGCGTGTTGCACTATGTTACCAACAACAGCCCGATACGGGATGGAGAGATGCTGCTCATCGACGCCGGTGCCGAGGTGGAGGGCTATGCTGCCGATATCACGGCAACATGGCCGGCAAATGGTCGNTTTGGNGAGGCGCAAAGACGACTNTATCGTGCNGTTCTCGATGTTCAGCAGGATCTCGTTGCCCGAGTTCGTCCAGGGGAAAGCTTCAAGAGCTTGAATGAACAGGCAGTCCAGCAGTTAACGGAAGCAATGCAAAAACTTGGGCTTTTGGACGCAAAATCCTCTGTGGCTGATTTGGTCGAGGCGGAAGCTTACAAAGCGTACTACATGCACAGTATCGGGCACTGGCTTGGACGGGATGTTCATGACGTGGGGAACTATGGNACGCAACGTAGTCTGGCATTTGAGCCGGGCATGGTGGTCACCATCGAGCCTGGAATTTATGTTCCGGTGAANGATGAGAGCGCTCCTCCAAGCCTGCGAGGATTAGCGGTTAGGATCGAAGATGATGTGGTTGTCACCNAAGGTGAACCTGAAAACCTGACTGCGGATCTACCTCGTCAACCTGAGGCGATTGAGGCCTTTATAAGTCAGGCGAGATCTTAGACGTCGTCAGGAACTGCAGCCAGATTGAGTCGTGTGGATTCAACGGTTTCCAACTCGGTGCGTANNTGTCCCACAAGAACGCTGAAGAGACCGTCCAAAAGTTCAATTCGATCTGCGACCAGGTCCATGAAGTCTTGTCTGTTAACTGCAAAGATNTCCGTAAANTCAGTACTTTTACATGCTGTGGCGGAATAGGGTCTCGGTTTGCGGTCAAGGAAGCCAATATCACCGAAGCAAATNTGACTCGTTCCTGATTCCATACGCCCGACGAAGCTTCCATCTCGGTGGAAATCAATCCCTCCCTTAATGAGNACATAGAGAGTGGTTGAGGGATCTCCTTGCCGATAGATGGCTTGACCGGAGTGATGTCTTTCGATCTTTGCGAGACTTGCTATGGCTGCACGCTCGTCGAGATTNAGACCGGCAAAGATCTCGGCTTTTTCAAACAGCAGAATACGATCGATTAAATGATCACTCATCAGATCCTCCGGTAGAATGCTTGGGTCAGGAGCGGGCCGGGGAAGCCCCGAAAGTCCGAGACAGCGCCCAGCCACCGCCGCAAGAGTTCGATCTCGACCTGAAGCCAAGCGNTTTGCGATGCCTTCAGCTTGCCCTGGAAGAATGGTTTCATCGACATTCTCNAGTTCCCGAAAAAGCGCAGACTTTAAGGGGTGATGTTTNAGTGAAACATCNAGAAGTTCAAGGGCATCTCCCCGAATGGAACGACTGCCTTCNATTAAAACCCTGGANACNTCGTTGAGTAGCTCTCGNTCTCCCTGAAGNGAGAAGAGTCGCAANCAGATATCAAGGACTTGTCCGTAGCGGGAGAAAACGGCTCGGTGCAACAAGGCGAACCGGGGATCAGGCGCCAGAAGAAGGCCGTCTTCTCGGCAACGAAAAAGCCGATCGATCTGTCGCTCGATGGCACTGTGAATCCATTTTTGATCGAGATGTTCCGAGACCTTCGGATTTTGGTGCACGAGACGAGATAATGCCATGGCGACCCGATGTTGGAGAAAGGGATCGTCATCTGGGTTGCTCTTGAGCAGGGCATTCGCAGCTTCATGACTACCGATCATGCGCAAGAGTCGAGGGACCTCTTGGCGAATTTGAAGACTTAGTCGAGGGTCGTTGAGCCAGGACTTGGCTTGTTCTGTGATCCGATTGCCGTAGTTTGCCAGAGCGCGCCGAGCTTCTTTTCGATGACCTCTTCTTCCCATGGTGCTCATCAGTGGCTCGATCAGACGATCACTGCAGACCTGGCCCGCGGACTCGATCGCAAGTTTAACGACGCTGGGCTCGACGTCATGGAAGAGGTGACTCAAATGCAAAGACCAGTCACCCTCAGGGAGACGCCCCAGGAGTCGAGCAAATTCTCTGCGATGCGCTGGGTTGTGATTTTGGATGTAATCCCAAGAGCCAAGAACGATCTTCTCCCCTCTCGCTCGATGGTCTTCCGAGGCAAAAAGCGCCTCGATCCCGGCGCAGCGCAGTGCGGGATCGACATGTTCTTGGTGGATGAGTGTGTGCAGCAGAGCAGCTGCCCGGTGAGCATCGATTTGACTCAGAGCACGTGCCGCAGCCGCTCTAGGACGGCGGGCATCTTCATGGGCGACAAGCCTCACAAGCAGAGCCCATACTTCATCGCCACCTCGACGAGACGCCCAGTCGATGGCAGCAATTCGGACGTGTTCACTCGGATGGTTAAGCAGACTCTCGAGACGTTCAGTCAGGTCGTGCTCCGTGGTGGAGAGAAGAGCGAGCGCCTCTTGAACCGTTTCTGGGTTGGGATCAGATAAACGGCGTTCGAGCATCGCTCGCGTACTGGCATCGTCGAGCCAAAGACCCCTTCCTTGATCCACTTTTCGGGTTCTGCCTGTGATTTTTCGATCCAGAGCTTCTGCATAATCTTGCCGAAGTATGCCGATCAGAATCAACAGAACGAAGACGAGAAGAACCACTAAGACAGGATGTATCAATCCGGGCATTGTTGCCCCGAGAATCAGCAACAAAACCCCGGCAGTGGCGGCACCCGTCTTCTTTATGCTGCCATCCACAAGTGCCCTAAGACTACCTCGAACACTCACCGGAATCGGATTGTAAAGAAGACTAACCCCGGCAGCTGTGACGGAGAAAGAGCCAATGCTTTGGACGACCTTTAAGGTGTAAACAGGCATGTCTTGTCCTGTAGTCATCATCGCCCAAAGACCGGCAATTCCTGTCGCTGCGGGAATGAGAAGTAAAAACGGAAACAAGCCGATCCGACTGAGAAGCATTCGAGTAAGAAAAACTTGAAAGATCAGTGCGATGACGCCTGCATGCGCATTGTAAGCACCAAAGATACGGTTCATTTCTTCAGCGGAGGCTTGAGCGTAATGACTTCGAAAGAGGTAGTCCACGACTGCGCTCAACACGCTGAGCATCGCCACCAGCGCGCCAAGAAGTTTTGGGTAACGCTCAGCGCTCGCATAGTGGAGTCCAGCGGATACCCGAGCCTTTTCCGCAACCTGTTTCGGTACCACGGTACCACTGTACTCACGATGGCGTCCCATGGTCCGCAGAAGTGGCCAGGCCACCAAGAGAAGCAGCGCTGCGGCGTACGCTTGGAAAATAGGTTCAAAAACCCCCGAGAATTTTTGCACAAGGGCGCCACCGACGATGCTGCCAGCCATCCCCATACCGCCGATAAAGCCAATCAGCAGTTTGCCCGCACGGACATCGAAAACCTCTGAAACCGTCGCCCAAAAAAGAATGGAGACCACCGTCGTGAAGCTTTCGCCGACCAGGTAAAAAAGTCCCAAACTGCCAGGCACCTCAAGAGTTGTTGCAAAGGCTGCAAGAGCCACGAGGATAGAGATGACGGGCAGAATGCGGCGAGCCACCACCAGGGCGGAGTATTTTGCCAGGGGTCGAGCGAGAGCGATCGAAGCGCCAGCGACAACCAGAGCAGAGCCCATGTAAAGAAAGGGAAGATTTTGGGGATCGCTTCCAGCAAGAAAGACGGCGTTTGAAGCGGTCTTCACCCAGACCACGGCTGTGATAAACAGGGCATGGTAAAGCATCGCTGCAGCAGCGGCATACTCCAAGCCCTTCGGAGCACCGAGCCGACGAAGCAAGACTCTGGCTTGACGGGTCAAGGTCATGTAGCGGGCCTAGCCTGTTTTGACCTCTTAGTACCACCTTCGGTTCTTGCTCTCGTCGAACTTTGTTAGAATCCTCGGGGAGAGGAGGCGCATGGCTAGGCTTTCGTTGTTGATGATTTGCGTGGCCTGTACGACGGAACCCTCCTCTGTTTTGCGCCGTTCAAGCCTTCCTGCTCAGTCTGCCGAAGGCTTCACGGGCCGTCTCGAACAAAGCCATTCTCTCGAATTCGTTGACGGCTTTGCAGAGATGGAACTCGACTTACCCTCGGACGCGTTGAGCCTTCTTGTCGAAGTTGAGGGCGACTTTGATGGGGAATACCTCATTCATCAGTTGGTTGGTCCACAAGGAGCTTTAGTCGTTGATCATCCTGAATCTGATATGGCTGAAGCGAGTCAGTTGGGCGCTGCGGCCGGACCCTTCTTTTCGGCGAACCGAAGTGTCGCTGCCCGGGGAGGCACGACGCTCTTGGTTCCCAATGATCCATACTTGGTCATGAGTGGAGGGACTTATCATCTCGGAATCCGTAGTACGTTGAGGCGGACTCATCGGGTTCAACTCAAAACCTGGGTGCAAACTGGAACCGCCTATCCGCAACGCTGCCAACTATCCGTTCATATCCATCGGCCCACTCCATTGGCCGATGACGCTGATATCGACGATCGTATCTTGGCGGCGATGACTGAGATGGAGTCCATCTACGAGCAAGCGGGGATCGAAGTAAGCTTGCAGGGCTTACATCAACAGGATCAACTCGATTCGGAGTTACCCAACCCGGCCGTTGACCTCGAGCCCTATCGGAACGCATTCGTGGCGGGGCGTGATGGGCTTAATCTTTACGTGGTTGACTCCATTGGTGACGAGGAGCCGCCGCTCGGTGGCTTCGCTTCAGCGATTCCTCTTTCTGCCCGAGCAAACGGTCTATTCTCGGGGGTCGTTGTTGCTCTCGGGTTTAGCGACCCCGGTCAAGAGAACGATCTTTTGGGCTACACGATGGCTCACGAGAGCGCACATGGATTGGGCTTATTTCATGTGCAGGAGTTTACCGGGTGGGAGGATCCTCTGACGGACACTCATCCTGATAAAGGCAACAACCTGTTGGGGGTTTTGGCTCGCCACCAAGATCGTAATGTGAGTGCGAGTCAGGCACTGGTGATGCGAACCCATCCATTGTGTCGAAGTCCGGGATTGGGCGACTAGCCTCTAGCGACGGTACGCGGTAGCCGGAGGGGGAGAGGGGTGCTCTTGCGCAGAACAGCATTGATCTTCGGCCTCGCGTCCGTCGCATGGATTGCTGTTGGCGAAGGCGGTGAGGCGCCAAGTCTCGAACTCGTTTATTCAGGCGATCGCAAAGGCAAGGTTCAACCCTGCGGATGCCCGAAAAATCCCATGGGTCACATTGGGAGACAAGCGGCTGCTGTGGCAGCGCATCGACGGACGGAAATTCCTGGCCTTTACTTTGATTTGGGAAATACGTTTTACGAGTCCCTAGAGGTCCCCGCAGTGATGAGGGAGCAATGGGGACGACGTGCTGCGATTATTGCTCGATCGATGGCGCGAATGAAGTTGGACTTTTTTGTCCCCGGTCCTACTGATTTTGCAGCGGGACTGCCGGGCCTCTATCGTTTGATGGAAGAAGCGAAAACACCGGTGCTCGCCGCCGATTTGGTGGCGGAATCCGGCCGTCCCATTTTCCCCGGTCTGCTTTACTTTAACAGAGGAGATCTCAGCGTTCGTGTCATTGGGATCGCTGGTTTCCAACCCGCTGTTGAGGGGATTTCGGTTCGAGATCCAGCAGTGGCTCTTCGAGAGTCTCTCGCCTCAGCAAAGCCTGCGGATTTAACGATTGTCGCCAGCCACTTGGACAAAAAGCGAGCAAGAGCATTGGCTCGTTCCATCCCCGGTATCGATGCAGTTTTGATTGCTGATCATAAACTGCATCTCATCCCCGATACGAAAGCAGGATCCGTAGTGGTGGGCAGTTCGAAGGAAGGAAAGCATTTAGGTCGATTGAGTTTTTACAAGCGTGGAGAGGGACCTTACGTGGGGGGAGTGCGCCTTCGTCGTCTTCGGGCAAAGGCCGGAAAGGACACGGCTGCTGCTGCTGAACTGAAAGCGGTGATGAAAGGCAATACATTCGCCTACAAGATCCATGGTTTGGGAGAGGAACAACCGATGGACGATGTCGTGGGTGGTTGGGTGAAATCTTACGTGCACTTCGTCGGTAAATGGGAGGCTGAACGAGGACAGGCTCCGCCGGGCTATTCCGGCGAGGGAGACTTTGTAGGCGCCGAGCGCTGTGGTTTGTGTCATCCGGATGCATTGGCTCAATGGAAGACGACGAAGCACAGTCATGCTTACGATAGCTTGGTTCATTTTGGGCAACAGTTGGATCGGGAATGCATTGGTTGTCATACGGCTGGATGGCGTCATCCTGGCGGTTTTTCTGACCCGAGAGCCGTTGGTATGCTCAAACACGTTCAGTGTGAAAGTTGTCACGGCCCCGGTAAGCATCACGCTCAAACGGGCAATAAAGCGATGATTATTCGGGGCAAGGCAGAGGCGGCGTTTTGTGAAACGTGCCATCAACCTGATTTAGAAACGGCTTTTACCGAAGCCACCCACATGCCCCAAGTTAAGCACTGGGACGACTAGGCTCCATTGCATCATCGAGTGTAGCCAGCACACCAAACAATCCTTTGTGGATACAGAGGAATTGTGATGCTCGAACATTCGGGTGAGACTCGCTGTCTTAAGCCCGTTGATCCCCAGAGTAAGCCCTGTATTTTCGGCTTGAAAATAAGCCTCTTCACAACCGGGGCTCATCGATGTGGAATAGCGACGATGAAGGTCTTTGTGTTGATACTGCTTGGTTTGACTGCGTGCGCTACAGGAGCACCTTTTCGAGCTTTGTTGGCAGAGGCCGATTTACCCGCAAGGTCCGTTTCTTTTCATCCATTGGGTAGCCATCAGCCATTGGCTCGAAGTGCCGGGCAATGGGCTCGGTATCGAGAACAAATTGGTCTTAAAACCCATTTTGTTACGGTGACTCTTAAGGCGGAGACGACCGGGTGGATGGTTGCTTTACGTCGAGACACGCCAACAGGTCATGAGGCGTCGATCATTAGTCTGGAGTTGTCAGAATCTTCCCCAAGGGATCCTTTTTTGAAGGCGCTTCTTCGGTCAACTGAGCACCAAGTGGGGAAGAGAGGACGAGTGGCGACTAAAGCGGGTATCTTCGAACAGGCAAGTGCTCGCGGAGGTCTTCGGTTTCATCCAAGAGTTCCCGTCTTTGGTTTGGTTCGAGGCCGTCACGGCGTCTACAGTGTTGAACTCATTGATTTTGGTCTGAGTCCTGCGCCAAGAAGTCAGTGACTTCGTTGATATCTAGCGCGTCTTAGTTGCCACCGTCTGTTGGGGGGCTTACCCCCGTATCTGGACGAGCAGGACCACAAAGATTGGGCCCTGCTTCACACAGGTAGTCCGTACTTCGAAGCTGGCAACGGCCTTCGACACAATGTTCGCCAGGTCCGCAATTGCTCCCGAGGCCGCCATCCGGAACGATGTTTTGGTCGTCATCCAAGATGGGGCCACACTGGCGATCGAGGCATTGTCCCCCTAAGCCGCAGACAAGACCGACAGGACAATCTGCAGAGACGACACAGGTCGTTTGAAAGCACGAACTCCCCGTGACGATCAGCCCACAAGCGAGGGCGACGATTGCGCTCAATAAGCGCATGCTATTGTGCCAGTTGGAAGTTTGTAACCGTCACCTGGGTAATCGATAGGGGCGATCCAGACGTGTTTCTCAGAATATGATTACCGCTGACGCGCTCCGGATTATTGAAGATCAAAAAGAAGGTGGTCGGAACGCCGTGGCGGAGCGCAGTGCCCGCTGGAAGTTGTACCCTTAAGGTGGTCGTGAAACCACTTCGACCCGCACCTGCATTCGGCTCGCTGAGGATCAGTGTTTCGTAGACCCTTCGACCTCCTTCCTCAAACCCCATCTCACCACGAACCGTGCCGCTTTCTCGGTCACCATTGAGATCGTAGTCGACAGCCCATTCCGCCACGAGATTATGAAGGTTCGAGTTTCCAAAGCCATCCCGTGCACCCACGGGTTGATTTAAGTGCAGATCGATCCAATCGCCTTCAGAAATGTTCGTATCTTCATCTCGATCATGCCAACTTGCGACCGTTTCCACACTGAGGTCAGCACTCAAAGGCCGGGTAAATAAATTCGCTCCGCCACTGTAAGCAGCAGGTCCATCGCTCAAGGGGGCGGCGGATAACTCCAAGTTATACTCTTGGCCTTCACTCAGGTTCACCGTGGGCCGAAGAGTGAGAAGGGTTCCTCCGTGGGACCACTCTGCCTCTTGCAGAACAACCTGACCGCTGTCATTTTCGGTGGTCAGTCCGGTGAACAAGGTGTCCGGATCGATGGCTTGATCAAAGAGGATCCGAATTGGATCGGTAGCCTCGATCACCGAAACACCTTGTCGTCTTTGAACTAAATCACCGGCGTTCGAGACCAAAACTTGTGCTTGGTTGGCATTGGCTAGGGTCGCAACGACTCCTCCAGCCCTCAACGCAACGATTGGGAGCGTGCCACGGCGACCTAGATTTTGATAGCTGATGCTGAGGCTGCCCCCTTCCGTCGTCTCGCTCGCTCCCAGGCTAACGGTGACCGAACCCGCCATGCTTTGCAGCAAGGGGGAAAGGGCATTCAAATCGGGCATGCCGCCATTGATTCCCGCTACGCCTTGGGAATCGGTCGTTCCCGTTAAGCGAAGACTTTTTGCCGGATTTCCATCCAGCAAATAAGCGAAGCCAAAGTCCACACCGACCGTGACGGAACCCACCCCTGCTGCATCCGGCCCAAGCACGACGAGTTCACCGGGCGCCTTCGGAAGCAAACCAATTTCTCCCACCCAGGCATGGGCATTGGCGGTCGGAAAGTCTCCAGCCGCTCCTGGCAAGCTGAAGCTTCGCTGCGCTGTGATGAAGTTACTACTGCTGATAATGAGATGACCACTGCCACCGGCAGGTAAAGCGCCGGAACGGAAGACGCCGTCCGTACTTTCCACCTCCTGGGGAGCTGCGCCTCCGCTAATGATTGTCACTGTGATTCCGGTAAGATTCTCTCCGGTGGCTGCGTTGTAGACGTGACCAGCGATCGTTCCCTGGGGGTGCACCAGGCCGATCTGCGTCACCGTGCCTTCCGCATCGCCTGCGCCATCTCCGTTAAGATCTGGCGGCTCTTCACCACAGGCTAAGGTTGATGTTAGGGCGATCACCGCTAAAATTCGTCGCATAAAACTCTCTCGAAAGGTCACGTCTTCAGCCTTGGGGCAGCTTTTGGATGCAGTCAACTTTCTTTCCACATGAAATTAGACATGGGGCAACTGACCGAGGGCCGACCCTGGGCTTGTTCATCCTAGCTGTCAAAGAATGCAGTGCAAGTGAAGCTGTATCCAGCGATTGAGTCGTCAGAGTAGACGATTGTACCAAGGAGAGACCTCTTGCGCAGCGTACGAAGTACTCGGTACAGACCAGCGCCTGTCACAAAGAACTGCTAGTCTCGACGAAATGATTTGGAGATGCCCATGCGCTTATCTCGTCTTATTTTGATGTTACCACTGATATTTGGACTCTCTTGCGCTCAGCAAGTCGGTGATATCGACCGCACCTATCCCAACAAAATACACAAAAGTATGTTCGATGGGGTCTGGTACTTTCGGGGGACCGTTGCCGAAGTGAATGGTGACTCTCCATCTTCGTTCGAGGGAATCGCTACGGAGCTTTATAAGCTTCGCTGGGAGGTCACGGAAACTGAGCTGCGTGGCTGGCGTGTCACTGAAACAGCACTTGGCGTCGATGAGCGCATTGATGATTGCCGTCGCGTCGTGCGTCAAGACGATGGAGAGATCTCGACAAACTTTGATGATGTCTGTCTTCGTGCCTCTGTTCGCCAAGGGCCTCAACTCGATGAACGATACAGAAGTGGCTGGGGACAGATCCCTGACGCATACAAAAGCTCATTGGTCATTAGTTTTCCAATCAGCAGCCATTTTGATGTGCAACGGACATACAATGCTCAAACAGGTGAGCAAACCAATGTGATTAGCGAGAATGCTACTGATCGGGATTGGTGGGAACGAGATTGGATGCGCGTGAGTTGGAAAAGCCCGACCATTCATAGTGAATCCGGAACTTTCTGGCAGGGTTCAGATTATGGCGATGATTCCGATGCGGAGAACTCAGATCATCGGATTCGCTTCGTAAACGGTGGAGGGGCAGAAGTTCACAATGGCAAAGCGACAGATGGCGAAAGCGTCGATTACTTCGATTTCGCCGTTCGTAGTATGAAGACGGGCTACATTAACTACGGTGGAGCCATGTACCCGGTCTGTTACTTTACCAGTCCGTCATATTACCCTGTGACTACCTGCGATGCAGCGCCCGTCACTCTTCGGTTTAGTTTTCAGCGCACGGAGCGCGTGCCGGATTACAAGCCCATGGAGTACGGTGAACGCAAGATGGGTAGATTTGGTTTCTTTAGGACTGAGCATTACACTCGAAACCGCCGGCGAGGTGTGACCGAATCAGGGCGTATCTATCTCGCTAACATCCACAGTATCTGGGAGCAGTACCATGTGCGATGTGCATCGGGTGACGAGGAAGATCCAGGCTGTAGCGATGGTGCTGGTGGATTCGCTGAAGGCCAATACAAACTTCAGCCGATTGAGGATCAAGGAGTTACCATTGGCTATGAGCGTGTGGAGATCCCTGTGGCCCAGCGGACACCGAAGCCAATTGTTTACCAGTTATCGCCGTACTTTCCGCAGCCCTTGATGGAAGCAGCGTACAACGTCTCCGATTCTTGGAACAACGCGTTCCGGCGCGTCGTTGCCGGTGCTTGGGGCTTCAACAGTACCTCAGAGGCTATGGACGGCGGCAAGCGTGTTCCTCGCATGTTTGTTATGTGTGAAAACCCAGTACCGGCAGAAGTCCCCGAGCGCTATCAGGGGCAAATCGATAAAGACACTTATCATCAGGTTTGTGGTGGCGAAGGTTTTCGCTTCCTGCCTGGAGATGTTCGGTATCACACCATGTATTGGGTTCATGACCGGAACCCTGGCAGTCCTCTAGGTTACGGCCCTTCCTCTGTAGATCCTGAGACCGGGCAGGTGATGAGCGGAACCGCCTGGGTCTACGGCAGTGGCGTTGATTCTTATGCGCAAGTTGCGCTGGATTATGTGAACGCGATGAATGGCGTGATCACAGAAGAAGAGATTCGGAGTGGCGCCTATGTTCGGGATATGATGTCTCATTGGCGGGTGCCCCGTGACCCCCGGTCGTCGCTACCCGCCCATCTGCTTGAGGAGCCGGTCCAAGAGCATCTCGAGCGTCCAGCAATGCAAGAACCCATGCGGCGGATTCGTGAAATGGTCGAGCGAGGAACGCCAAGGGAAGCGTTGCCTCCAGCCCGACCCAGTATGCACCGTAAGTTTCGCCATTTGATGGATGACACCGGAATGGTGGATGATTTGATGAATGACGAAATTCTGACCAGCGTTGCTGGATCTGGCTGGAAGCCAGGTCAAGAACCTACGGATGAAATGCGCACCCGAGCTCTGGATCTTTTGTCAGGAGACGTGGATGCCTTCATGGAGCGTGAGCATCTTAGTCGAGTCGCCGCTGCAAATAACCTTTGGACCCAAGATAATTTCGAAGACCTTTCGCTGGTGGGTATCGCCAAAGAGATGAGTGATAAATATGGCGCTGAAAATCTTGAGAGTAACGATGTTCAAGAGTCGATTTACCAGGAGCTGCGAGCACGAATCTTCCAGGCAGTGATGGAGCATGAGGTCGGTCACACGATCGGCCTACGCCATAACTTCGCCGGATCATACGATGCGATGAACTACCACAATCACTTCTGGGACCATCGTTCCGAGAAGATGGCTCAGAATTGGGCTGAGTTTTATGCCAGCGACAGCCTGACGGTAGGTGACCTGATGGCCCTTAATCAGCCTGGGGTAGATGCTCTTGAGAATAAGATTACGGAGTATCAGTACTCAACAGTCATGGATTATGGTGGCGGCTTTAACTCGGACATTCATGGTATCGGTAAATACGATGAAGCCGCGTTGCTGATGGGTTACGCAGGTAAAGTAGAGGTCTTCAAAGATCTCTCTGTTGCGGCACGTGGTGTTCTGTTGGGTAGTGGTGAAACGGCATTCCCGGGTAGTTGGAAGCGGCTTGGACTCGACTGCCTGCCAAACTTTGAGGACCGAATTACGCCAGGGATGCCAGCGATGACCGAGCAACTCCACTACACCCGTTTACCAATTATCTTTGGGACAGGGGGAACTCCCGCTAGCGCATCTGGAGTTCAAGAGCGTGTTAACTCGGGGATCGCAAACTTTGGTCCCGCCAACAGAGAACTCCATGACTATGATACCCTCGACCCACTCTTGCTTGCAGAGAGCCAGATGCGCCGGGAAGAGGGGGTTTGCGATGGTAACCCAGCCGCCGAACTCAATCCCGATCGTAAGGTGATGGTTCCCTACATGTTTTGCTCTGATGAGTGGCGAGGAGCGACAGCCTCTTGTGATGTTTGGGATCAGGGATCCGATCCTGCCAGTATCTCTACCTACTACCAACAGAACTTCGATAACTACTATTGGTTCAATAACTACAAGCGAGACCGGTGGAACTGGTCGACCAGCGCACCCTATCAGAGGCATATGAGTCGATTTTACCCCAACCTGCTGAACAACTATCAACGTTGGCTGTTCGCGAACTGGGGCTGGGGGCAAGACCAAATCTTAGGATTGAACTGGCAGTATGCGGTTCTTGATGGCTTAAATCTTGTCGGGAATGTCTTCAGTCGGCCAGCTTATGGCAGCTATGCTATTCGCCCAGATAACGGCAAAATTGCTCATGTCTCCTATGAAGAAGAGGCCCTTGGGGCTGCCATCGGCCAGGTGGCAAACACGCCTGTGGACGTAGCCTTCCACATTCCTCGCGGGCCAGGTCGTCGCCCCTACTCGGTCTTCGACTACGACGAAGGTTATTACTACTTTCAGAAGCCACTCGAAGCAGGACATTTCTGGGACTTTATTGGTGCGATTCAAGCGATGAGTCAGTCGAGTGCCTTCGCTCTCGGCTTTGAGTCCAATGCCGATGTGAGTCGCTTCTATTTGCCTTACTATACCGTGTTCGGTGAGCCCATTAAGAGATTGTACACAGGGATGATCACCGACAACCGAGATGATTTCGCACCCCGGGTCTTCAGCAGCGCACAAGAGGATCGTGCCGGCTGCGAAAACGAAGCCGCCAGATTTGGTGGAGTGGCTGCCATAGGGGATGAAGATATTTGTTATGTTGTTGTGCAGCGGCCTCTCTCCGATTGGCGAGGCGTACTGGATGAAAATGGAGCACCCTTTGGTAATCAGTGGTCAGATGGGAAAACGTTACCGATTCATAATAATTACACCAATCGCTTCTATGCTGCCCTTTATGGTATGGCTTTCTTCAACTCAGAATTTGATCAGAATTTCGCAGAGGCCGGCCACGTTTGGCGGGTCTCGCCATCGGAAGAGATCGATATCGACGAAGGACTTTTTCAGGTCCATACCTTTACTGACCCTCGTCATGGGTTCCGTTATGCAACTGCTGTTAGCCGCGAAGAGGGAACTGAAGCGACGATTGGTAAGCATTTCATTGATGAGGGCCAAGCGGCTGAGGAGCGTTGGCGTACGGCGATACAAGATGCCGCTGCGGCCCAGTTGGCCTTGGACGCAATCGAAGGTGGTTACGACTGTGATGCAGACGATGCACCGCAGTCTTGTACGGACCTAGAGGACGCTCAGGATGAGCGACAAGCAGCTGAGCGTACATTGGATAACGTGGTCGCATGGGCAAATCGCTTGCGCAGTCTTTATTCCACCTTTAGCCAAGCCCTACGCTTGCAGTAGGAGGGTTCAGCTTTGCGCTTTATCCTGATTTCCACGCTTCTACTATCGACACCCGCTTTCGCCGAGGACAACCCAGCGAAGGTGACTGAGCCGAAGGGGGCCTTTCCTGTTTCTGGTTCTGTGAGTTGGGGACATACACTCGGGCAGGGGTCGTTCGTGGAAAACTACTATGCTCGTAATGCACTTTACAGTCAGAGTCTTAGTTTCTCTGGAACACTGCGCCTACCAAAGGGGTTTTCCGTGACTGCCAGTCAGGGGGTTTCTAAGGAGCTGACGACAGGCGGGGCGACTCGTAATCATGAAACTAATTACGGTGATATCGGTTTGTCGTTTGGTTTGCCTTGGCGGATGCAGGTTGCTGGTTTTAATCTAGGGATGGGACTAGGGGCTAGCCTTCCGGTATCTATGGCCAGCCGATTCTCAAATAAAATTACCGGCTTGTCGCTCAGCGGCTCGGCAAGCAAGAGTGGTATGCTGGACGGCAAACTGAGTTTCTCGTGGGGAGTTGGCTTGTCGAGAGGAATCTACGGCGAGTTCCGACGGACACGGGATATCACAAACGGTGAACCATTTATTGACGGTGAGGGTAACGAGATCACCCCGATGCTCTGTATTCCCCGTGCTGAGGAGCAGGTTCTCGACGCTTCTGGAGAACTGGCGGGCTGTGTTGTTCCGGGTGTCAACGGTGGAGTGAATCTCTCCAACTCACTCTCTCTGAGCTACAAGTTGAGCAAAAAGTCCCGTCTCTCTGTTGGGTTAAGCCTCATTAACAGCTTCAAGACCTATGCCATGCCGCAGGATGAGTTCACGGCGGAAAATGCGGTATCGGGTTATGGCCGGATGGACATGACCGGCGGAAGTTTGGGGTACAGCTACTCATACTCTGATAAGCTGAGCTTGAGTCTTCGAGCGGGCTCAACGCAACCAGCTCTTTATTACAGTGTTGAGGGTGAGGGGATGGAGAGCACAGGGTCGTGGCGTCCTAACTTCCCGTTCTGGGACTTCAGAACACCGGGTAATAACTACAGCAGTTTCTCCGGCTCTATTTCCTACCGCCTGTAGGGGCGCTTGAGTCCGATCGGTGTCGACTCTGTTTGATCTCGCCGTTGTTGGCGGAGGCCATGCGGGCTGTGAGGCGGCTTTAGTCGCTGCTCGAAGTGGTCTAAAGACCGCTTTGGTGACGCTTCGGCTCAATGGCATCGGACAGTTGAGTTGCAACCCAGCGATGGGGGGCTTGGCAAAGGGTCATCTGGTTCGAGAACTCGATGCTCTCGGTGGTCACATCGGTCTCGCCAGCGATCGAGCCACACTCTTTCGACACACGCTTAATCTGAGTCGAGGGTCAGCAGTGCGCGGCACGCGTGCCCAAGTGGACCGTTTTTTCTATGGTGAGGAGATGGGTCAAACACTTCGGGAAACGCCCCACCTGACCCTGATCGAAGGCAGGGTCGATCATCTTTTGGAGGTTTCAGGTCGCTGCACAGGCTTACGGTTAGGAGACGGAAGTCAGATCGACTCTCGAGCGGTTGTGTTAACCACGGGGACATTCTTGGGGGCGATTTGCCATCGGGGTGATTGGACGCAGCCGGGGGGACGCATCGATGAGACCGAAGTGGATCAGGGGACCATTACAGCCCAGTTAAAGTCCCTTGGTTTACGAACGTTAAGGCTGAAGACGGGAACATGCCCCCGCCTCGACCGTGAGAGTATCAACTTCGATCAACTAAAGATCCAAACCAGTGACCTCGCTGACAGTGGCTTTAGCGACCATCCAGAAGCGCAAGGCCAGCGACCGATCCAGCCATGCTGGGCAACAAGCAGCAATGAAGCGGTTCATGAAGTGGTACGTAAAAACCTCCACCGATCACCGATTCGTCGTGAAGAGTTTGATGCCTTGGGGCCTCGTTACTGCCCGAGTTTTGAAGACAAGGTGGAACGCTTTGCCCATCGAGAGAGTCACCAACTCTTTCTCGAACCCGAAGGAGTCGAGAGTCGACAGTTGTATCTGGGGGGGATGAGCACCTCAATGCCTGCGGAGGTACAGCAGGTCATGTTGGAGGCAATTCCCGGGCTTGAAGCGGTGCGAGTGTTGCAGTGGGGGTATTGCGTGGCTTACGACGCGGTGGATCCTATCCAGTTGGAGCCCACGTTGGAGGTGACGGCGCTTCCAGGTCTTTATTTAGCCGGACAACTCAATGGCACGAGTGGTTATGAGGAAGCAGCCGCTCAGGGGTTCTGGGCAGGGATGAATGCCGTACGAAGTCTTCGTAATGAGGCGTCATTTCTGTTGGGTCGAGACGAAGCCTACATGGCGGTTTTGATGGATGATCTCACCACCCGCGGGATTACAGAACCTTACAGAATGCTCACCAGTCGTGCTGAATACCGTCTCGAACTTCGAGAGAGTAGCGCATTCATTCGTCTGCACGCTCAGGCTGGGGAGCTTGGTTTGGTGAGCAAGGAGCGCCTGGAGTCCAGAGAACGTCGTCATGCTGAGATTATCGAGGCGCGAGGGCAGTTGGAATCGAAGCGCTCGTCGGGTCAAAGTGGCTGGCAACAGTTAAGTCGCCCTCACAGTGATCTGAAGGCGATAACGGACGAACTTCAGGTGACTCGACCCTCTCTCGCCATGGATCAAGAAGAACTCCAGGCACAGGCTCGCTATGCGGGCTACATTGAAAGGGAGCGACGCCGATTGCGGCGTTATGCAGATCTTGATCGGATCAAGATCCCCATGGACTTCGACTTTGGTGATCGACCCGGATTGTCCACCGAAGCCGTTGAATTATTGCAGCGAGTTCGTCCGCGGAGTTTGGGTCAAGCGAGTCGAATTCCTGGAATGACCCCAGCGGCAACCCATCTTTTGGCGATGAGCTTAAAGTGACTCGGTTTAGCGAGACGATTGTTGCTCCAGCCACCAGCCTGGCTCCGGCGGCTGTTGCGATTGTTCGAGTCAGCGGCCCTGAAGCCCTGAGGATCGGTTCACGTTTATGTGGCATCGATTCATTTGAACGCTTTCGATTTGCTCATCTCCTTCGGCTTCGAGATGACGTCAGTGAGTTGGACCGATGTTTGGTTTTGCCCTTTCAGGGACCCGAGAGCTTTACCGGTGAAGACGTGGTGGAATTTCACCTCCATGGTGGTCCCGGTATCGTGCGAAGCGTGATCGATGCTGTCCTTCTACAGGGTGCACGGATGGCTGAGCCCGGTGAGTTTACGAGAAGAGCTCACTTGAATGGAAAGTTGGATTTGATTGAAGCAGAGGCGATTGCTGTTCGGGCTCAAGCCGGCGGCGCACTTCCTGCGCGGTTCGCAGGCCTGTCCCACCGACTCCGTGAGCAAGCGCAAAATCTCGAGATTGAGGTAACCGCAGTACGTGCTCAAATTGAAGGTGCACTGGACTTCGATCCTGAGGAATTGGCCGGCGGCTGGCTACGGCAACTTGAGTCACGGCTGAGTCAAACCTTGTTGGCGCTTCAGAAGACCGTTGCTCTGGGGCGCCGAGCNGCACCCCTTTTTCGGCGCCCTCGAGTCCTGCTTGCGGGGCCACCGAACGCNGGCAAGTCGTCACTNTTCAACGCCCTTGCAGGTGAACAGAAAGCNATCGTGAGTCCGGTCGCTGGGACCACGAGAGACCTTTTAGANTGCGAGTTGCGTGTNCCAGAAGGTCGAATTCTACTGATGGATAGTGCAGGCTGGAGAGCAAGTCAGGACGAGGTTGAACAAGAAGGTATTGTNCGGGCTTTACGGGCGGCTCGTAACGCAGATCTTGTTCTCTGGCTGGAGCCGGTTGGGGCGGCGCCAACCGAACCACCGGAGGGNTTAGGAAGCCGTTTGCATCCGGTTCGCACAAAGGGCGATATNGGCACCCTCGTTCCTGTGGGTGATCGAGTTGTCAGTGCCTTAACCGGNGATGGNCTTGAGGATCTTCTGGAGGTGATTTCTCGTCGTGTTTTTGGCGATGGNNTACCGGATCTCGAAGCAGGAGTCCCCGTTTCGCAGCGTCAACTGTCGTCTTTGGTTCAGGCAAGTGATGCCCTGACTCGGGCTGCNGGCGCATTGGAACCNGGATCTCTTGAATTGGTGGCGACTGATTTACGGGAGGCAGCAGAAGCGCTCGCTGAACTGACGGGTACNGCNCAGCCGGACGANGCNATGCTCGACNCGCTCTTCGAAGGCTTTTGCTTAGGAAAGTAACCGATACCCCTNAGCGGAACCACGCTCTTNTNCGGCTGCTTAAGCCTCTAGGTGGCGCTCTGCGTCGAGGGCTGCCATGCAGCCTGTACCCGCCGCCGTGATCGCCTGTCGNTACACGTGATCGATCACATCACCNCATGCGAAGACACCGGGAATTCGGGTATGCGTACTGTCCGGTTGATTGACGAGGTAACCGTTCTCATCCTTCTCTAAACTGTCGCCCAAGAAGCTGGTGTTTGGGACGTGTCCGATGGCCAAAAAGAGCCCATTGGTTTCGAAGGTGGTTCGTTCGCCNGTTTGTGTATCTTCAAGAACGACAGCGGTTAAGCCNCCTTCGGCAACNTCGCCGATGCAGTCGACCACTTGAGCGTTCCAAATAAAGTGGCATTTGTCGTTATTTTGCACACGAGTCTGCATCGGTTTCGAGGCTCTTAGNTCATCTCGACGGTGAACGATGTGAACCTCGCTGGCGAACTTCGCCAGAAAGCTGGCTTCTTCCATGGCGGTGTCTCCCCCCCCGACCACAACGACTTTTTGGTCGCGGAAGAAGGCGCCATCGCAGGTCGCACAAGCGCTGACGCCATAGCCCATCAGCTTGCTTTCATTGTCGAGCCCAAGCAACCGAGCGGTGGCGCCAGTTGCGATGATCAACGCATCGCAGGTCAACTGACTGCCATCATCCATATTCAGCACTTTTCGTTGTTCGGAGAGATCCACCGAANTTACGGTTCCAAAGTGATATTTGGCGCCGAATCGCTCCGCCTGTTGCCGAAATCGATCCATCAACTCTGGGCCCATGACTCCTTCGGGGAAGCCTGGGTAATTTTCGACGTCCGTCGTGATCATCAGTTGACCACCTGGTTGAATCCCGTCGACGATCAACGGTTCGAGATCAGCGCGGGCAGAATAAAGAGCAGCAGTTAGGCCTGCAGGCCCGCTTCCGAGAATGATAAGACGGTGATGACTCATTGAGCCTCCAGGAGTTTTGACTCAGGCGGTATGGTCACTTCGGCGCCTTCGCGCAAGTNTCTGATCGCTTCACCCGCCATCGCCATACCAAATGCGCCGGTTACGAAACCGACCGTGCCGAGAATGACGTTTTTATGATCGCAGGTATGCAAGCCGTTATTCCCGCCGCCTGGACAGACGCAGACATTGTCGAATGGGGTTTCTGTCGATTGCGCTTCTTTTGGCTCTTCAANGGAGAAGATGGTCCTGATCCCTGTTTCCAGTTGAAACCGTTGCCTCAGAATCTTTCGGACCGCTCGAGCCATGGGGTCNATTCGGGTTTCGCTCAGGTCAGCGACTCGTATTTGGGTCGGATCGATGCGAGCTGCAGCTCCCATNGATGAGATGANGGGAATCTTTCGCTGCACACATTTTGCGAGCAAATGGCACTTGGCGGTGAGGTTATCGATGCAATCGAGAACGAGATCAGGCTCTNGCCCCAAAAGATCCTCTTCAGATTCTGGGTTGTAGAAGCGGACGACCGGTTCGATCTCCGCTGCCGGATTGATGACTTGGAGTCGCTCGGCGAGTGCCTCTGCTTTGTATTTACCCACCGTTGCTTTGGTGGNGTGGAGTTGACGATTNGTGTTGGTGACGCACACTTTGTCAAAGTCGACGAGACTTAGACGACCAACACCTGTTCGNAGNAACATTTCGGCAGCCCANGAGCCNACACCGCCCAAGCCAATCACCATGACGTGGCGGGCTTTTAAATGAACCATTGTGTTGCTTCCAAGCAGGCGCTCGCTGCGATGAAAGCGAAGCTGTTCGACCGCTTTTCTGTTCACATTTGTCATGAAGTACCTCCTAGGAANCGTGCATAGTTCGTGCGGACCAAGTCGATGAGTTGTTCCACGCTGATGTTNCGGGCCTGGGCGACCTCTTGATAGAGTTGAGGGAGCCGATGCCAAGGCTCATCTGCCTCGGTTTCGGCATCAGTTTCCAGTAGGATTTGTGTGGAGGGTACCGCTTGGGCAAGGCGGAAGTCCCCTCGAAGTCGAGGACCNATCGAGATGTAATGCCCNGATTCCCAGAAGGACTTAAATCGCTGGGGTCTTCCAGTGCANCGGTGCAGTTGAGCGGTTAGATCATAGGCGTTTACCGCCTCAAGGAGANCGGGACAGTGACCCACGAGGTGTAGGATCACCGGCAGTTTTTGTTTCTGAGCGAGTTCGAGTTGCGCCCGAACTCGCGAGAAGTCAGTTCCCCCTCGACGGTCCCAGCCGAACTCACCCACCGCAGCNGGCTGATGGCGNTCGAGGGCTCGCTCCAGTTGANTGCGCCAGTCGAGAGGAGCCGTCGATTGGGGGTGCATTCCGAAGGCGAATCGAAGCCCNGCTTCTCGACAGATTGTCGCAGGTTGAAACGGAGGTTCAATACCCGGGACGAGCGCTTGATGAATTCCTGCCCTCNTCATNCGCTGCCAAGCCGTCATNGGATCATTGAATCGATCCAAATGAATATGGGCATCGATCAAGCGAGTGTCCCCGAGGAGTTCTGAACTCGAAAGACAGGGGGGCGGCCGACGATGGTCCTTGGGCGACTCCCAGTTTCGAGGGCTGTCTCTAGTTTGCTCAGTACTCTTTCAAGATCCTCTCTGCTTTCAAGCCCGGTGAGAAGGGTTTGATCCTGCCGCCTTTCTGTCTNTCCATCATCGCTTAGGGCNTTCGGGCCNACNGGGCACCCGCCAAGACAAGTGCAGGTGGAAACATCGTACCCCTTACACTTTGCGAGTGTGAAGAGTTCTGATCGCAACTCTGCGCTTTGACGAGGACCACAAGATGGACCCGTACAAAATCGTAGCCTTCCCTTGCCCATTGGCTTGATTCTCTCCACACTACCTTCGGATTGAAGCAGTAATCATGACTCAGGTCGAGACACCCTTTCCCGTCGATGACACAGACAGTGCACGCTTGCTTTCTCGCGCCCTCGCCCGAGGAGGTGACTTTGCAGAGCTATTTTTTGAACATGGTCTCGCCATTAGTTTGCANTTCGAACAACAGAAAGTNCGAAGCTTTTCACGTCATGTCGATGCGGGTTGTGGTGTACGTGTCGTGACCGGCGATGCCTCGGGCTATGCTTACACNGAGGATCTCGATGTCGATGCGATCGGNAAAGCTTGTGATACCGCTGCCCANATCGCCAACGGNCAACCNGGTCTTCCNCCTCAGGAAATCACCGCNCGAGATTTACCCAANCGNTATCGTCCCGAACGTTGCTTGATCGATCTTCCCTTTCTGGAACGCGTTGCATTGTTGCGTCGCGCCGATGCTGCNGCTCGAGCGATCGATCCCCGGGTGGAAGCCGTTGAGGTCAGTTTAGTGGAGAGTCGTCGTCAGATTCGGGTGGTTCGAAGCGATGGGGAACGGGTGGATGATGATCAGCCCATGTTGCGCATGAANATCATGGTGGTCGTCAGTGACGGCGAGAAGCGTCAAAAGGCGATGGACGGAGGCGGAGGTCGTTTAGGCTTAGAATACTTCGAACGGCACCGTCCGGAGGACTTGGCTCGTAACGCCGTCGAAACAGCGCTTAAAATGCTGGATGCTCANCCGGCTCCAGCGGGAGAGTTCCCAGTGGTTTTGGCCGCTGGAGACTCCGGTGTTCTGTTCCATGAAGCGGTCGGTCATGGTTTGGAGGCTGATTTCAATCGCAAGGGAACCAGTAATTACTCGGGTCGAGTGGGAGANTTNGTGGCCTCTTCGTTATGCACAATTGTGGATGACCCCAGCCTTGATACCGACCGTGGATGCATCAATGTGGACGATGAAGGCTGNGAGCCTCAGCGNAGAGTGTTGATTCGAGACGGTGTACTCGAAGGTTATATGCACGANCGGATCTCGGCGAAAGCGATGGGTGCTGCACCAGGCAGTGGACGTCGAGAAAGTTTTCGATGCCTGCCAATGCCACGAATGAGCAGCACCTACCTCGAAGCTGGCGAGGAAGATCCAGAGGAAATTCTAAAGTCNGTCTCCTACGGCATCTACGCGAAGCAGTTTAGCGGTGGGCAGGTTAATATTAGCAACGGTGATTTCGTCTTCAGCACAACNGAAGCCTATCTCATTGAAGACGGTCGCATCACNGCNCCNCTTCAGGGGGTCAATNTGATTGGTAANGGGCCGGACTGTTTGGGGAAAGTGGATGCTGTAGGTCACGACTTNGTTCTTTCGGATGGTCGCTGGACTTGCGGTAAGAATGGGCAAGGGGTTCCCGTTGGGATTGGGATGCCCACCTTACGGATCTCAGCCATGACNGTCGGNGGCAGCGAGTTATGAACTACGANCCTCAGGCGAGGCAGGATCGTTTGCTGTCGCTTGCCCAACGCTTCGTTGATTATGCTCTCGATCGTGGTGCGGAAGCTGCGGAGGTGAGNCTCTCTGAAGGACAGGAGTTTTCCTGTCGGTATCGAGACAAAACATTGGATCAGTTGGAACAGGCTGGGAGCAGCGGCGTCGGCNTGCGNTTGTTTCGAGAGGGGCGTGTCGTTTCCGGCTCTTCGTCCGACCTCGAGCCGTCGGTTGTTCATTCTCTGGTCGACGATTTNGTCGAGGCAGCGCCTTATTTAGATCCGGATGAACACAATCAACTGGCACCNGCTCAAGATTTGTACACTGGGCCTCCANTTGAGCTTGGTTTNTTGGATCCAGCCACGATCGTNGAGGATGCAGAACCTCGTCTNGAGCGAGCCCGTGTTGCCGAGGCNACAGTGCGTGGCTTNGATGAGCGGATTACCGCCACCGANGGGGCGGGCTTTAGTGCGGTCTATTCCACTTCAGTGACGGCTGCCTCAAATGGACTAAAGCGAGTTATCAGTGCCGGTTGGCAGAGCCTGGGGGCGGATGCAATTTGTGACGACGCTGAGGGTAAGAAGCGCAATGGATCCTGGTACAGCGTGAGTCGTGAACTCGGCGGCTTGATGACCGCCGAGACCCTTGGATCGACAGCAGCGAAGCGGGCTTTGGCTCGGATCGGTGCGAGCAAGCCGTCAACCGGTGCTTATCCGGTGATTTGGGACCGGCACGCAGCGGCTAGTCTCNTGGGGCTTTTGAGTTCGATTCTCACAGCGAGTGCGGTGTATCGAAAGCAGAGCTACCTTGCAGATCGACAGGGNGATTTCGTCGCCAGTGATTGTTTCACCCTGATCGATGACCCCCTTCTTCCGGGCTTACTCGGTAGTAGCCCCGTGGACGGTGAGGGTCGCCAGCGCCGTCAGAATACNCTGGTCGANGACGGCGTACTGAAGACCTTCTTGGCGGCNCAGTACAGTAGTAATCGGACGGGNCTTCCCTGTACTTCCAGTGCGGGTCGACCGATGGCAGGAACACCGGGTGAGGCNACAACAAATCTTTATTTACGGCCGGGTCANNGGTCTCCAGAGGCGCTCATNNGTGATGTGGATAAGGGGATCTTTCTGGAAGGAACGATCGGGTTTGGCTTCAATCCTGTCACGGGAGAGTTTTCTCGCGGTGGATGGGGTCGAATGATTCGAGGTGGTGAACTGGCTGAACCCATCGGTGAGTTTACGATCTCCGCCTCTTTTGAGGATATTTTAAAGGGGATTGAAGAGGTAGCTGACGACCTCATTTGGGATCGTCGNACCGTTTCGCCAACCCTGCGCGTGGCTTCGATGGCCGTNGGTGGTCGGGGTTAAGCCCAGTTTGATCCTGTGACAGTCTGTGACAGAATANTGAACAGTCTGTGATATTTNGCTGTCATGGTGTTGATGCGTCGAGGATGACGCCATGGAAGGGGAGAGTCATGATCAAGTGGTTTACTATGGTTTNATTGGTGGTGGGTTTAAGTCCGGCAGTCGGGGTTGCGGGNGGCAATCATGGACATCACGCCGGGATGAAAAAGCACCGGGGGATGAAGGGTAAAGCACTGTACCGGGCTTTAAAAAGAGCTGACTTGAGCGACGAGCAGCAGGAGCAAATGAAGGCGCTGTTCAAAAAGTACAAATCCGCCAGAAAGAAACTGCACCAGAGCAAGATGAAAAAAGTGGATCCAATGATGATGTTGTTGTCAGCGGACGACCCTTCTCGGGTGCTTTTTAAAGAGGTTCGGCAACAGCGGGAGCAACTTCGCCTGCANCAGGAACGGATGCATTTCCGGCATCTGAAGGCCATCGTGAGNCTGCTCGATCCAGAGCAGCGGCAGAAGGTTTTGATNGAAATCGAGGGCATGAAAACAAAATGGCAGCAGAGGCAAAAACGCCGAAAAATGAGGCGTTGGAAGCGTCGTGGAAATGACCCGCAAGATGATTTCGTTGATGAGCGCAGTGANTTTGACGANTGATCGATGGCGCTCGCTCGCATCTTGCTTGTCGAGGATGATTCGCGCCTAGCGGAACTCACCGCTCGCTATCTTGAGGGTGTGGGCTTTGTGGTCGATCGCGAGGATGATGGCCTTCGAGCCAGCGTTCGGATCCCTAAAGAGCAGCCTGATGCAGTTGTCCTCGATCTCGGTCTGCCGGGAATCGACGGACTCGAAGTGTGTCGGCGTGTTCGTCAGGGCTATTCGGGNCCGATTTTGGTGCTGACAGCTCGAGATGANGAGGTCGACCAAGTCCTCGGTTTGGAGCTTGGTGCTGACGCCTACGTGGTTAAGCCGACCCCTCCCCGGGTGCTCGCCGCACGTCTCAAGGCATTAATTCGTAGATCAAGAGGCGAGTGGGAAGAGGGGGAGCGGGTCGTTGTGGGTCCCTTGATACTGGATCGAAATCGTTACCAAGCTCGTCTCNATGGCGATGANCTTTCTCTNTCGAGCGGGGAATTTGAGTTGCTTTGGNTTTTGGTACGATTTCGCGGCAGGGTTTTAGATCGGGATCAAATTTTAGCGGCTCTTCACGGTGAGGANNGCGAGCAAACGAGCCGNAGTATCGATATGATGGTGAGTCGATTGAGGGCACAACTGGGCGACAATCCGAGAGCACCTCGATGGATTCGAACCATNCGCTCCCAGGGCTACCTTTTTTCAAGCCCGGAAGCGTCGTGATTCGCCTTCTGATCCAAGCGCTCGTTTGCGTTGGTATCAGTTTGGGACTCGCCATCGCCGGTCTGTTCGCTTGGCAATGGCANGCCGTTTCGAAGCCAAAGGTTAACGAACTCGAGCGTCTGTGGTCACAGGGGCATTCACGTTTTCATCGGTGGTCTTCNTTTTTTGAGCGAACAAAAGGACCGCCGAAGCGACGAATTCGTCAAGCAAACAAGCGCAGTGGTTTGAAGGTTAGGCCATGCGGTCGTTCTCGAGAGCAGGTTGTGTACGACAAGATNGGCGGTGCTTTGCTCCAAATGGGGCAACAGCCCAAAGGGGTCTTTCAACCTCATTTTTTAGTGTTTCGAGTTTCACTTGAAAACGGNCCGCCTCGAGCGGTCTGTCTGAGGGCAGGGCAGATTCGAGACAGTCGACGCTTGGTGGCTGTGGTGGTGATTTCAACGTCGATCCTCCTGGGTTTGCTCATTTTTATNAGTCCTCTCGTGTTGCGCTTACGTCGTATTGAACAAGCGGTTGCCTCACTTGCGGAGGGGCACTTACAAACGCCGATTCATGTGGAGGGNCGGGATATCGTGGGTCGCTTGGCTGACGGGCTTCGGGCGATGACGACTCGNTTGCGCTCACTATTCGATGCGAGAAAGCGTTTTTCGGATGCAGCGAGCCATGAGCTTCGTACTCCNCTGGCTCGATTAGCAGCAGCCTTGGATTTAATGGAGCAACGACCGGATGCGGGCTTAGTTTCCGGGATGCGCGCCGATGTTCAGGAGTTGAACGAGTTGGTCGATGAGATGCTTTTACTCAGTCGTTTAGAGGATCCTCAGCGACGGGGTCAGGGGCAGGCGGTTGATCTTTTGGCATTGGTTCAAGAGCGAGCCCATGCGAGTTCTCGCGGCGGTCGTCTCCTGCCTCAAATCTCCGGTGAATCAACATCGATGATGGTGGTCGGAGATCGACGCTTATTAGCTCGTCTAATCGATAACCTTTTGAACAATGCNCAGCGTTTTGCGCAGGAGCATATTCGTTTGAATCTTCGACGAGAAGCCGGCGTTGTCGTTTTGTTGTTGAGCGACGATGGTCCNGGCGTTCGGAAGGATCTTGTCGGCCGTCTTTTTGATCCCTTCGTGAGCGGCGGTGGGGGGAGTGGGCTNGGATTAGCCATCGCCCAAGAGATCGCCCGAGTGCATGATGGTGATCTTCAATACCGAGGGGATGCTTCTGGGGGGGCATCCTTTCGACTTCAGTTACCGATTCAGTGAGCTTCGACTGTTCCGTTGCAGTGTGTCACCGCAACGCTTTTGAAACCCTGNNAANNNCCNAANTTNNTGANTTTNCTGTANTTTAAACTTGGTANCACCCTTGCTTNCTCATGGGTTAGGAAGGGGGGTGAACCCATGACGATTCAAGTTCAGACAGGCCTTTTGTGGGGGGTTGAGGGTCGTCTTGTGACCGTGGAGGCAGAACGAAGCAAAGGGATACCATTCTTTGATCTTGTTGGTTTGGCTGANGGAGCCGTGCGGGAGGCGAAGGTCCGAGTCCCTCGTGCTGTTGAGGCGAGTGGGTACGCATGGCCTCGTCGGCGGATTACGGTCAATATGGCTCCAGCGCACATCAAGAAAGAAGGCAGTGGGTTGGATTTACCCATTGCGATCGCTTGCATGGCGGAAAGCCTCAAGATGGTCGATGGCCGATTGGACGGCCTCGTTGCGTTGGCAGAGTTGGGTTTGGATGGGCGCCTTCGGGGAGTGCAGGGGCTTTTACCGGTGGTGGAGGCAGCGAAACGCAGCGGTTTGCGGCGTGTTCTTGTGGCGACGGAGAATGCCCGTGAAGCGGCACTTGTCGAAGGTATCGAAGTGCATGCCTTTGAAACGCTACGCTCCTTGTTTCTTTGGTTGGAAGGCAAGGGAGAAAGTCAGAGTTTCGCCTTTCTGCCCGAATTGAGTTCGCAGACCTCAAAGGATTGCTTTAGCGAAATTAGGGGTCAGGAACTGGCAAAGCGAGCCGCGACGATCGCGGCGGCAGGTGCTCATCATTTGTTGTTAAGCGGCCCTCCAGGTTGTGGTAAAACAATGGTCGCCAGACGACTTCCAGGAATCATGCCCCCAATGACCCCAGCGGAGCGTCTTGAGGTGCTTCGGGTGGCCAGTGTGACAGGGAAGATTGCGCACGATGTATCGGCACGACCGTTTCGAAGTCCCCACCACAGTGTGACCAGTGCAGGGCTCGTGGGGGGTGGTCGCCCCCTTCGTCCAGGGGAGGCAACCTCCGCCCACGGCGGCGTCCTGTTTCTCGATGAGGTTGGTGAGTTTCGTCGACACGCCATCGAAAGCTTACGCCAAGCTCTGGAAGAGGGGCGATTAAGCCTCGTTCGCGCAGAAGGNGTNATGGAATTGCCCGCACGATTCATTTTGGTCGCGGCGACCAACCCTTGTCCATGCGGTTACTATGGAAGTGAGCAAAGAGGTTGCCGTTGCTCACCGCCAACAGTGGCTCGCTATCAAGAGCGAATGAGTGGCCCATTAATGGATCGCATCGACCTGCACGTTTTGTTGGACGCTCCCAGTTCCAAACAGGTCTTAGGTCAGGCTGAAACCAATGCTGAGCCCAGTGCAGTCATNGCACAACGGGTCGATGGTGCTCGACGTACNGCATTGGANCGTCAAGGCTGTGCCAACGGNGATTTAGGTGCCCGAGAAAGCTTGGCATTGGCTCTCGGCGACCCAGGAATTAATGACTTTTTGTGTCAGGCTTTGGATCGGCACCTCTTGTCTCCTCGCGGGCTGTGTCGTGTGCTTCGCGTGAGTCGAACAATTGCTGATTTAGAGGGGAGTCAGCATCTGCACCTAAACCACCTNNTGGAAGCGATGAANTTCCGNCCCATGACTCCTCGTAACGNACTGGCATCGGCCGCTTAATGTGGGGCCTCGATTGGAANATAAGTCCAATGGAGTGGGACGACTTTCCCGAGCCAGCCATGGGGCGTTTAGGGCTTAACGGACTCCCNAGAGGGCGNATCGTTGCGGTATCNGGAGCCGATCCGGAGCGTCGGCANCAGCGTCTNTGGCGTTGGGCTTCNCACNCCNACGAGCAAGGGCATTATGTGCTTTGGTTGGATCCTTTGGCCCTTTGTATGGATCGAATCGATACTGANGANGTCGNATTTNCNGCGCTGTCCCCTCGGAGTCATGAGGCGGTCAATCAACTTCTTCTAAAGGTTNTAAANCCAACGGNTGNTCGTCTCATTATTCTCGATAATTTTGATGCCTTGCGACCGGANTCGAGCGNTGTCGAGGGNACGGCAAGCATTCCCCTGAAGTGGCGTCACGACGCACGTTATCTAGCCACTTGGGTTGGCTTGTGCTGGCGTTATCAATGCACGATGGTGATTGGGCGAAAGTCTTATGCATCCGGTCGTGATCCGGTCGACGACCATGCATGCACTCGCTTTCAGATCAGTGAGACTCGTGGTTCTCTTCAACTTTTGGAGCGGCGACAGTTGGCGGCGGGACCGGGCTGGCGACGATTACCAAGCGACTGATCACGAGCCCGATTTCAAACAGAAGCCACAGTGGCAGTGCCATGGCCACTTGGGTAAACGGATCGGGTGGAGTGACCATGGCTGCGAGCACGAACAAGCCGACCACGACATATTGGCGGTACCGAGCGAGCCAGGCGGGATGAAGAATTCCTAATTTTGCCAAAAGGACCATGAGAACAGGCAGATCGAAGGCGAGTCCAAAGGCGAGCAGCATGGCAGTGATGAAATTAAAGAACAGAGCCATTGAATAAGAGGCATGAACAGCCGGAGGAAGCAGTCCGTGAAGGACAGTAAGGGCTGCGGGCAGCACGAGGAAGTAACAGAACAGAACGCCACCCATGAAGCAAAGGGTTCCCGCCAAGAGAAAGGGTAGGCTCGCTCTCTTTTCGTCGCGAGAGAGTGCGGGAACGAGAAAAGCCCACAGTTCTCTGAGGAGAAAGGGCAATCCGATAAAGATGCCAGTGACTGCGCTTATTTTGATGTAGACGAGAAAAGGTTCGATCGGACTCAGCACCACCAAGAGGTTGGGATTCTTTTCCAACAGAGGCAGGAGCGGTCGTTTGTAGAGTTCAAACAATTCCTCCTTGAACACAAAGGCACCAATTCCCGTCACGAGTACACAGGCGAGGGAGCGAATCAATCGAGACCTTAGTTCATCAAGGTGCTCGAGAAAGGTGAGTTGGTTGGGATCTTGATTCAAGTGCTCTCGGTGCGATTTTGCACCGTTTCCGTCGCTTCCTTAGAGGATGTGACTGGGATCGTTTCACTCCCTGATGGAAGTTCTCTGGGGTCTTCGATGTCTGCGTTTTTGATCGTGTCTACCATTTCATCGGATGCCTGCCGGAACTCTCGTAGGCCCTTTCCGAGCCCCCGGGCGAGTTCAGGGAGCTTCTTCGGTCCGAAGAAAATGAGCACGACCACGAGGATGATAATCCACTCGTAGCCACCGGGTAGTAGGGCAGCGTCAATCTTCATGGAGTCCTCCTCCCCCGACTCTAGGGTGCCAGCGATGTTGGCATCGAGCAAAGGATTCCCTTGATGGGTGATTGCGCCGCAGCCCCCCCCATTATAGAGGGCCTTTAAAGGACTCTCCTATTGGCCCATCGAATCCTTCTTACATTTCTCTTGGTTTTCGTTGCACTCACGGCTTGTGGTGATCCCTGTGAAGACCTGGGAACTCGTGTCTGTAACTGTCGAGACAGTCGATCCGAAATTAATCTTTGTGCGAGTCAGATGCAGGCTCGAATGGACTTGGCAACGGCCGATGAAACGAGCCAAGGAATTTGTATGGAGCGACTGGAAACCTGCGACTGTGATGCTTTGGCACGAGGGGATTGGGCAGCCTGTGGCTTGGCCGAACCGCCATGTGCTGAAGGTGGGGATTGCTAACGATGGCCAGGTTACGAGATATCGACCTGTCCAAGGCGCTTTTCGTTTTGCCGAACCTTTTCACCATGAGTTCCATCGCGTGCGGCTTTTACGCAATTCTCAAAGCCAGTTCGAATGAACCGACGTCTCGAGACTTCCTGACGGCTTGCCTAGCGATCGTTTTCGCTGCGATTTTTGACACGATGGATGGCCGCGTTGCGCGCTTAACGAAAACGCAAAGCGATTTCGGAGTCCAACTCGATAGTCTTGCTGATTTGGTGAGCTTTGGTGTCGCTCCGGGGGTTCTCGTGTATCGTTGGGCGCTTCAGGACCATGGGGTGCTTGGATTTCTGTTTGCCTTCGTCTTCGTTGCTGCTGGTGCTGCTCGATTGGCTCGATTCAATGTTCTTGTGGCTCGGGGGCAGGAGGCGACCAGCGACTTCGTTGGCTTATCGATTCCCTTAGGCGCTCTCGCCGTCATCTCCTTGGTCGGGTTTTGTGTTCGAGCCGAGATCGACCCTGCATCATTCCATCGTTTAGTCACTCTCTATGTGGTCGTTGTTTCTTTTCTTATGGTCTCCAATCTGAGGATGCGAAGCTTTAAGGACTTTAGAGTTCGAGGGAGTGCGCTCCTCGGAATCGCTATTTTGTCACTCATCCCTGCGATTCTCGCGTTTTTCCTCCGTGAACCTTATGGAGTGCTCTTGGCTCTGTCCTGGCTCTACATTTTCTACAATTCAATCCGTGCGGTGTGGCGCCGGGTGTGGACAGCAGCCCCCGAGTTGGTTGCCGAAACGGAAGAGGTCAGCGCAGAAATCTAGGCTTTTTGGACCGCTGTTTCCCAACGAGTTCGTTGGCTGGTCCGCCATTCGTCATCTCGCTGGGGCGTAAAGCGACGCTCTAAAGCCCATCGTTGGCGCACTTCGTCGAGATGCTGAATGGATCCGACGCCAAGCGCTGCGACCAGGGCGGCACCCAATCCGGTGGATTCGAGCATTGGTGGCCTGTCGACGTCGACGTTTAAAAGGTCAGACTGGGTTTGCATGAGTAAGTTATTGGCTGCGGCTCCACCATCGACTCGTAGCCGAGTCAGTGGAACAGGACAGTCGGTCATTGCTGCGTCAAGGAGATCGACGATTTGCAGGGCGATGCCATCGAGAACAGCTCGGGCGATTTGCGCTCGACCGCTGCCTCGGGTGAGTCCCGTGATGACGCCTCGGGCATCAGCTCGCCAGTGAGGTGCCCCGAGGCCTGCCAGAGCGGGAACAAAGGTGACACCGCCACTGTCCTCAACCTGTTCCGCTAATGATTCGATTTCTGCAGCAGAATCGATGATCTTTAATTCGTCTCGAAGCCATTGTACTGCGGCGCCTGCAATAAAAGTTGACCCTTCCAGGGCATAGGTTGTTTCGCCCCTGAGCCGCCATGCGGGGGTGACCAAGAGGCCCTTGCTGGATTGGGGAACTTTTGAACCGCAATTCGCCAGTAGAAAACCTCCGGTCCCATAGGTGCATTTCGCTTCACCCGGAGCGAAGCATGCTTGACCAAAAAGTGCAGCTTGTTGATCCCCAAGGACGCCATGAATTGGAATTCCATCGGGCAACCCACAGAACTCGACGCTGTCGCCAAAGTGACCATCGCAATCGAGAATCTTGGGAAGAACTGATTTCGGAATTCCGAGGTTATCGAGACACCATGCATCCCAGTCACTGGATTGGAGTTCTGCCATCAAAGTCCGACTGGCATTGGTGACATCTGTACAGTGGCTTCGACCCTTCGTTATTTTGTGAATCAACCAGGAATCGATGGTGCCGAAAGCCAAGTCTCCGACGTCTGCTCTGCGATGTCCATCCTCGGTATGGTTCAGGAGCCAGGCGAGTTTCGTGCCCGAGAAATAGGCATCGAGAACCAAGCCGGTGCGCTGGCGGAAACCTGGCTCCAAGCCTTTGTTTTTGAGTGCTTCGCAGAGCGTCGCCGTTCTGCGGCATTGCCAGACGATGGCGTTGTGTACGGCACGACCCGTATATCGATCCCAGAGCACTGTCGTTTCCCGTTGGTTGGTTATCCCGATGGCAGCGATCTGGTCCCGGGATCCAGGGACCGAATCTAAACAAGCATTTGTCGTTTGGACGACGCTCTCCCAGATCGCCTCTGGATCATGCTCAACCCAGGCAGGTTGAGGATAAATTTGCGGAAACTCTTGATTCTTTTTGGCCAGAATCCGGTGTTCTTCATCCACCAGTAAAGCTGTGCTCCCGGTGGTCCCCTGGTCGATCGCTAGAATCAGCATGTTCGCTCCTCTTTTTGCGATTCAGCAGAGACAGATGAATGCCGCCTTGGCAAGTCTCCTGATCGCTTCCCCTGGATCGGTTGCTGTGTCATGGTGCCATCGTGCCGGTGTGGAGGCTCTTCGTGAGCGTATTGGATCGACTTAAAGTCTGGCTTGCTCCTTCGGGTCAAGATGCCATCCGCGCCCTTTTGGATCGGTCTCTCGGCGTGGAAGGCTGGGTTGAGGCGTTGCCGACTCGAGCCGAAGTGGGCGTTTTTGTGAGCGTTCAGCCGCCGAAGGGACTGCCCGGTGACTTGCCGCTTCTTGCGATTGGGCCGATCGCACGACCTGATGAAACCCTCCGCACATTAAAGCATCTGCCGGAACCCGGTCCCGATGCTTTTGCTCGCGCATTGAAACAGTTGGCTGGGTTTGGCGAGCACCGTGCCTTCGAGTCCGAGTTGCTTGAAGCCCTCACGGAGCAAAGCAGCGACTCGATTTATATCTTGGATGAGCGAGGCTACTTCGTCTTTATCAACCGGCGCTTCGAGCAACTCTTCGGTTATTCACGCCAGGAGGTTTGCGTACCCGAATTCAACTTTGAGAACCTGATTGCACCCGGAAGTCAGGACTTGATCAGAGCCCGTGGCGAGGCAACTGCTCGAGGTGAGGTTGTCGATAGTCATTACGAATTTGAGGCAATGGACGCTTCGAACCGGCACTTTCCCGTCGAAGTCTCCGTCAGCAAGATTACCTTTCGGGGCCTGCCTGCGAGCGTCGGCATCTTACGGGATATTACAGAGAGTCGCCGCGACAAGCAGAATTTGCAGCGGACAAATCGGGAATTGCGCGTTTTGAATCGTGTGGCGACAGTGGTGAACCGAGCCATGGATTTAGACACGGTACTCGACCTTTCTGTGGAGGTCATCGCTCAGCAGCCAGGTGTCGATGCGCTGGTCGCTACACGGGCTGATGAACCACCGGGTCGCTTTACGGTGGTTGCTCACCGAGGGTTACCGGAGGCCATCACCACGATCGTGGGGGGAGAGGGGTATTCTTACGAGGTCCCATCTCAGAGTCAGGTGGTTGAACAGAGTCAAACCTTCGATGATCTCGCCATGGAACCGACTGAAGCTGGCCTCTTGCATCCCAGTATGGCCGATCACTTTGGAGCCAAATTACTGGTTCCCATCGTTCATGGTGATCGAACCATGGGGACACTTCAAGCGTACAATCGAAACTCGGGACCGTTCGTTGATGAGACGGTTCGCCTGCTCGAATCGGTCGCCTCTCAACTCGCCCCAGCACTTTATCGGAGTTGGTTACATCAGGAGCAAGCCGAGCAAATTGGTCACCTCCAGGCACTGGATGATCTGGCCGCCCAAATATTGGGTGTGGTTGATCGTGCGCTTATCGATCGGCAGATCATCAAGGCAGCGTCCATTATCAGCGGTGCCGAGCGGGTGAGTTTGTATTGGCAAGATGAGGCAGGGTTGGTTTTGAGCCCCGAAGCCGAATCCATAGCGATTCCAGTGGAAGACAACGCGCTCGCCGCCGCTCGTGAGGGAAACAGTTGGCTTGAGGAAGACGGGCGTTTGCATGTCCCCATCACTCGAGGGGAGCGATTCAGTGGCTTACTGGTGTGCCACTGGTCTCGAATGAGTCTTGGGATGGCCAGCCGTATCGAGGCTCTGGAACTTTTGGCGAGCCATGCATCGTTAGCGGTGGAGCAACAGCGACTGCACGAGGAGCGAGATCGTGCCCTTCGACAGCAATTTGAAAGCGAAAAATTGGCAGGTCTCGGCGCCTTGTCGGCGGGGGTTGCTCACGATTTCAATAATGTCCTCGCCGCTATTCTAGGCCGCACCCAATTGTTAAAGCGCCAGATTGATCAGCCTGACTGGACCGCATCTTTAGACGTGATCGAGCAGGCCGCTCTCGACGGCGCTGCGACGGTCCGACGGATCCAGGAGTTTAGCCGGCAACAGCCAGATCCCGACGCTCGGGATCAAGTGGCTGATCTTGATCAAGTGGTGCGAGATACGATTGCTCAAACCTCGGCTCAATGGGTGGAGCGTTCCGGTGGACCGGTGCATTTGGATTTACAGCTCGGTGGTGCACCATTGGTTCAAGCGGATGAAAGGGAACTTCGAGAGGTTTTGACTAATTTGGTCAACAATGCCCTCGATGCCATGGCCTTAGGGGGAACCTTAGGGCTTCATACCGGCGAAGTTGATGGCGAGAGCTATCTGGTCTGTGCCGATGATGGCGCTGGAATGCCCCCATCGGTTCGGGAGCGAATTTTTGATCCATTTTATACTACCAAAGGGAAGGCAGGTACCGGACTGGGTCTAGCGGTCTCATTTAGTATTATCCAGCGCTGTGGTGGACGGATGACCGTTGCAAGTGAGCCAGGACAGGGCACGCAATTTACGCTGTTCCTGCCACAACAATCCGAGGACGTCTCCCTTCGAGTTGAAGCTCAAGAGAGCCTGGCTCCTCAGGCCGTTGGCAATCAGACGATTCTGGTCACTGAGGACAACGATGACGTCAGAGACTTGTTGGTTCAGATCTTACAAGATGGTGGTTATCGAACCCTCGAAGCACGCCATGGTTTGGAGTGTCTTGAGGTTCTAACTCACACTCGGCCGGATCTTGTACTCAGCGATCTTGGAATGCCTGAACTGGATGGCTGGGGCTTGGCTGAGCGATTGAAAACAGAACACGCCGATCTGCCTTTTGGCTTCATTACGGGTTGGGGCGACAGTATCGACCGAGATGCTGTCGACAAGGCGGGCGCTCGCTTGGTCTTGTCCAAGCCTTTTCGCATCGAAGATGTCCTCAAGCAGGTTGCGCGCGTAATTACGGGCTGAGAACCGTGTCAGCGTCGGTGATTTCTGCTAGCGTGTCTTCGTTAATGATATCGTGAATGTGGAGGATTCCCTTGACCCGTCGCCTCTCATGGATGTTGCTGTTGCCCCTTCTTCCCCTCATCGGTTGTGAAGAAGAGGTCTATGTTTATGAAATCAAAGCGCAGGTGAAGTTGGCGGTTCCCGAGGAGGAACAAGTCCAGCCAATGTGCACTGGCTACGCGACGGATTGCCGTTTGGACTTCGGCGAGGCCCCGCTGGCCGCATGGACAGAACGCACCGTTTTGGTGAGCAATCCCGTCAATTTGCCCCTAGAGATCGCTGAATTCCGAATGAGTAGCGATTCGGACCCTGCCTTTGCTGTCGAGGCGACGCCGATGCTTCTGGAAGCCGGGATCACGAAGGAGATTCGCGTTAAAGTTCGTCCGACGGTGGGGGAAACACAGATTGAAGGGACGCTTTTATTGTTCTCCAATGCCACCAACGGGGCGGTGAGTGAGACCAAGTGCAGCTATCCAGACTTTTTGTTTCGGGGGGCAGAAGAGGATCGACCCGTTGGTGATCCAACGGATTGCACGATCGTCGAGGTCAAGTTGGTGGCGACGGGTGTTGATCGAGGCGTTCCCCACATGCAAATCATTCCCATTCCAGGGACGCCAGCGACGCCGGAGGTCAACGCCGTGTGTGAATTTGGCGCTGTTGGTGTCGGTGATACGTCCGTCTGTCGTGTGCAGATTCGTAATGTCGGAGAGCGGGTCTTGACCCTCGACGGTATCGAGATGAGCCCTGACAATCCGGCGACTCGCCCCGATGCAGAAAGCGACCCGGTTCCTGTTTTCTCCATCGGTGGGTCGGCGACTGCGGACTCCTTAATCATCGAAGCAGGTGCGGCAGCCAACTTGGTTGTCACCTTTGCGCCGCCAGGTCTCCACGCCTATGAGGGGACGCTTCGATTGCAAACCAACGATCCCAGTTATCCCGACGGTGCTGCGATTGAACTGAGGGGTGTCGGTCACCAAGCTCCGGTGGCGGAGTGCAGCATCTATGCGGTGAATGGGAATTTAGAGTTCGACCCTGAGGAGGACATCGAGCCTCTTTCCGATGTGCAACTCACCGGTGAGACGAGTTACACTGATGTCCAGGGAGCGGAGGTCGCCAGTTACCACTGGAGCATCGTCAGTGCTCCTGATGGATCGACCGCAGTGCTGACAGACCCCAATGGCGAGCGCCCCGCGTTTGTGTTCGAAAGTTCGGGTCGTGAGCAGCCGGGGCTTGATCTCGCCGGACCCTACACGGTGCAACTCATCGTTAAGGATAGCTTTAATGTTCGTTCCCAGCCGTGCTTCGTCGAGTTTGAAGCCATTCCTCAGGATGCGTTAGCGATTCAGTTGATTTGGGATCATCCAACCAGCGACGTCGATATCCACCTCTTGAGAACGGGGGATTCCTCTGTTTACCGCGACAACGGGCTGGATTGTTACTACCGCAACTGTCGAAACCCAGGCCTCGATTGGGGTGCCAGTCTCGATATCGATGACGTGAATGGCTACGGTCCGGAGAATATTAGCATCGATGAACCTCGTTTAGGGGACTATGTCGCTGGCGTGAACTACTACCGGGCGACTCCGACGACGGGAGGCGTTCGGGAGACGATCGCCACAGTCCGGGTTCATCTGTACGGACTCCTGTCGTGCGAGGTCGAAGCCGTGCTCGAAGATACCGGTGCGTGGTGGGAATCTGTGATTATCACGACGGAGAAGGGCGGCGTTTGTGCAACCGACGACGAGTGCCGCCGTGGGCAGAGTTGTGTCACGGATGAGACGGCACTGATTTGTGAGTCAGACATCGAATGTCCTGCCGATTATCTCTGCACGGAAGGCACCTGTGCTCAGAGCGTGTGTCGCGGGAGTCGACTGGTTTGCCAGCCGACGAATCGTCCGGTCGACCCCATCCCGCCAACGGGTGGTTGAGGAACGTTTCATGAGTAAAAATATCTACATTTTATCTCTCCTTGGCTTGCTTGCTGCATGCCCGCAAACGACCAATGTTGGCTCGTTTGACGCGGGTCCCGATCTGGAGAATCGCTGTGTGCCTGAGAACAGTGCAGCGGGCCAAGAAGAAGGGGCTATTCTCTGCGGCTCCGGCAGTTGGTGTGATCGGGAAAGTGGAATTTGCAAGCTGGGCGAGTGCGGTTACGACGATGAGTGTGAAGAAGCACTGGCTTGCGACGGTGAGCGCAATATTTGTGTTGCCCCTTGTGATTTAGGTGACGGTATCGGTTGTGAGTGTCGTACCGATGGAGATTGTCCAGCTCTCTCCTTCTGCTGGGGTGGAAACTGCCTCAATGCCGGTGCCAACGATTGTGGACCGCAAGAGAATGGCGAGCCAGATCATAGTAACTGCGCCCGTGATCCGAGCCGAATCGGCGACTCCGTCCAAGTGATCCAGTGTGTTTCCAACGCGTTGGAAGTGGACTGCGTGGATGATCGCGCATGTTTACCCTTCGGCGCGGTCTGTGATGCCGACCAACTTCGCTGCATCGCTTACAGTTGCATGCGCCCCGTTTGCGCTCGTGACGGAGATTGTTCGCCGGGGCAGCGCTGTCATCCCACCGCCAATACTTGCGTTGAGGATCTTGGCTGTCGTTATGCGAACCTCTTTCCTGAACTCGCATGCCCCACGGGTAAAAGTTGTGATATGGAAAGCAACACCTGTCGGGAGATCGAAGCTGGGGAATGTACTCGAGCGACCCAGGAGCAGGATTGTCGGGAGTTTGAACTCTGTGATGATGAGATCGATGGCCGCTGTGTTCAATGCCTGGATGACACGCAGTGCACGGGTGAAGGCAGTTCTTTGGATTGCTCCGGTGGTGGAGAGTGCCCTCAAGGAGAACGTTGTGTCACCAACTCGGAGGGAAGCTCCACATGCCGTCGTCATCAGGGAACCCACTGCAACGTCGTCACGGGTCGTTGTATCGGAGGGGGTGGGTGTCTACGGGATGTGGATTGCATGCGCTCCACCGAGCAAAGCTGCAGCACGGATCTCGATTGCCCTGCCGAAACCTATTGCCTCGATGTAGGCACCCCCGATGCGCCCCAAATGCAATGCCTTTCGCCAACGGGTCGGGTCTGTGCGTTGGCGAACAACGAATGTGTGATCCCGCTGTGTTCTTCCGACGAAAATTGTCAGGAAGAGCACGGCGGCGACCCTCGTTGGTCGTGTGATCAAACCAGTTATCGCTGTCGTTTGCCGGAGCCCAGTTGTCCGGCAGATGCCGACGAACCTAACAACAACAGTTCATCGGGCATCCCGATGTCTCAATACGGCGAAGGCCCCCTTTTCGATACGCTTGAGCAAATCTTGTGTCGTGGCGATCAAGACTTTTACAAGGTCCAAGCGGAGAGTGGTCAAAACTTAGAGGTGACTTTATCATTGCCTGAAGTTGCCTATACCCAGGTGGCTCAGCCGACCACTCAGTGTTTCCGTAATGAGGATTGTAGTCACCCGAACCACCCAGTAGGAACGGTTTGTATCGAGTCGATATGCCAGTACGCCGTGCGCCCAGAGGGGCGTTTTCAAGTGGATATCTTCTCACCTGAAGCCGTGGGTTTCGAGATCCTCGGGACCACTCGTCTCGCTGAGGGAAGTTGGTCGGGGTCGACATCCGCAACTGCGCTGGTGACAGGAACCTATTACATCCGAGTCAAGTCAAATGCAGATGCTCAGGACAGCTATGCTTATCGATTGCAGGTGAATCAAAGCACGCCCCCACCCTGTGAGATCGATGAGCCAAACAACAGTCGACAAGATGCTACTGGTCTCTCTTTGAACGATCGTCCACTCGAGATTCGACGATTCATTTGTGACGACGATATCGATACCTACGCCGTTCGTGTGCCCCAAGGTCATACGATCGAAGCGAGTATCGTTGCCGAGGCAGAGCAAGGGGATCCGCCCAATTTCGACTTGGTTCTTTTGTCGGCCACTGGGCGTGAAGCCTTAGCCCGAGGCGAAGGCCCCACCGGCGTAGAAGCTGTGGAATGGACCAACGAGGAGGAAGGTCCTCGGAATGTTTACGTCAAAGTGAACTGGAGCGCTGATGTTCAGGTGCGAGAAGGAACTCACCCCTATGTGATGCGGATGCGCGTTGCGCCTCCTTTTCAATGTGGCAACGCCGAGGATGTACCGGGAGACCCCGATGGATCCCGTGCTGTTGCTATGGACGAGAATGGCGTGGCCCTGGTCGACGATTCCGCTCTGTGCAGTCCGGAGGATGTTGATCTTTTCAAGGTCATGCTAAACCCAGGCGAGCGGTTGACAGCACGACTTTCGAACAGTCCTCGTTTTCCCTTGGATCTAAGAATTCTCGATGTGGATGGTGCGACGCCATTGCATTACGGTGCAGGGCCCGTGGGGCATCGGGAAGCGCGAGCGATCAATGCTGCGGGCGGTCAAGCCTACTATTACATTTGGGTCGGTTGGAACAATCAAGCGACCCAAGAGCAACGGCAAGAGGGTGCGCCTTTTATTCTCAATCTCGGAGTTGAGAGTTCTGAGTTGTGTCCCGACCCCGAAGCAGAAGGCGAACCCAACAACGAGCAGGCTCAAGCCAGCTTCCTGCCACCTGGTATCGAGGAGATCGAGCGCCACTTTTGTGGTGAGACCGATGTGGACTGGTATCTCATTCAACCGGAACCAGAGACAGAGGTGAGGGTCACCGCTGCATTCGCTGGTGGCGAGGGCGATATCGACCTCTACCTTTTCGATGCAGACGAAGAGCCTGTGGCAGCGAGTGTGGGCGTTGATACCGACGAAGAAGAGATTCACGTCGCCTCGACGGCCGGTGGCGCCCATTATCTCATGGTTGACCGTTGGGATGGTCAGGACATTCAGTCTTATCGTCTGACAGCGGTCTACAGCCTATCGTGTGACGATGATGACCGAGAGGCAGCGGGGGGGAACACGTTAGAAGAAGCTCAGTTGATTCGAGATGAGGTGGGGAACTTTGATCTGACGGAAGATTTGGTGCTCTGCTTTGACTCGGATTGGTATCAACTGTTGCTGGCGGCGGGCGATGAGTTAACGATTCGGGTCATTGGCGATGCTGCGACTGATCTTTCACTGCATCGTCTCGATGAGGAAGGGAACAGCAGTGGTGAAGTTGCGAGTGGTCGGATCATCGATGAAACCCGTGATGACCCCCCTCGATCCATCCATGAACTTCGATTCACAGCAGACCAAGTTTTGGGTTTCTATGCCTTGCAGGTACGAGGACCAGCGGCTCGCAGGGCGCCCTATCGGTTCGAGGTGACAGTCCGGTGAGGATGACCACACTTTATCGCTTGTCGCTGATGACAGCACTTCTCCCCCTCGGGGCAGCCAGTTGTGAGGAGGAGGAAATTGTTCGGGTGAAGCGAGAGTTGCTCGTGGAACCTAACCCCGTCGATTTTCAGTCGGTGCCGATTGCGCAGCGAGTCAGTAAAGACATTACGCTGGGCAATCCAACCATGGTGCCTATTGAAATCACGGAGTGTCGGCTTTCTGAGGATACAGAACCGGCATTTTCATTAGGTGCCTGCCCTTCGCTTCTGGCACCGGCCACCAGTGCAATCTTCAACGTGAGTGTGGAACCGGTTGTCGAGGGAGAGTTGATCGGTACGATCCTCTTAACGACCTTGGATGATGATATTGGTACGGTCGCAATTCCATTGACTGCCGAAGGAGTGGACGAAGGATTGCCGGAGATCAAGGTTGCACCAGAATCGTTGGATTTCGGACCGACTGCCATCGATGACCGGGGCTTCGCCAACTTGGAGATCCAAAACGTGGGTGTCCACGACCTTTACGTTCGCAACGTAGAGGTTGTTTGCCCCGACCTCCTTGGAGCGTGCCCTTTTTCTGGCATTATGGCGGGGAGCTTAGTGGATCAAGCCATCGCACCCAGCTTAACCGCTGATCTGCGCATTGCTTTCTTACCGCCCGAGTTGGGCCCTGTGAGTGGCGTCGTGAAGATCACCAGTAATGACCCAAACCGTCCCGTGGTTGAAATACCCATTGTAGGCAGCGGTCATCAACCACCGGTTCCAGAGGCGGTTCTCGTGAACGATCCAGAAAATATCGAGCCCCTCGACCAAGTGGTCATCGATGGTCGAACCTCCCATAGTTCCGTGGATGGAGTGGGTATTGAGACCTATAACTGGAGTCTCATTCGCCGCCCTGATGGATCAACGGCAACGCTTCGAGACGCAGACCAAAGCGAATGCGGCATCATCGCCGACTTGGCAGGAGACTACACTGTTGAACTTCACGTCGTGGACACGATGGGTGTTCGTTCCGTGGATCCGGCAATCGTTAGTTTTCGAGCGATTCCCGCAGATGCTCTGCACATCCAATTGACCTGGGATCACCCCACAGCAGACTTAGACTTACATCTCATACGACTCAACCCCACTCCAGACGCAGACCAAGACGACTTTACCGCCTTCGACCCTCGCTGGGATGCTTACTTTTCCAATCGTTTTCCCGACGACTGGTATCAAATCCAGGAGAACCACCCGAGGCTGGATATCGATGACCAGTTGGGGTTTGGACCGGAGAACATCAACATCAGGGAACCGGCGGAAGACACCTATCAGATCTGGGTTCACTATTGGGCGGCGAACCTCGAAGATGCTCGAGAGCGACGAGCGCCAGTTGAAGCCGTTTTACGAATCTATGTGATGGGTTTGCTACAACTTGAGACGATCTGGGACTTCGACGAAGACCAAACCATGTGGAAGGCACTTCAAATGGATTGGCCGGATCTCAACTTCCGTACCCTCGAGGAGAGCATGCCCTATGCGCGGCCTTTCTAGCGCTCTTTTACTGACGCTGCTCGCCTGCCCTAGCCCAACGCCTCCCGCTCCCGTGGATGCGGGTCCTGTTGCGCTTCCTTGCGTTCAAAATCAGGACTGTAATGACGGTGAGCGTTGTTCGCAAAATGGTCAGTGCGAAGTCATTCCGCCCTGCAGCGAAGACAGCGAATGTGCCCGGTATGAGTATTGTTCTCGTCACGAGCAAGTGTGCCGAACTCGTGATGGCTTTGGAAATGAATGTGAAGAGGACGCTCAGTGTGGTTTGTCTCGCTTCTGCGCATTGGGGCTCTGCCGTGATGCGGGCGAGGGACTGCCCTGTGCCCGTCGTGCAGACTGTCCGGTGGGTCAGGATTGCGATCAGGTTCATTTTTACTGCATCCCCAGCGTGGGTTGCGACCTGGCCGAACTCTTCCCAGAGACCGCATGCGAGCCTGGCGAAAACTGCCATCCCGTTTCGGGGCGATGTCAGCGAGATGGGGCGGCGGAATGTACAGAGGAAACTCAGATCCAGGACTGCGCCTCGGGGGAGTTTTGTTACGAGGGGTCCTGTGTTCAATGTGTCAGTGACGAAAATTGCGGCCCTGGGTTACGCTGCAACCATCGTAGTGGGTTTTGCGAAAGTGAGAACATTTGTCGGCGGGATGAGGACTGCGACGACTCGGAAAACCAGTACTGTGATTTGATCACTCGGATGTGTCTCCCTCGCCCCGACCCTTGTACCAGCGATTTGCACTGTTCTTTCTCCGAGCGATGCGACGTGATTACGGGTCTTTGCGAGCCTCTTGAGGGACCTTGTCGAGACGATATTCATGAAGAAAACGATAGCTTTGCTTCCGCAACACCTCTCGTCTTCGAAACCGACCAACTTCGCATGGATCACCTGGCTTTGTGTCCGGATGACGATGACTTTTTCGCCGTCTTTCTCAATCGCGGGGATCGCCTCGAAGTTCAGTTAACGGATCTTCGAGATGGCGCCCGGATCGATGTGTATCTGGTGGCTCCAGATGGTATCTCAACATTACGCTACGTACCGGGGCCGCCCCGTGGATCTGCAGGCTTCGATTTCGTCGCCGGAAGCGACGCATTTTACTACATTAAGGTCGCGCACTTGCAGGGAAATACGCCATACGCTTTGGAGCTACGCGTGGGTCCCGGTCAGCCCTGTGAGGATGACCTTTTGGAGCCGAACAACGAGCGAGAGGAACCTCAGCCCTTGCAAGCTGGGACGCAAAATAACTTGAGCCTTTGCCAGTTTGACGTGGATTACTATTCGGTTTCTCTAGCTGCTGGAGAGGCGCTGGAGTACACTGCACGCTTCAATGCTCAGCAGGGCGATCTGGATCTTCGATTGATTAACAGTGACGACCAAGTCTTAACGGTGAGTCGCAATGTGGGCAGTGACGAGGAGCGTTTGTACCACCGTGCTGCGGGGCCAGAAGATCTACTCATCGAGGTCCGGACCGCTGATCGCCAAAGCATGACCTACAGTCACGATGTCGTGATTCATGGCCCCTTCCTCTGTGAACCGGATGCGAACGAGGCAAATGATACGGCAGAAACAGCGACAGAGACCAATCCAGACCAAGGCGCACGTCAAGGTCTGAGCCTCTGTGCAGGCGATGTGGATTGGTATCGGATTGGGCTTGCAGCGGGTCAAAGACTCTACGCTACCACCAACTTTGAAGCCAGTGAACTCAATGTCGACGTGCGGTTTTATGACCGATCCGGAACGACTCCTCTGGGGGCTGACTGGGGGCTCGGTGGTTTGCATGAAGCCGTCTTCCAAGCTGATGAACAAACCCAAGTGCTGGCTCGTGTGCACAGCGCCGACGATGGTTTGGGTCTCTATCGGCTGGACTTCCAGGTGGACCCAGCCTTCCATTGTCGTCCGGATCCAGCAGAGCCAAACAACAACCCAGAGACAGCGGCTCCGCTGCCGTTTGATCAGAGTTTTGTTGGTGGTGCCTGTGATGGTGATGATGACTGGTTCCGGCTCGACGTCAATCAAGGTGATAGAGTACGGCTCTTGCTTCAGTTCCATGCTGTCGATGGAGATCTCGACCTAGGACTTCGGAGTACGGATCGGACCACCTTGATTACCAGTTCCGAGGATGTGGGCTCTCAAGAAGAAATTATTCATCGATTCCCGGTGACGGGCACCTACTACCTGCGGGTTTACTCGATCGATACCCATCCTCGAGCCCGCTATATTCTCAGTGCGGAGCGCCTGTAAGTGATCATACCCGCCGGCTTGCTCCTGTTGCTGGCAGCACCTGCAAAGCAGCCAGCCAGCTTCAAAGTGGATGTTTTTGTTAACGGAGGTCAATCGGACCGGATTTGCTCCATTGTTCGATTGGACAACGGTGTTGGCAAAGCAGCGAAAGAGCAGTTGCCGTGGGCCGCTGACCTTCCCTTGGATTTAAAGGTGACTTGTCGTCGTTCTACCGGTGAAGTGATGAAGATCGTCCGGGGGGTTAAGGGGTCGATGCGGCTTGATCTGCGGGTCGGTTACCTCATTGTTTGGACGAAGAGGGAGGGAAGTAAGTTTCGCTCCCGCCTCGATTTTGAATTGCCCTCGGGAGAAATCGCAACAGCAACTCCAGGTGCCCAGGTTCCTCTGCTTGCTGGACGTTGGTCGTTACGGGTCGTCGATCCTAAAAAACGAGGTTTTTTCGACACCTTCGTCACAGTCAAAGCGGGGGAGACTCGTGAATTAACAGTCGGTATGGATGTCGGCCGCGTACGGGTCGATCTCGGGGGCCAAAAGGGACAGTTTGAAGCCTTTGATGTGGAGAACAAAAGCCGGGGTTATGCGCCTGCTGGTCAGTGGCTTGAGCTTCCGCCTGGACGTTACCGTCTCGAGGCGAGTTTGGATGAGGATTTGGTGAATCATCGTTGGCCTGCCGGCGAGATCTTACTCAAGCCTGACGGGCAAGCACGTCAATCCATTAGACCCCGGTTGGCAACCTTGCGTTGGGGTTTGGACGAAGCGTACGCAGGACTTCGGGTGGAGCGGGTTTCCGATGGCGATGTTGTGCTTGATAACCCTCCGGGCGACCGTTGGCGTATGGCACCGGGCGACTATCGAGTGATTTACCGGCTTTCGAGTGGTGATATTGCGGGGCTCGTTAGTGGCGAGCAGGTCGAGGAGGTCACCCTCAAGCCGGGGGCACGTCGAAAGGTGGGTAAGCGACCTGAGTTTGGCCGAGTCATCGCGCGTCTAACTCGGGGAAATGCACCGATCTATGGCATGGTTGAACTCTTGAGCCCGAAAAATGGTGAGGTGATTTCCCGATTCCCAGTGGGCCAGTCTGTACGGGTCGCACCAGGCTCGTGGCCCTTGCGCGTTGTCGCCAGCGATGGAGCGATTATTCCGAGTCGCAAGCTTCTGAAAGTTCGAGCGAAAGGGCAATTTGTGGTGGATCTGAAGCGGCGACAGAGTCGTCTAAGATTGACGATGCTTAAGGCGGGCCAGCGGAGCAGCGGCACTTGGCTGATCACCTCGAAAAGTAATGGTAAAAAAAGACAGGCTGTCAGTGGCGAGGCGATGGATTTAGACCCCGGCCGTTATGAACTTCGGGCGGTCTGCGCCAATGGTCGAACAAGCTCGACGGGGGAGGTCATCGTCGAGCTCGGTGTGGATCAGGATCAGGAAACGCTCTGCGATTAGTGGAGATCGTCCCGAGGTTTGAAATCGAAGCGTAGAATACTCACTCGCTCCGCTCGAGCATTGCTCCTTGGCTCGTCTTCAGACATGAGGCGCTAGGGAGCGCTTATGACTGCGTCAAATCGAGTTCTCGATACAGCGACCTTACGCTCCATGCATCCTGCCGATTTAGCCAAGGTTTTCGAGGAGTGTGACCCGAGTCTTCACGGTGAGTTGTTATCCCGCTTGGACGATGAGAAGCGCGCTGATCTTTTGATTCACCTTGATCCGATGGATCGTCAGCAACTCCTCGAGCAAACATCGGTTCGAGAAATCGCAGAGTTGATCGGTGAACTTGAGAGTGATGACGCAGCCGATGTTCTAGGCGACCTTGAGGAAGATACGGTTGTTCGCGTTTTAGAGGTTCGAGAGGCCTCCGAACCTGAAGAGGCGGAAGAACTCCGAGAGTTGCTCAAATACCCCAAAGACTCTGCGGGCGGCCTAATGCAGGTTGAGGTGGCGAGTATTCGTCAATCGGCTAGCTCCACCGAGGCCATCCAGGCGCTGAGGTCCTGGCAAGATGATGTGGAAAATATGCATTTCATCTTTGTTGTGGACGATGAGGACCGATTTATTGGCACGGTGCGAATGGCCCGTTTGGCATTGGCTGAACCTCACACACCCATTGCAGATTTAATGGAGATTAAGTTTGTGGAGGTTCGGCCGACCATTGACCAGGAGGAAGTGGCTCGGGTCTTTGCCAAATACGACATTATTTCTCTTGCTGTGACCGACGAAGAAAGTCGGCTGCTCGGGCGCATCTTGGTCGATGATGTGGTCGAGGTGATGGAGGAAGAAGCCGACGAGGATGCGTACCGGATGGTCGGTTCTGACGCCGAGGAACTTCTGTACGGTGACCGTCCCTTTAAAATTAGCCTGATTCGCCTGCCATGGCTGGTGGTAAATCTTGTGGGGGGTTTTTGTACCGGGCTGCTTTTGTGGATTTTCCAGGCAACTCTTGAGGAAACGATCGCACTGGTGGCTTTCGTGCCGGTGATAACAGCCATGGGTGGCAATGTCGGCAGTCAGTCAGCGATGATCGTGATTCGGGGATACGCGACGGGGCGAATCGATCCATCAGCGGTGAGTACGACGGTGGTTCGAGAGGGGAGCATTGGGCTTTTTATGGGCTTACTGTGCGGTGGAGTGATCGGATTGGTGTCGGTCGCATGGCTTGGGGATCCCACGTTGGGGATCGTGGTTGGTAGTGCGATGTTTGCTGCCATGAGTGTTGCCACTGCGATCGGTGCGTTGGCTCCTGTCGCTTTTCGGCGCATTGGTGTGGATCCCGCCATCGCCGCCGGCCCTTTTGTCACCACCGCCAACGATATTACCGGAATCTTGATCTACATGTTGACCGCAACCGCTTTGTTGTCCTGATTCTTGCGTGGTTGAGAAGGCAGACCTAAGCTAAACTTCCTGTGATTTCGCAACTTGGTCGCATGCTGCTTTCTGCTGATGAGGCGTCAATCGCCATGGTGGCGAGCCGTCTGCGTCGAGTCTACGTTGGCGATACGGAATTTAGGGAAGATGGCCTACGTCGAGTTTGGCATCGAGGGGGCGCGGCAGCGGATATTATCTCTTGGGTGGATGAAGGTGGTGTCATCATGCGCCAGGAGTTTACCTTTGGTGGGCTGGTCGTTCTGTGGACTCGAGACCAAGGGGTGACCAGTGGTCTTGAGGGTTCAGACAATGCGGGTATGCCGACAGCAAAGCTGGTGGATGCTATCGATGATTCAGATCAGCAACTCTTTGTTATTTCGTCACAAATACTCGGTCGAATCGAGAACCCAGACTTTTATCTTCGACATCTAGCGATGCGCGTTTTTGAACGGGTCGGCAAGAGTCCGGAAGCCCTTCGAGAACATCCGACGGGCGAGGTGACGATGCCTCACATTCTGATGGAGCGGGCCAGTCTGAATTCCGGCCGGTTTCACCAGGCTGAGGAAGAGGAGGATTTAGAAAGTGGGCACATCGGCCTCTGGATTGCTGTTGCTGGTCTTGCCATGTCGCTCTTTATCGGGGCGATTTGGTATGTTGCTTCCCATTAGGGCGTGGTTAAAATTAGGGCTGAAAAGAGTGTAGCTTCCGAATCACCTCATCCAGTCGATCCATGGAGAGGGTGACCCGATTCTTCATGCCACCTCCTGTTTGGAAGACCTCACAAAAATCCAGGTTAAGGTCTGCATCGCAAGCGAGTGTGAGCCGCCCATCATCCCCAAGAAAGAGAGCGATAGGAGCTCTCTTTTGCCCTTCCAGTAAAGCCACGGTTCGATCGACTTTCTCCTTGTTGCCACGATGATCCAGAACGAGCAGAGCGCCGATCAGCTCACCCTTTGCAGCCAACATTTTCGCTCGATGACTCCGTTGTTTATAGCTTTGAAAAGCTCGGTCGATCTGTTTGGCTTGTTCGGAACTTTCTCGCCCATTCACGAGCGAGCCAAGAACCAAGCGCCTTAACACATCATCGTGACGAACAGCGAGCGCGCCGGCGAGACGAAGCGCTCTTTCGGAGGCTTGCCCTACTCGAGAATCGATGGCTCGAGCATCGGCTTCGCATCCTGGATAAGGATCGATACCGCCCCGTAGAAAGCGTGCGGCACTGGCGATACCGTCAAAGTCATGATGGCAAATGATGGTGTCGACACGACCTGCGGCTTGAACCCGTTCGGGGGTGACTAGTTCCGGACAGGCAGGATGATCAAGCCGAGAGACAAGCACGAATCGGTGATCATTCACCCAGTCTGCGTTGCGTTCGTGATCATGATGATCGATCCAGAGTTTGAGTCGATCCCCGAGCGTTTGAATGAATGGCAGAGTGATCTCTTCGTAACTTCTTTTGGCTCCTGTGGCGCAAAACGCCACATCAAGGACCACGACTGACTGTCCTAAATCGCTGGTTTTGGGCAACCGAAACGGGGTCGCAAAGATGACCTCAGCTTGGGTCATAATGTGCCTTGGCTGAGAAAGTCGTCTACTGCCTTCGCCAACGCATCGGGGGCTTCGACGGGTACCGTGTGACCCACATTCGGGATCTCGATAAAGGCACCGTGGGTGAGTTGTGCGGCAGCCCATTTTTGATCGACACTGAGGGTAAAGCGATCTCGTTCGCCAGCCACCACAAGACAACGATGTTCGTGTTCACTGAGATGGGGAGGTGTATGGTCCAGCAAGCCGACGAGGAGGCTCCGGATTCCTGCAACGCTGTTGCGACGACTGGTGGTACGAACGATCAGATCGAGGTCGCCTTTGAGCAAAGCGTCACCGATAATCCAGGGGAGCGCATGTTGAGCCAAGCCTTCGACTCCAGTCGACTCCAGAGCATCGAGCCAACCCTTCACCACGAGATCCGCTGCGCTGGAACGCCGTAGGCTGGTCGAGACAAAGATGCATCGATCCATTCGATGGGGGGCGATGTTCAGTAATTCCTGAGCAACCCGGCCGCCAAAGCTAAACCCGAGCACGTGACAACGGTCGAGCGCCATCGCATCCAGCAGTTGAATCAGGGCATGAGCCTGCTCCTTGGGGCCCCCTTCGGCTAATGGGTTGACTGAACCTTGACCGGGAAGGTCGGTGAGCACGACTCGATAACCTAGCGGAGCAAGCCGTCGAGCGAAACCGGTCCAATTGGCGGTGGTTTGGGTCAAGCCGTTGAGGCACAGCACAGTCGGACCGTCGCCTAAAGTTCGAACCGGTCGTTCGCCCCCGGTAAGGGCCAACATCATACGTTCCATCTTAGAACTCGATCACAAAGTCATACTTGAATCGGACACGGGAGGCGACAGGTTCGCCGTTGACCGTCGCCGGTCGAAAGCGAATCTTTTTGAACATCCTTTTGGCAGCGGCTCCGAGATCGGCGCCTGGGTCCTTGAGAACGCGCACGGCGATGACTCGACCCTTTTCGTCAATATCCAACTGCAAGAGTACCCGTCCTTCGAGATCCATCTCCATCGCTTTGGGTGGGTAGGGTAGCGCTTGTAGTTTGCGCATCGCTGAACGACTGAGTTCAGGCCGAGTACTCAACTCCTGTGTCGGGGTGGGGCGAAACGGTTTCGGCTTCGCCTTGCTGGATTTAGCAGGGTCGATTGTCAGTGTATTGCCCACGCTGACCGTGATCCCCGTCCCTGTTGCTGAAGTGGATGATAAGTTGACCCCAAAGACCGGTGGAGGAGGTTCTTCCATGGGTTTTGGGGTCGGCTTCGGTTGGCTTCGCTTTTTTGTGAAATCGATCTTTCGTCGTTTACGGCGTTTGGGTTTGGGCTTCGGTTTGGGTTTGGGTTTGGGTTTCTCAGCCTCTTTTTTCTTCGGTTTTGGTTTTGGCTTTTTGATGTTGATATCAAGCCGAAGTCGACGTCTTATTTCGGCCTTCTGTTCAGCGCTAAGCAGACTTGCGCCTGCTGCTACCAAACCGTGGGCAGAGAGCGCTAAGACACCAGCGATTACCAAGCCTAGTCGTCGTCGACGACGAGCCTTCAGGAGATCAGCAACGCCGACGGCGCTCACGATCCTAATCCTCTTGGACCGGGTTCGTTGTTGGGTCGTGGTCGATGTTCAGCGCGTAGCGCTCGACACCATCGATTCGAATGGCATCGATCAACCGCATGACCTTGCCATAGGTAAGCTTGGCGTCTGCAGCGATGATCGCTTGGACCTCTTCATTATCCTTTTTCGCCTGACGTACCCGACTTCGCATCGTATCCCAGTCCACTCGCTCGCCGTTGAAGAGCAACTCCTCTTTCGAGCCATAGGAGACCGCAAAGGTCTTTGGACGCTCCTTTTGCTCGCCGCTCGCTGCTTTCGGAAGATCGATGTCAATGGCTTTGGGTGCGGCGACGACCATCGCAGCTGCAATGATGAAAATAACCATCAAGCAGAGCATGATGTCGACGAGTGGAGTTACGTTGATATCTTCGATGGCGCCATCGCCATCGCCACCGCCACCAGCCATGTTAGAAATCTCCCTTGGGTGGGAGACGGAGCGCATAGGCGGCGAGTTCTCGGCGAACGATTTCGGAGGCTGCTAAGCCCGTGTTTAAGCGGCGTCTAAAATAATTGTTTGCCGCCACTGCTGGCAAGGCGACGACCAGGCCGACGGCTGTTGCCGCAAGGGCGGTCGCCAGATCCTTCATCATCATGGGAAGGGCTTCCGGTGAGATTCCGCCCTCTCGTCCGAGGGTCACGATAATTTCCACCACGGTCCCGAGCAAGCCAATGAATGGGGCGTTGGCGCCCAAGGTGCCGAGGACGGTTAAACCCCGTTCGAAGCGCAATTTCTCTAAGGCCGTTCGGGCTTCCATCGCTTCCTGGCAGCTGTCGAGACCATCACTCAGGCGTTCGATGCCGGTCTGGGCGATGTTGGCCACCATGTTATCTTGGTCTTGTACCAACGCTTTGGCGCCGGGGAGATCGCCCTCTCGTAACTGCTCGCTAAGTCCAGCATGAAGCAACTCAGCATCCCCCATGCGTCGCCAGAAAAAGATGAATCGTTCCACGATGAGAATGAGCGAGACAACCGAGAGAGCGACCATGAACCACATGATCCACGTGCCCGCCCCGGCGCGGCTGATCTGGACCATCATTTGGGTGATTTCGTTGACCGAGTGGCCCTGATCTGCAGCTGTCATGATCTTTTTCCTTTGGCGGCCCGCCTATAGCCACTCAAGCGCATCGTTTCTAGCGCAAGAAGGGATTTCATTAAAAGATATGAATCGATCAAAACGATCATGATGATGATTTTAGACCATCGTTTTAGCCTTAAATCGACAAAAAAGAACATTTATAACTCGAGTCGCTCGAGTTTTATTCGACATGTCCGCTTGTTGAATCGTTGTCATCTCGATTGCTTTCTTTATGGCGCTATCCCTTGCAGTTCGCCATCAGCGTCCCTATTTGGGGCCTTAAGGATGGTGCGATGAAACGAGATTACTATGAAGTGTTAGGCGTCGAGCGGAACTCGGATGCTGGACACATCAAAAAAGCCTTTCGGCGTATCGCACTTGCTCACCACCCGGACCAAAATCCTGACGATCCGGAAGCGGCCAAGATCTTCCGGGAGGCCAGTGAGGCCTACGAGGTGCTGGGTGACGCAGAAAAAAGAGACCTCTACGACCGTTATGGTCACGAGGGCGTGGAGGGGCGCGTACAAACAGCTGGTGCTGACGTTCACGATATCTTTAGTCACTTCGGTGATTTTTTTGGCGACCTTTTCGGGGGACGCCCCTTTCAGCAGGCTCGAAAGGGTAGAGACCTCCGTGTGCGCCTTGAGGTCCCATTTTCTGAGGTTTTGAGTGGAGCGGAGCGTTCCATTCAACTTCGACGGAATCGCCCGTGTACAACGTGTAACGGAACAGGTTCCGAGAGTGAGCAAGGACCTGAGACCTGCGGGATGTGTTCTGGAACGGGACAGGTTGTCCAGCGTCAGGGGCTCTTCGTGATGAGCACGACGTGTCCCCGTTGTGAGGGGTCTGGTGGTGTCATCAAGGACCCCTGTGCTTCCTGTGATGGTCGAGGGGTTCATGTGGATACCAGTCCCTTGGTAATTCACGTCCCAGCGGGCGTTTCCTCGGGGATGCAGATTCGGATGCGTGGAGAAGGGGATCAAGCAGACCCGCAGTTGCCTCCCGGTGACCTTCTTGTCGTCTTTCGAGTGGAGGATGCTCCGGCTCCATGGGTCCGTGATGGTGCGGATCTTCATCAGCCGCTCGCTTTAGATCTGCCGACGGCGGTCTTGGGAGGGCAGGTACAGGTCGAGGGGCTTGATGGCTTGATGGCTTTAACCATTCCTGCGGGCACAGGAGAGGGAGCAGTTTTGCCTCTTCATGGCGCGGGCTTACCCAATCCAGCCGGTCATCAGGGCGATCTGCTCGTCCATGTTCAGCTTCAGGTTCCTCGACAACTTAACCCCGAGACAAGGGCATTGTGGCAATCGCTTAAGGACCGTCAGGACGAAACAGCCTGATCGCCAAGATGAAGAGGGCGAAGCCACCCAACAGATTCCAACTGAGATAATGGAGTCCTGAGACGCTATTGCCTTGCCGCCAGAGGTCGAAGACAAAGCCTGAAAAGGTCGTTAATGATCCGCAGAAACCGATCGCAAAGAAAGGCCAAACGGCGTGTTGATCGTTGGTTTTTGCCAGCAACACCCCGAGCAATAGGCAGCCGAGCAGGTTTGCTCCAGTCGTCCCCCACGGAGCTGTGAGGACAACAGCGAGACGCCAGCGAAGCAGAGCGCCCAGTGCGGCGCCCAGTGCAATCAGCCCCGCCATCTTCATCGATTGTTGAAGCAAGGTGGGGAGGCCGAAAGCCAATGATTTGAAATTCGCCGTCTTTTCATTCCCGCTGCCTCCACACTCTTGTGGCTTTTGATGGGACCATGCTGTAGAGTCCANATCGGTTCAAGGAGTGGTTTTATGCACGGTCAAGCATTCGAAGTCGGAGATCTAGCGGTTTACCCTACAGAGGGGGTCGCCAGGGTCGAGGCGATCGAGTCACGGGAACTTGGCGGCACCCAAGCAACCTTTTACGTTTTGCGGGTTCTTGACAACAACATGATTGTCAAAGTCCCNATCACGAAAGTCGAAAAAGTTGGTCTTCGAGGTTTGGTCGAAGCGGAAGATATCGAAACGGTTTATGAGATTCTCCAGACTCGAGAGCTTTCGGTGGATCANACGACGTGGAATCGTCGCCAGCGTGAGTACACGGAAAAGATCAGAACAGGTTCAATCTTTGAGGTGGCCGAGGTCATGAGGGATCTTTGTCTACTGCGCACGGGCAAAGACTTGAGNTTTGGCGAGCGTAAGATGCTGGACAAAGCCCAGGGACTGCTGGTGAAGGAGTTGAGCCTGGCTACCGAGACGGAAGTNACTGAAATCCAAGCAGAATTCGACGCTATTTTTGAGGGCGCTTCCCTCGAGTCGATCGCCTAGCAGGAGTCCATGAATGGACACAAAGTGCCACGGTGTGATCGTGGCCGCGGGTCGGTCCGTCCGATTTGGCGCCGATAAACTCTCTNGTCGCTTGGAAGACGGTGAAACCGTTCTTTTNCATGCCGCTCGTTCGTTGATTGCAGGAGGCGTTTCGAGCCTTGTGATCGTCGGTGAACCCCATGATGATCACGGATTGAGTCGCTTGGGAGATCGTTTGCATGCGATCATNCCGGGNGGGCGAGAGCGCGTGGATTCCGTACGCTGTGGGCTGGCTGCATTACCGGCCACAGGCGACTTTGTCGCGGTCCATGATGGAGCACGTCCTTTCTGTGATCCGGAGTTGATTCGTCGCTTGATCGANGGCGCCGTTGAAGTCGGGGCATCCGTCCCGATGCTGCCAAGTGTCGATAGTTTACTGCAAGTNGATGCCTTCGGNGAGCCGCAATCAGCCCTCGAGCGTGCTTCGATTCGCCGGGTTCAAACACCCCAGGTGGCTCGACGGCAATGGTTNCTTCANGCCCTTGAGTCCCACGGTCACAATGTCACCGATGAATCATCCGCCTTGCTCGCTGCAGGGTTCCCGGTGAAAGGGATTCTGGGTGAGGAGCGAAACATTAAAATAACGCAGCCCACGGATCTGCCGATCTTGCCTCGACGAACGGTGGTAGGCCAAGGTTTTGACGTGCATCGTTANGACGAAAATCGACCTCTTTTTCTCGGTGGTTGCGAACTTGAGGATGAGATCGGTCTTNCTGGNCACAGCGATGCGGATGTTTTGCTTCATGCTTTGACCGACGCCTTGCTTGGAACGGTCGGTGCCGGCGANATTGGTGAACATTTTCCGCCCAGCGACCAGCGCTGGAAGGATGCGGATTCGGTNGANTTTCTGAAGCACGCATTGAACCGAGTTGCNCAAGCCGGCGGTCGAATCGAGCATGTTGATCTTTGCCTGATCGGTGAGCNACCNCGCATGAGTCCCTACAAAGCCCGAATTCGAAAGCGTTTATCCGATCTGTTGGGGCTACCGGTCGNTTCCGTTAACGTGAAAGCGACGACCACGGAGGGCTTGGGNTTTACCGGGCGAAAGGAAGGGCTTGCAGCCCAAGCAGTGGCAACGGTAACGCTGCCGCCCCGTGGGAGAGAAAGCGTTGACTGAATCCGTCGAAGAAGCGGTTGACTGGGCGGCGATCGAGGCTGCTGCTCGACGACCGCCTCCACCGCCTCCGCCCTCGTCATCACGCCGACTCAGTGCCCTACTGACCTATGTCGGTGCCATCGGTGTTTACGTCTGGATTATCTCATCTTCTGGTTACCTGGACAACACGATGGCAGCTTTCCGTGCGGGAGAGGTCATCAATCTTCGTGATCATTTGGTCGCAAACCACCAGTTTCCGGAAGAGGGAACTCAAGTGGTCCTCCAACAAGCGACTCTCGGCTTTAAAGGGGCGGAGTGGAGTCGGACCTACGGCTTCAAGTTTGGTAATGTGGAGACNCGCTACTTCCAGATTATCGGTGCAGTCTGTCCTTTTGAGATGCCCGTTGAAGCCTGTCGACGCTTGGTTGTGGAGGTCCCCCTCGATCATGAGGATGCTCCACGATTCGAAGCGACAGCAAATTTGGATGTGACGGGTCGCCTTTATTTTGTGGAGTCCGGAAGTCGATTTGAACCGTTAATCTCATTTATGCGGGAGCATTTGGCACTCGATATTGAGGGTGCAGCACTCGTCGCTCACGGTGATCAGCCCAAGCTCGGCGGTGAATTCGCCTTCTTTTGGCTGATTGCCGTGTTACCTCCGATTTTTCTGACGGTCGTCCTGATCTTGGCTGGAGCATTGCGCCGNGCCGAGACCTGATCATTTTCAGGAATAATTTGGTNNCAATTCGTGGTTTATCCGCTTGCGGACTGGCTTTCCCATAGCTAGGACCCCCTCGCTATTAATGAACGAACTCCAAAAGGGTTAGATTTGATGATGTATCGCAACATANTTGTTCTNTTTACGCTCGCCATCACCGCCGCTTGCATGGGCCCAGCGGGNCAAGACGGTCCAGCGGGNCCCCAGGGTCCCCAAGGCGAGCAGGGTGAACCCGGTGCTGACGGCATCGATGGCGTTGACGGCACAGGTGTCGAAAACCCCGATGCTGCGATTGCGGCGGTTTATCCACTAGCGCTTGTTCAAGGCCGCACCGGACACTTCCGGGTGCTCGGTTACTTCACCGACTTTTCGGACTCCACAACGGTCGATCTCGGCGAAGGGATCGAGGTGCTGGAAGTTCAAGTGCAGTCCGCCAGTAGTCTTCATGTGAAAGTGAATGTCTCGGCCGATGCAGCATTGGGACTCCGCACGCTCACAGTGGGCGATCTCACCTTCGGAGATCCGGAAAAGGGAACAGGTCTGATGATTGGACCGACCCTTCAATTTAGCCCCAACGAGTTCGTAGCGGGTGAGTCGTTTGAGGCTGAACTGCACACGAGCGAGGTCATCGCAACGGGCACGTTTGACTTGGAAAACTGTGTTGGACTCTCTCTTACCAGTGTTACTCGCATTACTGCGAAGCGGTGGGCCGTCGAAGGTACCGTTGATTTGGCGGGGGCTTTGGGCGAGTGCAGTATTCGTTTGATTCAAAATCAAGACACGGACGATGAGGTTGTAAGTGTTGGTAATGTGGTCATCACAGAGCCAAACACCAGTGCGTTCAATGGCGAAGGTTTGGCGACGGGAACACTCAACCAAGAAGCGCCGACCCAATACATTCTGTTGACCGCAGAAGCGGATCAAGTCGTCGCCCTCCGCCATCAGGTGGACGCCGAGGCGGGTCGTGATGGGACAGGCCCTGCGCTCGCTGTTTATGAAAGTGGCAACTTGGAGCCCCTTTTCGTGCATGACGGCTCCGATCGCTGGGTCGAGTTTTACAACGACACCGAGCGTACGCTGCTCATTGCAGTCGACGGGCAGGACGTCCCTGAGGAAGGGATCGATTATGTGGTGCAAAGCGAAGTGGTCACCGTGCCCGACTTAGCTGCCGGCGTTCCAACAACGGGCCGAGTCCCCCTCGCCACAGGCCGCGCTGCATGGTTTCGCCATCATCTTCAGAATGCCAGCTTTCTTCAGGTCACAATCCTCCCGGAAGAGGCACAGGATCTGCAGCCTCGCACCTGGATCAAATCTGGAGACTCCACGCTGCATGACGCCGTGGGTCACTTCGATGGGCTCGCCAACGCAGGTTCTGTGATTTTCCGCGTGACTGATGACGTGAACGCAGAAGCGGATGCGATGCTCCAGTTCACGATTAACGTGAGGGTCACTGAGTTGATTGAGGTGGGTGAAGACGGCACGGCAGCGGGGACGGTGAGCCCCGATGCAAACTCGCAGCCCTTCCTCGTTACCGTTCCTGCCGGGCAGGTTCTCAGCGCCTCGGCTGCTGCAGACGGAACCGAGTTCTCTGTTCAGGCGAGTTGGCTGACCAGCCCTGATCAAATCCTGAGTGAAGGTGCGTTGGTACAAGTGCCAACTGCGGAAGAAGCAACGATGGTCCTGACGGTTTCAGCAGCCGATCTCGCTGCGGAAGTTGAGTTCACATTAACCACCTCGTTGATCGAGCCGACAGCGCTCGGAGCTGATGGTGCAACCGGTTCTGCGCCTGAAGTCGGGCACGCTTGGTTCACTGCAGACCTTGCTGACAACTTCCTCGGGTCGGTCGTGGTAACGCCGGAGGTTCCAGAGGCACTCCAAGTGGAACTCGGTGTTTACGGCGCAGAGGGACAACTCCTCGGTGGTGGTACGGGAACCGACGTCTTCGCTTTCGTTCCTGCGGGGATCGTCTTCATGAGCGTTTCTGACGCTGAATTCGTTGCCGAGGAAAATCAAGCCTTCACGCTGAGTCTCGGCGATCCTCTGTATCCTGACCTCACCGATGAAGAGCTAGCCGCCCTTCCTCCCGCCGAACGTCGCTGTCATGAAGGGGTTGTCCTAAATGTCGGTGCTGACGGTGAGCGCGGTGTCTTTCAGGTCGATGTGTCGGTGGAGGGCACCAATGCGGTAGGAGCGATTGGCTTGGACTGGCTCGGCAATCCTGCAGTCAATGGGGGGGGGCCAGAGCAAGTGCTCATCATTAGTCTGACACGCCCCGCCCTTCTCGATGCTTACCTTGAGGCGACCCATGATACGGTCCTGTATATTGCTGACAGTTGCGGTACGGATAGCCTTACACCGCTTTCGGGGGGGCTTAACGACGACGGTGATGATTGGAATGGCAATGGCCTGGGCTTGAGATCCGGCATTAACGGAGTCGAGATTGCTGAGCCTGGAGTGTATTACTTGTACATCGACGGTTACGGCGCATCCGATTCAGGAGATGTTACTTTGAATCTACGTCTACAGGATCTTAACTAAACCAAAAAGGGAGACGGGAATGATGAATAAGTCAGCCCTTTTATTGAGTTTGTTGGCGGTTGCTTGCGCTCCGATTCCGGGGCTCGACGGTCGCAGCGGTCCTGAGGGTGAGATTGGACCGAGTGGTAGTCCAGGAACCCCTGGAGCGACAGGCAACGACGGGAGCGATGCAGTGGCACCTGCGGCCGAGATCGCCTACGTCGTTCCTGATCGATTTCTGGCGGGTGAAGAGGTCATGGTTCAGATCGTTGGCAAGTTTACCGACTGGTCTGAGAGCGCCGAGGTGGTGATCGACTATCCGGGCGTTGAGGTGGTTGGCACCCAGGTCTTGAGTCCTGTCACGTTGGGGGTCACCGTTCGAGTGGCTTCGAATGTGGTCTCAGGGACTGCGGACCTCACCATCGGCGAGTTGAGTCTCGATTCTGCTTTCGCCGTCGCGCCTGCTGCGTGGTTTGAGTTCGCTGAGGGTTACAGCAACCCAATTCTCCCCGGCGCTTCGGTTGGGGGGACGATTTACCTCAGCGAGAACTTCGGTTTGCCGATGACGGAAGCCTGGTCGATTGAAATTCTCGACCAACGTGGTGGCTTCGTGACCGATTCGGTCGAGGTAAAGGGAAACGGCTTACTCGGCTATCAGGAAGTGGTCTTCGAGGGCCGTGTGGGACCGCAGGTTGCCGCCGGGCTCCAAGGTTTTGCCATCTCCGTTAACAATCAAGTCGTCATTCCTGTGCCTGGAGCGATCGAAGTGTCCGACAGCACGGCGGTTGGGCTGGTGTTGAATGAGCCCGCAACCGGCGACTTAACCGAAGGTGACGCAAACTTCTCCATGAACTTGGAAGAAGGAAGCATTCTCCGGTTTGTAGTCTCCGGTGGCGACTTCACGCCAACCATGAGTTTAACCCGTCCGCCCGTTGAGGAAGATGAAAGATTGTTCACCTACACGAACGAGCATGAAGAACTTTCAGCACACGGCCAGGCGATGGAACTCATCGTCCCCAAAGGGGGTGCCTGGTATCTCGTTTTGGGGAGCACCGAGCCTCTCGCCGAGGACGCCAGTGGAGCATTCACATTGCAAATGGAGACGGTCACCGTGACTCCCACGATGAATCGCCGGCACGTGCAGAGTTTATCCGGACCAGGACAAGGCGCTTGGTTCTCTGGACCCATCGCAGAGGGGAACCTCATCGGTTGGCGAGTCTCTGTTCCGGAGGGAAGTGAGACGCAGCCGATCGCCCGTCGTTATTTTACAGGTGAAGCAGATGGAGAAACCTACGTGGGTGGACTCATGTATGCCTCTCAGAACCCGGACCGATGGTATTATCGTTCAGCGAGTGAACTGACCCTTTTCGGTGAACAGAGCACTCGGACTGGACAGCTTTCCTGGCAGATTTTGGATGCGCAGCTTCGAGGCGGTGAGAATCACGATGTCGCTTTCCAGTTCGTTGCTGGTGCCAATGGTGGGGCAACCTGTGAAGATCTGGAGGGACTGCCCATCGGTATTCCGCGGGATGAGTTGGGAACGGTCAGTGTCCTTGGACAACTCACTGATGAGGGGAACGACGATCTGGGCAGCATGAGTTGCGCACCGGCCGGCGGTGGGCTCGTGGACATGGTTTACAAGCTGGTGCTGACACAGCCTCGACGGGTGAAGTACCTTGTCAGCACTGCTGGTGGAGAAAGCGGCTGGCGCTCCAGTTGGTCGCCGATGCTCGCCATCGAGTCTGAGTGTGCCAATACCGCTACCGAGTTGTTTTGTTCCGGTTCGGGTGAGGGGATGAACTTTGCGGGTGAGGCCGTCGAATCCAGCCAATCTGGGGGCAGCGTCGATCTTCAACCGGGAACTTACGTGATTCGAGTTCAACATGAAGACGGTATGTTCGGTGAATTTACGCTAAGTTTCTGGATGGACTTGCTCTTGGAAGAAATTCCCGACGACCAAGGCTGATCGCTCGACGTCTCGTGGTTTCGACTGACGAGTGCTTATTTTGAGTGGAGGGCGCCGATGGCGCCCTTCGCTTTTTCTGGCAAGCTGAATGCTTGTCGGGGCACGCCCTTTGGGCGTACTTTGTTCATGTATCGAGGGAGAGTTCATGGGTCGCCTCGCCATCTTCAGCCTGTTTCTCCTCATCGGGTGTCCACAGGCGCCGGTTGTAACACCAGCTACCGATGGAGGCATGGATCTTCCCGACAGCGGGCCACCCGCTGTAGATGCAGGCTTCCAAGCGCCAAACCCCTGTGGCTGTGCCGAGGTTCAAACCTGCGCTGTGGAGTTTCTTGACTGCTTAGAACCAGAGATTTGTGAAGAGGACAGCGACTGTATCGGTGAGCGGATCTGTGTTCAGGGCAGTTGTTACGACTGTTGGGGGGGGGAGCGCGCCGCGTGCACTGGAAACCAGCGCTGCAGTCGCGAGGGGGAATGTCACGAGCCTGCAGTTTGCCGAGAAGATGAGGATTGTTTCGAGGGCCTCCGCTGCGTCGAGGGGATCTGCGAAGGACCGGACCCCTGTGATTATGATGCACTGGAGCCTAACAACTTGGCAGAGTTCGCCCGTCGGGTCGCTGGTGTCCGAAAGGATTTATGGGTTTGCAATCAGCCTGATTGGTACAAAGTACGGGTACGTGCCAAAGCGGTTACTGTGAAGCTACGCGTGACCTGGCAGCAAGAGATGGATCCCCCAGTGCCGGACATGCCGCCGGCTCTTGACGTGAGGTTCTTTGATGCGAATGGCCGGCCGATTCCCGCAGAAGTCATGACACGGGAGGATGGTGTCTTAAGCACCACGATCTTCGGCGCCCCTGAGGGTGATGATTTATCCATGCAAATCCGAGGGGTCTTTGGCTCTGTACGGTACGATCTCGCCGTCGAGCAACGTAACGACTTCTGCCCGACCGTGGATATCGAGCCGAACCAGAGTACCGAACTTGCGACGATCATTCCTTATGGCGAATCCGTTGAAGGCAGTCTGTGTGCATTGCCTGGAGAAGCAGAAGATCGGGATGTGTATGCGGTCAGTCTACTTGCTGGGCAAAGGGTTGGATTTGTCGTCGAGAATCGAGGGGGAGCGATGGTGGAGGTCGCCATGGTGAACGCNGAAGGTCGAGTACTNGGCGCCCCGGTTCGGGTGGANGGTCGCCAGGGCCGCGGGCTCCTTCCAGTGTTAACGGAGGCTCAACTGGGTGCNTCNGGAATCGCTTGGGTACGCCTTCGGGGNGTTGACGCCGTTTATTCGATTACCTTCGCCCTGTTCCAAGTGCCGGTCGGATGTGAAGACGACGCCGATGAGCCCGATGATCAACCGGCTTTCAGTGTCGCTCTCAATGGGGTCAGAGAAGGAATTCTTTGTCCCGGCTCGCCCGATTACTCAGAGATTAACCTCCAGCCTCAGGATGGCTTGAAAGTTGAGGTGGTGAGCGTTGAGGGGGCGGCGGCTGGTTGGCGACTCGCCGGACCGAACGGCCAAAATTGGCAGTTTCAGGCGAGTCCGGATGGCTTCAGGTTGAATCTTGAGAATGCGCCGATGGCTGGTGCCTATCAAATCATCGGATTACCGAGTGGCGATTCAAGTCGGTATCGGCTGCGGGCGGAGGCCGTTCCGGGTGGGCTTTGTCTGCCGGATACGAGAGACCCTGCAGACGATGAAATCGAGGGTGCCAACCGGCTTGCTGAAAACAGTTCGACAGCTTTTCAAAACGCATGTGCTGACGATGATTGGTTCCTGATCCCCTCAACATCAGGTCGACAGGGGCGTCTCCGGATTCGCCGGTTCAGCAATCAGGATCGAAATATCTTCATGGACCTTTTTGCACCGGGTGATTCGAACCCCATCGCCAGCGGTGTTTCAAGAGGCTCCTACGGCGATCTTGAGTTTGTCGGTGCCGTTGACGGTGATCATCACTTGCGCATCCGTGGTGCGGCAGATCAAACGCTTCGTTATCAACTGCAACTTTTGGGTCCACCACCGATCAACGACCTTTGTGCCAACCCCCAAGCCATTCGAGACCTCGTGCCCGGTGAAGAGCAGGTTTTTACGGGGACTACCGCCGGTGCCCACGATAACACTCAAAGTCGCTGCGGCGGTGTCCAGGCGGGTGATGTTCAATACCTGGTCCGAGTCCCGGAGGGCGGCGGAGTGATTCGGTTTGGCTTGGAGCCAAGCCCTGGGGTGAACCTCATGCTTAGTTTGACGACCCATTGTGGCGGTGATGAGTTGTATTGCGACAACGATGGCGGTGTCGGCCTCAACGATTTGTTAGAAGCTGACCTTGATGCAGGAATTTATGCGCTCAGTGTGGATACTCGCAGCAGTTTCGCTGTCGGTGGCGACTTTACCTTGCGGGTGAGCATGACCGGGCCGGAGACTCGGGCGCCCTTTGTTCACGGCGCCGACGGTTGTACCGGAACCTTACCCGACATTCCTCTGCCGCAGAATCAGTTGGGCGAATCGATCCTCCGCTCGACCTTCGAGGGGCTTGGTGACGCAAGTTCGGGGAGTTGTGGTTTCAACCTTGCCGGTGCCGACGGATTCTTCAGACTCTCTTTGCAGGAAGCCCGTCGGGTGCAACTCGAGGTTCCTTCATCAGGACGGATGGCGATTTATGTCCGTCTCGCCGATTGTCGCTTGCCCGTGGATATGGCGTGTCAGATGACCTGGAGCGGTAATGCATCTCTGAATGCAGGAGTTCTTCCAGCAGGTGATTATACAGTCGTAGTTGACAGTTTGGAAGACAGAGGGGATCCATTTCGCCTGTTCACCACCTTGTCGGAACCATGAGCGAACTTCCTGTCCCAAGACTTTACAACACCCTGAACCGCCAAGTGGAGCCTCTGGTTCTTCAGGATCCAGGCTTTGTCCGCATGTATGTGTGCGGCGTGACTGTCTACAATCTCTGTCATATCGGTCATGCTCGAGCCTATGTCGCCTTTGATACCCTTTATCGGGCGCTGAAGTATTTGGGTTACCAGGTCAAATACGTCCGTAACTTCACTGATGTTGACGATAAAATCATCAATGCGGCCAATGAAGAAGGCGTTGACCCCTTCGAGTTAAGTGAGCGCTACATTAAGACCTTCCACGAGGATATGGAAGCACTGGGCGTCCTGAAAGCCGATGTGGAGCCGAAGGTCAGCGAGCATATCGATGAAATTATTGCCATGACCGAAAAGCTTATTGAGAAAGGTCATGCTTACGCAGCCGAAGGCGACGTTTACTTCGCTGTTCGTTCCATGCCCGATTATGGCAAACTCGGTCGTCGGGATTTGGATGACTTGCGAGCCGGAGCTCGGGTCGAAATCGATGAAAATAAACGAGATCCTCTGGATTTCGCGTTGTGGAAAGCGAAGAAACCGGGCGAGCCGGCTTGGGAAAGTCCTTGGGGTGAAGGCCGACCTGGCTGGCATGTCGAGTGTTCAGCCATGAGCACCACACACCTGGGTGCAACGCTGGATATCCATGGTGGTGGTAGCGATTTAGTGTTTCCCCATCACGAAAATGAAATTGCCCAATCCGAATGTGCTACTGGGCAGACTTATGCCAGTCATTGGTGTCACAATGGGTTTGTGAATATCGATGATGAGAAAATGTCTAAATCTCTGGGCAATTTCTTTACGATTCGGGAGGTTTTGGAGCGCTATGACGGCGAAGCTATTCGTTATTTTCTGCTCACCACCCATTACCGACAGCCCATCAATTTTTCGCAGAAGCCATTGGATGAAGCCAGTCAGCGAGTGGCTTACCTCTACACGAGTCTCGCCAAACTCTCCCAACGACTCGAGCAAGCGGGTGAAGCCGCGCTTGAGCGGGCGCCTTTAGAGGAGTTTGACCTGTTGAGTCGTAGCCAGGATGCACTTCTGGACGACCTGAACACACCTCAGCTTTTGGGGATTCTCGCCGATGGGCTTCGAAAGGCTAATGAACTCATCGATCATCCTCCCGCGAGCAAAGGGGAGCGCAAGCGAGTGCCCGCAACGTTGGCGCAACTACAGGCTCAGTTGCACCCGCTTCTTGAAGTGCTTGGTCTGGCTCGTCAGTCGCCAGTTGTTTGGTTGCAAACCCGACGTGACCGGAGAGCGCAGGCGCTTCAATTAAATATCGATGAAGTGGAGGCCCTGGTGGCTCAACGCTTTGCAGCCAAACAAGAGCGCAACTTTGAAGAGGCGGATCGCCTTCGAGAGCAACTGAACGCCTTGGGAATCGACCTCTTTGATCGTCGGGATGGGACGGACTGGGATATTCGAGAGGCGACCTAACTCGTCTGATTAGGGACAACCCTGACGACCGGGTTCAACGGGAAAAAAGGTTAAGAAGATGCGTGGCAGTGCGTCCTCATCTTGGATCGTCATGACCGTCGAGCAGGCGGAAGCAATTCGATTGTGCACACCGCAATCTTCGCCCTCGCCGCACGCTTCGATGCGAATCATAAATGCGTGATTTGTTTCCGGAGGCGGCAGCGTAAAAGGGCCGTCGGCGATACGTACCGTTGGGTAGATTGTTGGCGTGGAGCTTGGGACTTTATGGATTTGAGGTTGAAGCAGGACGAGCGTTTCGGTGACAGAGGGGTCCTTGCGAAGTTCGATATCGAGCGCAGGCTCACCACAGGCAGCAAAGAGGAGTAGGGAAAAGACGAAATGCTGTCTCATTGTAAGCCCCTGGGGTCGACGTAAATACCACTCGACTCTGAACTGCTCGCCAAGAGTCCCACACCGACGACAACAGCCGCGACCGCAGTGGCTGTGAGTCCCATCAGCATCCAGGGCGGCCTGGAACGAGCGGGGGCACGGCCAAAGACAAGAGTCTCCATCCCAGGCTCTAGGGGGACAGGTGTTCGTTGGGTAAACTGAGTGGTGTTTTCAAGCACTGTGTTGAGGTTGCTGAGGTCGCCGTTCAGGGGAAGGCTCTGTAGATCGACAAGATTGGCAGCCGCATCGAAATGAACCAAGTGCAAAAGGAGACCATCGGCGCCAGAAGCCAAACCTGCCATCCACAGACTGCTCATGGTGTCGGTTGGTTCGGTGATGATGCTCGCAAGGGGTGCTAAACCGAGTTGTTGGCGCCACGTGGCGAGAATTTTTTCGAATCGGGGATTTTGCCCTTCCAGTAGCGCTCGGTGTTGTTGTCTCGGTTTTGAGGGGTGGATCTCGATCATCTCTTGATGGGTGGCCATCCCGCCTTCGAGGCGGAGGAAGTGCTTGCCAGGGATCAGTGCGGGGATGGTGATCGGCGTTGCGCCGAGACGCTTTCCATTCAGCCAGACAGAAAGTCCCGCGGGAACTGAGATTAATTCCAGTGCGACTTGGTTTTGAGCCAAGGGAATCATCACATTATTTTCATAAAATGAGATCACTTGAGGTCGGTATCGAGCGGGATCAGGAGGCTCGTGAGGACGAAGACTGAAATACCAAGAGAAGGCTGCCTTTGCCTCTTCATTTTGACCGGCGTGAAGCAATGTTCTTCCTTGCAACAGGAGGCCCTCAGCCAGGAGGTCGACGCTCTCTTTCCAAACCGTTTCATTGCTGGCCAAGATGATTTGGAGTTGGCGCAGTGTCTCGATGGCTTGGGTTGTCTCGCCACGACGGTAAAGGTCCTCACTTTGGCGGAGCTTTGCGGTCCAAGCATCAAGGTTCGAGACGTCATGAGAGCGCAGGCCTAAGTGACGATAGAGCCCCTCGGTGATGCGTCTTTGCACACGGGGATCAATGCCGGCATCGAGGGCCGTTAAACCGACAAAGCGAATGGCTTCGCTCTGTTGAAGTTGACCGATTTCTAACCCTGCTTCCGGTGTTGCTAGAAGCAAAGCGAGTACAGGAACAAACACCTCGAGATGGCTTCCTCCAGGCGGAAGCCTAGGCAGGCAATCCTTACTTGTCGAGTTCCTCGACGACGGAATCTAGCGTTAGGAGCAAAAGAAAGGAATAAAGAGCCTATGAATACCCAACCCGGTCTACCGAGGCGTTTAGGGCGTTACTGGATGCTACGTCGTCTCGCGACGGGGGGGTTGGCCGAGGTTTATCTGGGTTTACAACAAGGACCGTCCGGCTTTCGTAAGCCGGTGGCTGTCAAAAAGCTTCACGATCATGTGGCCGAACGAGAGGGTCTGGTCACGACGCTCGCCGAGGAAGCGCGTCTGACGTCTCAGTTAAATCACCATCACATCGCGCAAGTCCANGAGTTCCACATGGAGCGTGATGANGGATTCCTGATTTATGAGTTNGTTCCAGGAATCACCNTAGCGGANCTNCTGCGGCGACNGGATGGAGGNAAGAAGCCANCTGGCGGTCCCGGTGAGCAAGTGGCCATTGGTCTTGAGGAGGCCAGCGCAATCGCTCTCGGTATNGCNCGAGCCTTAGAGCATGCCGAGAGCCGACTNGATCGTCAGGGNCAACCCTTGGGNTTGGTCCATCGAGACATNTCCCCTCCGAATGTCATGATCACCTTTGATGGGGTCGTGAAGGTGATCGATTTCGGAATCGCCAAGGCCCGAGATCAGACAGAGCGNACTGAAACNGGGGTCGTTAAAGGNAAGTTTCGCTACATGAGTCCTGAGCAATTCGCNGGCGAGAACGATGTNGATATCCGCACCGANCTCTACGCACTCGGCGCNGTTTTGTTCGAGTTGTTGGCGGGTCGGCCGTTGTATCGGGCAGANAGTGATTTGGGNTTGATGGCTAAAGTTCAACAGGGTGATCATCCCGAACTACGCCAAGCCCTACCCGAACATCCCGAGAGCCTCTTCGTAGTCCTCGAAAAGCTTTTGGCTTTGGAGCCGGACGATCGCTACAGCACCGCAGGTGAAGTGGTGGGCGCTTTGCGTGGGCTNCAACGTTCCCTAGGTCTTTCAGCTTCTAGTGAAGANNTGCTCCGNCCATTGCTCGCNCGTCGGTTTCCAGGGGAAGGCGAAGCNCTNAATCGTGAGCTTGCTTCCCTCGAAGCGCCGGAGGAACCGGCAGACACCGTCGTCGGAATTGTGCAGCAAACTCGCACCTTAGTGGGTGTTGAAGACCAAGTCACGATTATGGATGCAACCCNAGAAATGGGTCCGGGTTCCAGACCCAGTTGGGANGACTCNTTGACGGATCTTCGGGAGCGAAGCCAAGCGAGCGGTGCGGTGTCCCAAGGTTTCAATATGCGCTCGGTGATGGGGCTCNTGGTGCTGGGGCTCGTGATGACCGGAGCAAGCTTTTTTCTGGTTCGTGGNCTGAAGAAGAAGCCCCCACCGGTCGTGAAAAANCCGAAAGTGATGCACTCGTTAACCGTGGATTGCCCCACGGGTGCGACGGTAAAAATAGCGGGACCAGGGCGTCGAGGAGACACTCAAAGTTGCCCTGTTCTCGAGCGTGTTGAGCAAGGAACCTACACATTAACGATTCAGAAAGAGGGATACGAAGCCATCGAACGCCAAATTGANGTGAACGGTGATCTNCGGTTTCCTCGTCAGGGCGAACTNGGCCTACGGCGCGTTGTGGGCCGTCTGGCGATTACAACGGAACCGAGTGATGCCNTCGTGACCTTAAATGGNAAGNCGTACACTGAAGAGATCGCGTTGGATCCAGGAATCTATGAGGTCGTGGTGAAAGCGAAGGGGTATCTGACCGATAAACGGCAGGTCGAAGTTTTGCCGGCNGATACACGCCAGATTGAGGTGAAGCTTTCTCGCCCGGCCAAAGGAACGCTGAAGGTCTATCCGCCCCGCTCCGGTTGGGGGCATCTTCATTTGCGGGGGGGGAGAAGGCTTTGTACTCTGCCGCCCATCTGNGAGGGGATCCGNTTGCCTGCTGGACGTCACAAGCTCGAATATCGCAGCGTAGGCCCGCCGCTTGTCCGGGTGGTGACTGTTCGAGCAGGGAAGACAACNGTGTTGGATTTGGGTCAATGAAACGCTTCCTTTGCTGCCTTATAATGGTCGGATGTGGAGGNGAGNTCTTGCAGCCGGAACGGCAAATCTGCCGCAGTAGCTTGGAGTGTCCNTCAGGACAAGCTTGTGTCGGGGAGCGCTGCGTTAGTGAGCGTCTNNGCCAAGGCTTCCAGCGATCNGGTGGTGGCTGTGAAGACGGCGATGATGATGGTGAGGGGCATCAGTTGGTAGGGACTCAACGCCTNCAAAGNCGACAGGTTTGCCCCGAGCGNCCCGATCGTTATTGGGCGACCGCTCATGAGCCTCTGAGGGCTCAGATTTATTTGGTTCGCCAGGGAGATTCGACACCGGAGTTGGTCTTAGCCCAACGNGATGAGGATGATCCCNTGTCTCGCTGCGGTTCCGGCGANATCCACTGCAGTCAGGCTCAATATGGTATTCTTAACAANCTCACGGCTCAAGCTGTTGAAGGNAGCTTAGCGCTTCATGTTCATGCGGCCGATGATGNCCCCGAGCCGTATGAGATGGTGGTTCAAGTGGGGACGAGTTGCTTAGAACGGGCCCATTGTCCCTCCAACACGAGTCGTTGCATTCGACCCATTGCGCTCTCGACAAACCAAGCGGATTTGGGAGGGGTTTGCGTTTTTGATGCTGAACTTCCCGTGGCAGCAGCGTGCGACGGAACAAGCGATCGAAGCGGGAACAATCCAGAACGAGCACGCCATCTTGGCGACTTACGCCGTTTTCATGTGGTGGATGTGCCCATTTGTGGTGATGATGAGGATTGGTATGCCTTTGATCTCGACGAGGCAGGTCCCTTTCCTTTGCGTTTAACGCTGCGGAGCGTCGACAGTGAGGGGGATGAACTGAAAAAGACATTTTTGCATCTTGCCCTCCACCGAAGCATCGACCTCGCGCCCGTGTTCGTGGAGAACCTGGCGCTCGACGTGGGGGTTTCAACGGCGGAGTTGGTTCTGCCTCGACTGAGTCCAGGAGCCTATCACTTCCGAATTGTCCAACTGAACCGGCGGGCGCTGGTGACCACATACACCTTGGAAGCGACGTCGTTTTAAAGGGGTAAGCGGTGACACACGACGGCACGGAGATCGTCTAAACCCATTTCCTCTAGAGCTGAGACACGAACTCGATAAAGGGTTTGTTGGCCTGCTGGGCGACCGCTGAGATCACATTTGTTCTCAACCAGCACACGGGGGATCGAATCACAGTGAATTTCTTTCAGAATTCGTTCGACAGCCGCCGCTCGTTTTTCTCCATCTGCCTCTGCGTCAACCACCACATGCAGGAGTAGGTCGGCATCCCTGAGTTCCTCGAGGGTCGACCGAAAGGCCTCCACAAGTTCTTGAGGGAGATCCTCAATAAATCCGACCGTATCGGAAAGAACGACCGTGGTTTGGCGGGGGTCCTCATGGGCGGCGTCCTTACGGAGTAGCCAGCGCCTGCTCGCCGGGTCGAGGGTGGCAAAGAGTTGATCTTCAACGAGGACATCCGATCGAGTGAGTTGGTTCATCAGCGTGCTTTTGCCCGCATTTGTGTAGCCAACGATCGCTACCCTTTTGAGTCCACTTCGAGCCCGACTTTTACGGCGAACTTCTCGCTGAGAACTGCGTTTCTTTAGCTGCTTTTCGAGACGCCGAATCCGCTCTCGTACCCGTCGACGGTTGACTTCGAGGGCAGTCTCACCCGGCCCTCGCCCCCCAATACCGCCTGCGAGTCGGCTCAGTCCGGTACTCCGTTCGATAATGCGGGGGAGATTGTACCGCAGTTGAGCCAGTTCAACCTGCACTCGAGCTTCTGCGGTCGAGGCATGGCGGGCGAAGATCTCCAGGATGAGTTGACTCCGATCAAGGACTTTCAATTCGGTGGCGTTGGCGAGATTGGCCAATTGCCTTGGGCTCAAATCTCGATCGAAGATAATCCCTTCGGCGTTCCGCTCAAGACATTCCAGCACCAGATCCTCAAGTCGACCGCTGCCGATCACTGTTTTCGGATCGATACGCCGGCGTCTTTGTACACATTCATGAACAACTTCGATCCCTGCGGTTCGGGCAAGTTCTCGCAGTTCTTCGAATCGAGCAGCATCCCGTCGACCGGTATGAACACCCACAAGAGCCCATGCCGGTCCTTCGATGCGTCGCAGACCTGGCAAGCGTGCGATGGAGGCGTCGAGAATTTCGAGGGGGTCGTTGGGGTCGAGGGCGAGCAGTTCGCCTGGGTGTTGGCTGTGGGTTTCTTCGGTCTCAATGGTTCCATCGGTTTGATAGCGAGGTAAAACCAATGCCCCTCGATCCAAACCGCCGGCCTGCGCAGCGCGCAGTAGGATCAGCGCATCCAGGCGTAATCGGGTCAGGTCGGTCTTTAAGTCCGCTGGAACGGTGAGCATTCCTGGCTTTGGGGGTTGAACCACAACAAGACGCAGTTTGCGTTGCCCTGTCGGGCCGGCGCCCGCTCTGCCCAATTCGGGCATCCAAACTCGCTCAGGACTGCCGAGCGCGATGTGGGTCACCACGCCTCGACGGTCGATCAACAGGGCCACCATGCGCCCTAAGTCGAGGCAGCAGTTGACGAGCCGTTGCTGAAGATCGCCACCAAGCCATCGGCCTTGGGGGCATCTCAAACGCTCCAGACTCTGTAACTGACGCAGTTGAGTCGGCCGAAGGGCCTGGATCTCACCGCTGACTTGGGCCAAGGATTGCCACCGTTCGCCCCGTCGGGGGCTTTGCTGTTTGCCTGACTTCAAATAGCCCTTAGCTTGGGGCCTAGGCAAAGGAGGAATGCATGCGTTTGTTTTTGCCACTGAGTCTGCTGTTCGCGCTGCCGGCTCAAGCCCAACTGAGCGTTGAGGTTCCCCGGGTTTTGGCTCGGTACAGCGATGAGGCGTCGATGGAAGCCACCGTGCAGCGGGACGGTGCCGCCGCCCAAGGCGTCTTGGTGAACTTCACCCTCTACAGCGCACAAGAGGATGGCAGTCGAGGCGAACAGTTGTGTGGCGCAGGCAGTCAGCGCAGCGATGACAATGGTATCGCTCGAGTTCTTTTGGCCTTGGACAATGGGCTTTGTGACACCACTCACGAATTGAAGCCCGATCGCAGCGAAGCCGAGATGGCGAGCAGCTTTCGTCAGGGGGAGTATGTCCTGGTGGCGAATGCGGTTGATTTAGAAGCGGGGGATGCGGGCGAGGGAGAAGGGCGCTTTACGCTTCTTCCTGAGCAGGTCAGTCTGGAAATCCAACCCTTGAGACGAGTTGCCGGCGATGACGCTTTGCTTGTGGCTGAATTGGTCGATAGCGATGACGATCATGATCTGAACTTCACAGATGGTTCTGTCAGCGAAATAAGTCAGCGAGGTGTTCAGGGGCGTCGGCTCACCTTTTATTTAGATCGCGATGGGGATTCGACTTTTTATGACTGCCAAGCCGGCGGTCTGTGCCATTCAGGTCACTGCGTCGGATGCATCGAATCCAGTGATTGTGAGGCGGGGCAGAATTGCGTGGGGGGCGAGTGCCTTGTTGGTGATAGCCCTCGGGCGATGTGTACCAGTGACTCCGATTGTGCGGACTTCGCTGGCTTAAGAGAGACCCGTTGTGTGGGTGGACAATGTTACGGCGAAGTCTGCGATAAACTGGGTTATGGTGTGACCGATGTTCTCGGGCGAGCGAGCATCACGTTCTCGACCATCCCCAATGAAGAGGGAATGCCTGCAGCGGGGACTTTAGAGAATCGAATGCGAGCCGAGTTCTCGGGCGATGACTACTATGCTGCGGTGGCGAGTACGGGAACGCTCACCTTGCTTCCCGATGTGGTGGATATTCGGGGGACGACGATTGAAGTCACGAGAGCCGGTGAGCCGGTTGCAGAGGTTGCTACGGGCAGCATTGAGGGGCTCAACGTCGTGGCGACGCTCCGAGATCGTTGGGGCAATGCATTTGGACCCCTCGATTCCATTTACACTCAAGTGGGCGGCGATTGCAGTTCATGTCCACCTGAAGCCACTTGTGATCCCATCCGAGGGGATCGTTGTGTCTTTTATCATCAGGCTGAGGACCTGACGTTTAATGCCAGTTTGGGATTCTTTTTTGGTGCCCCCGAGCAGAGCCAAGAAACAGGAACCTTCGGTAGTAAGTGGCGACCCGGTGAGGAAGCTGGTGAAGCCAAGTTGAGCGTGACCTTGGCGGGTGAGGAAGGCGGTGAAGCCTTTGTAACGGTCTTTGACGATAGCGGTTGCGGTTGCCAGCAGACCCCTGGGTTTTGGTTCATCGGTTTGGCTGTTGTGTTGGTTGCTCGGAGGCGTCGATTTCGGTGAATGATTTGACCATGGTGAGCTTAACGCAGCAACTGCAGCATTTGCGTCCGGAGGAGCGTGTCGATTGGCTGGCCAATCATCCTCAGGCGGCAGCCTTCGTGCCGCAGTTGTCGCCCCTGGTGCTCCATCGTCTGGCTCACGACCTCGGGGGTCAAGAACTCGCTCCACTGCTTCCCTTTTGCAGCGATGACCAAATGCGAAGTCTCGTGGATCTGTCCGCTTGGGAACAGCACGACTTTCAATCGGAGGCGTTCGAGGGCTGGTTGATGCTGAACCTGCAAGGGGGGGGGCGTCAGCTTGATCGTTTTCTCGCCGCTCTCGATCCCGAACAGTACCTGCTTTATCTCGTCGGACGCGTACGGGTCCACGAGATCGACGAAGATGAGCGATACCCGACGCTGGCCAATGCCGTACCCGGCGATGCGTTGTGGTTCAGTCCAGACCGCCGTTTCTGTGTTGAAATACTCCATTGGGAAAAGCAGCGAGACGATGAGAGTATTCGCAGTTTACTGCATCATCTTGAAGGTCGTAACGCCTGGGAGCTTTCCCGGTTACTCGCTGCCCTGGCGTGGGAGTTAGAAGGTCCTTTAAGCGAAGAGAGTACGCGGCTGAGACGGGCGCGATTGGAGGAGTTGGGCTTTCCTCCCTTGGACGAAGCCCAAGCTCTTTATGCGCCGGCTTCGCTCGAGTTCCTTGTGGCTTCTCGCCGGCGGGAGCCCTTATCGACGGCGCCTGATGAAGCAGGTCTCGCCCTTCTCGGGAGGCCAGGACCTCAAGATTTACTGCGTCACGGGCTTGAAGCCATGGTTCCCGAAGCAGCTCAGATGCTTCGCTCGGAGTTGATTTATTTGGCCAATCGAGCGCTGGTTGCCGATGCGTGTGACCCAGGAGACCAAGAGGCTCTGCACACGCAAACGCGACGGGTTCGAGCCACCGTGACCCTTGGTTTGGAGTTTCTCGCCCGCAAACAAGGTGGCGATTTAACCATGGCCGCAGCGCAGGTGATGGAGCGCTACGCCGCAGCGACCCTCTTTCGATTGGGAGTGAACCTGGTTCGGCCCCTTGTCGAGATGGCTCGCCGGTTACGCCAAGATCCCCGCAGTGGACCGGACTCAGAGGCGCTGTGGTTGGGGGCGACAGCCCGTGGTCTGATGGATCAGTTACTGCAACCTCGCCCGTTAGCACCCAATGGTGAGCCCATCGCTGACTTAGCCACGATGACCAAGATGGGACAAACCTTGGAGGCTACGTTGAGCCTCATCGTGAGTGTTTTTCCGGAGCCCAGTGGGGTTCAAGAGCTCTACAATGCTGAATTTGAGGGCAGTACTTTCAGTCGACCGGAAGAGATGAGTCTCGAGGGCATCGCCCGGACCAAAGAAGCCTTAGAGCTTCTTGGGGACAGTGGCGGCTTACGTCCTTTGCGGGTGTCAGAACTCCAGGCTTTGCGAGAGAAAGCTCCTTCAGATGAAGCATTAGGTCTCCTGTTGTCCGGTCCCCTTGAGCCTCGTTTTCTTTATCCACTGTGGTGCGAACTTGAGGCTTAGTGGTTCCGGGGGGTTGACCGCTTTTTAGGCTCCGACCTAGCAATGGGGGAGGGGATGCATATCGTGAGCCTGGAAATACGCCTACCAAATGGCAAGACCATGAGCCCGACTGCCGCTCAACTCACCCTGGCGATCTCGAAGAAAAAAATACCGAGAGGAACCTTGGTGCGAGACGCTGGGGGAGAGTGGNTAANTGTCCAGGAATGGGTGGCTCGTTTACGTGCTCAGCGCGAGAACCCCGATGGCTCGGTTGAAGCCCACGTGACCCGGAGTTCTGTTNAGCCTCTGGGNTCGGTACCGTCCGATCCAGCGGCTCGTGATTCGGCGGCTCGTCTGGTGACTGGAACGCCCGTGGCAAACTTACCCGACGGNCTCTTTGTCGATTTGATCGAGCATCCTGATCATGGCTTNGCGGCCGTCGTCGCTGACTTCTTCGTGTTGCGTCGAGCTGTGCTGGGNGGATTTGCATTCTCAGCCTCCATCCTTTTGGGCTGTCTGTTGGGTCATCAACTTGGAATGACCGGTTTCATGGGGGGGCTGGGGGCTGCNTTTGGTCTTGCTTTCGCCCTTGCNATGACCGGCTGGGTTAACAACCCACANAATCTAATCCAGGGGGTGATCAAGGCCTGTCTGGCCATCTTGCTGGTCGCNGCGTTGGTCGCACTGATCAACTCTGTGCTGGCATCGCTCTTTGCACTCATTATCGGCACGNTTGGGGGNCTTGGGGGCGCCGTNGGTTTGGTGATTCTCAACAGCCTTTTNAGCTTGGTGTACATGATCANNTTTCTGATGCTTTGCGTTTCATCGCTGGTGATTGCGACGTGGCTCGCCTTGAATCTTATTGCAGGTGCTGCGGTGGATGGGGATCTCATCGATGATTTAAAGCGAGCTTTAAGCCAACCACGGGTGATGCTTGAGGCGGGGCTTCCGACACTGTTTGGCTTAACATTTAGCGGCTTTTTGGTGGGTTTGCTCTATCTCGCATTTNGTCACTTTTCCGATGGAGCCGTCGCTTATTCTCGTCAGGGTGTTGTCGACCTCGAGGCGGGAATTCAGTATCTTTATGGGCTGAAGATGAGTGCAGGGATGGGGACCCTTGCTGGTGTTCCCAGTGGTTTGGCGCTCGTTTCTGCNTTGATTCTTAGTGCGTTGGTGGCNCTGATTGCTGCACTCATTTTTGCTTTCCCNCTGCTGGTGATGGCTCGGGCGACGATGGTGTACTTGCCGGTTCAGCGCGCGGACCTACGCGTGCAGCGTTCAGCGAGCCTACCAAAGCCGGTCGTAGAAAGCGATTTGCCGGCTTATGCACCGGACCCCGAAGAAGACGAAATCAGTCCTCAAGAGCGACGAAGTCAGGAAATCGCTGCGGCGGTGGATCAAGTGGAAATNCGGACCGACCTGCCTCCGGCTGATGATGATGGGACGCTGACGATCTCTTGGGGCAGTGACGACGACGAAGTCGAATTGGAAACCCGAGGTGATTAGCGTGTTCGNGGGGATGAAAAAACGAAAAGCGAAGCATTCGCTCCGCTTTTCAATCGAACNCTAAAATCGAATTTAGCGCTTGAAGGCGTTCTTCCGGCCCCGTGTTTGCCGGGCCTTTTTCTGCGTCTTGAAACGGCGNCGCTGNGCTTCCCGTTCCTTTTTGCGCTTCTGCTCGCCGGGCTTCAAATAGTACTCGCGCTTGCGAACTTCTTTACGAATACCAGCTTGCTCGACCTTACGGCGGAATTTACGCAGGGCNTTCTCGATGGAGTCNCCCTCGCGAATCTGAACGTAGGTCATGAAGAATCACCTCCTTTTCGGCTCGCTGTACTTTTCAGTTGATCAGCACTTGCGGCGGCGGCGGAGATACAGTGCCTAGCTAGGGATGCAAAGCAATTTGGTCTTTTTGTCAGCCCCCCCTTTTAACCTGGCGGCGGCCACCCTAGGAAGAACCATGGCGAAAGCGAAGAAACTCCATGTTTGTCGTGAGTGCGGCGCGGAGCATGCCCAGTGGATGGGGCGTTGCGATCGTTGCGGTGCGTGGAACAGTATTGAGGAAAANGTTCAGGAGGTCGTCGCCGATCGACATCAAGCGCGGGTGGCCATCGTGGCAGAAACGGACCAAGGGGCNCAGCCCATCAGTCAGGTCCCGTTGGACGCGCAGCGTCGATTAACCACCGAGATCCCCGAGTTGGATCGGGTTTTGGGCGGTGGTTTAGTGCCAGGAAGCCTGGTGCTGGTCGGTGGTGATCCGGGCATTGGAAAGAGTACGCTGATGTTGCAGGCGGCAGAAGCTCTNGCGCAAAGCGGCCAGCGTTTGCTCTACGTCAGTGGTGAGGAGAGCGCAGTGCAGACTCGCCTGAGGGCCGATCGCCTCGGTGTNGGTCACGAGGAAGTCTTGCTGCTCACTCGAACTGAACTGACTCGGATTCTTGAAGAAGCCCGAAGACAAGAACCTGCCGTGATGGTTCTCGACAGTATCCAGACGATTTATTGCGGTGAGGTCGAGTCTGCTCCCGGAGCCGTCGGCCAGTTACGAGAGGTCACCAGCCGACTCTTGCGTTATGCCAAGGGGCGCGGTGTGGCGGTCTTCTTGGTGGGCCATGTGACCAAGGACGGCCAAGTGGCTGGACCGAAGACCCTGGAGCATATGGTCGATACCGTCTTGTATTTCGAGGGGGAGCCGGGGGGCAGGCACCGCATTTTGCGAGCCCATAAAAANCGGTTTGGNAGCACCGATGAAATTGGTGTTTTCGCCATGACGGGCCAAGGACTTGAGCCCGTTGAGAATCCCAGCGCTGTCTTTTTAGCTCAGCGGCCCGAAGGGGTTCCTGGCTCGGTGGTNTGNCCCAGNTTGCAGGGCAGNNGNCCNTTNNTGACNGANGTNCAAGCCNTGGTGGCACCGGCTGCGGGCACCGCNCGNCGCACCGCCATCGGGCTCGATCGCAATCGCTTGAACCTTTTNTCGGCCGTTTTAGAGCGNCGAGGTGGACTGCCCCTCGCCGACCAAGACATCTATGTGAGTGTGGTGGGGGGCGCTCGAGTGAAAGGCACNGGNAGTGATTTGGCTCTCTGCGCCGCCATCGTTTCTTCATTGCGAGANACCCCTGTTCCCAATGATCTCGTGATCTTTGGTGAGGTCGGTTTGGGGGGGGAATTGCGCCCGGTCCAAGCCACGGAGCAGCGCTTGGCAGAGGCGAAGCGCTTAGGTTTTAAGCGAGCTTTGNTGCCTGCAGGTGGCGACAGCCGAGCGCCCAAGGGGATGAGCCTCTTGGAGGCGAAAAACCTTGCTGAGGCAGTCGCTGAACTGGTCGCTCAGGGCTGAGTTTGGAAGTTACTCTTGCCAGGGGGGCGGGCCCTCTGCGCTGAACTCGATCCCCGTCAGTGGCGTCACCACGTACTGATCTTCGTCGGTGCGCCCGTCATAGACCAAACCGCCNGCGATATAGCCCACTTGGGCGTCGTCCAGTTGCCCAGAAATGGGGGTTGGGAAAGCCCGGGGCATGGTCATGAANGGCACCATTAACTGACTGTCGAGGGTTTCCAGCGTGAGAATCTCTGCGGAGTCCAAAGCGACCAACGGCCGGTTGAGGTTTTGTGGCGTGTCGTCGTTGCCGCCGGCGATTAAGACGGCACCTTCACCCAAGCTGACCACTGCGGGTCCCCGTCGCTCAACTCGAAGGGTGAGCGGCAAGAAGTTACCGGTCGTCAGATTGTAGAGATCGGCACTATCGGTGGCTCGGTAGCCCCCAGCAAAGACCTCACCTCCTGCGAACAGNACATTTAAGGATTCGCCGATGCGCACCGGTAGATGGCCATGGTGTCGCCGGGCTTCATCGGGTGTGGANCCTTGCACAACGCTGTTGTCGCTTGGATCGAAAAGATCGACGGGCCGAGCACCAAGACGAGGGTCGGTNCCACCATGGAGAAGGACCCGCCCATCGCCCAGAGCGGTGAGGCTGGGGCGATAGCGCCCGGTCACCAGGCGCCCTTCAAGAACTTCCCAGGTGCCGGTGAAGGGGTCGTAGAGTTCCAGCCCATCGGTCGGGTCCGCTTGGTTGGTCAGGCCGCCGGCNACCAAGACTTTNCCGTTATCCAGTAAATANGCTGCGTGATCACTGCGACCTTGGTGAAGAGCGCCGGTGAGTTCGCCACCCGTCTCTGGNTTCCAAATCTCGACACTGGANAGGGCTTCCCCTTGGTCATCCCGACCACCGATNACGAGATAAGTCCCATCTTGCAGAGCCACGACAGCNGCGTCGGCCCGCTCTACCGCCATNGGCATTAAATCGTTAAAGGCTGCTCTTAAGCTGCGGACTCGATTGGTGATGCGGCCCGTGGCNAGTTCCAAACCACCAAAGAAGAGGGCATCTTCACCGGTGATCACGATGCCATGNCGAGGACCCAAAAGGCCGTAAGGATCAAAGCGGGCNGAATCGATGAGAAAGCGCTCTGCATTGGTATGGGGGGTGGGGCGCCCGACCAGNGAGTCACCACCGACGAAAAAGCAGCCCTCGTCGAGAAAACCAACGTGTCCATGAACTCGGCGACTGCTCATCTGATTGGCAAGAGGCAGCCATTGGTCGATGAGACCGACGTAGCGATGNGCGTCCCTGCGAGCAGCAATGGGNCCCGATTCAGGGTCATAGATTCGATCGGCACCNCCTGCGACGAGGATGGTTCCGTCTTCCAGGGTCACNGCAGCATGACCGTAGCGGGCATCAGGCATGTCGGTGCCTGCTTCCATGGTCCCAAGCCCAGGGGCGCCCCCCGGCGTAAAGATTTCCACGGCAACATGAACATTTTCTTCACTATGACCACCGGAGATCATCAAGCGCTGGGTGCCGTTGTCGTCGATAAGGTTCACCCCATGATGCACTCGAGGAAACAACATCGCCACCTGAAGAGGAACGATGGCCTGACCGCTAAAGACCTCACCACCTCGTGCGACGACCACTGGGGGAGGATCCCCTTCTTCCTCAGGCTCGCCCAGGGTCCAGCCGCCCAACACCAGCAGTTGACCGTTGTCGAAGACCGTGGCGCTGTGATCCCAGCGGGGGCCGCTGGCGATCTCAAGTCCGACGGCTTGCCCAAGGTTTGGATCGTAAACCTCGACGGCCTGAGCGGGTTCGGGCTCGCCACCGAACTCCGTAATTGTGCGCCCACCGATGAACACAACACGACCATCTGGAAGGGTACTGGCGCTGTGACCAAAGCGGCCCACATTCATGGCACCGACGGCGTTGATACTGCCATCGGTGGGATCAAAGATTTCTAAACTCCCTGAGGTTTCGGCACGCGCAGGAATTGGGCTGGTGAGCCCACCGGAGATCAAGACTCGCCCTTCGGGAAGCAAGGCCAGGGCGGGCTGAATTCTGCCCACTTCCATAGGGCCAT
>NZRT01000099.1 GCA_002696345.1 Myxococcales bacterium
TTCAAACAGCAAAATGCCCCCCAAAACACCGGATTCCGAACCTGTCACTCCGACGGACTTGGGGACGCAACCGACCGACGGTGGACCGGTAAAGGTTCGGAAGAAACGGGATATAGACAGCAAGAACCATGGGCATGATCACCCAAGAAAGGGTCGCGGGCATCCCCATAAAAGTCATGAGCGAGGCCAGCACCACAAAGATCACAGCCACAGTCACAAGCGTGGACACGATAGCCATGAGCATAAACCGGTAAAAGGGAAGGTAAAAAGGACCCGACCACACCGGCACGGCAAGGGGCCTGCCCACAGTCATTGAGGGATTGCCGAGATCCTCATGGCTTGGGGCAAAAGCCAGACGGGAACTGGTTTTGTAAGGCATTTAACTCGATGAACACCGCCAAAATTGAGGCTCTGAGCCTCCCCCTGAATCGTCTGGAAAATATTTTGAAGTTGGTTTGGAGAGACAGACTTCCAATCTTCAAAAAAACAATACAGCCCAGTGAACCGGGCTGCATTGATCAGAAGCCATCTCCCGAGCAGAAGCGTGTTCGATCGGGGTGAGAGGCTAGATAAAGTTAGTCCCGTCGAGTCCTGCCAGAATGCGCTCAAAGCCACGCCAGGAGATGTCGACCTCCGCCTGTGCCGCGGGGGCTCTGAAGTCCTGCAGGGCTTGGGATGCGTCCCAGGCTTTGCGACGGATCCCTTGATAAACAAACCGAGTCGCAGTGCCCTGGCCTGCCACATGATCGATGGCATCACCGACAAAGAAGAGGTCGAACAGGGGATCCATGTCGGCGCCATGACCGTCCTTCGCTGAAGCCACCATCTCCGGATAAACGTCGAGCAGCACATCGCCAAACAACATAAAGTCCGCCCGCCGTTCCTTCGGCGAATCAATCGCAGCTAACGCACGTGGCAGATCCGCGACGAGGTGAACATTAGCGCCCATGCCGGCAACCCTTTCCAAGCTCACACTCGGGTCTTTCGCCTGCTTGTAATAGCTCTTCCAGGCTCCGGTCACTTCGCCACCGGTGAGATCACCATGAAGATTCTTCAAGTACCTCCGACCGAACTCATGGGTCAGTTTCGCGCCCCACTCGTTATCTTGGTAAATGCCCTTCTCAACGGAATCGACAGCACCATTCGTGATGACCCGGTACAGGGAGGTAAACATCCCCCGGGGATCTTTGTGAGCAACCATCAGGCGATCAAGGGCTCGAATGCGGCGCCGCAGGTCGTACATGTCCTTGAGGGTCGAGGGATCGCTCAACTCCACCATTTGCGCATGAACCGACGCGGGCACACTCGGTACCCGACCTGAACCAGGGACATTGGGCTCGGCGGTACCTTGAGTCACCCCGCCTCCCATTTTACGCATCCCTTCGAAACCATCCGTATGTCTCTGGGGGTTCTGAGCCACAGGATCGTTGGCCTGTTGGGCTTCCGGCCGTGGAGTAACCGCCGCGTTATTATTTGCCTGAATACGTGTCATGGGATCACCTCAACTGTTTAAGTTCGCTGTTTGAACAATCCGGTTATCGAAGGCTTCATGCTTCGGGTGCTCTAAATATGGTCGATTTTATCGATTTCAGTCAAGTTAGCATCGTTGCGATTGAAAATTTATACATTGAGATAATGTACTGAAAAGCTCTCTTGCACACGCTAATTTAACGTTGCAATTTCCTGATTAAACGAATCTTTAAGGCAGGCATTAGGAGACCATTAATGGGGTATATAGGGGGCGGTTTACGAGGTTTCACTAACTTTAAAGGGAGTGCGAATTGGACGGAATGGTCCGCCTTTATTCTGTTTAGTTTCTTTGTTTGCAGCCTTGCCTTTGGATTGGATCTTGCGATGGGTTGGGATCGATCGAATGTGGTGCCTTGGATGCGTTGGCATCCCAGCTTCGAGATCACCCGCCTGCTCCTGGTCGTCCCTTGCCTCGCTGTGACCGCCCGTCGACTCCGGGGCGTGCAGCGAAATCCCTGGTGGTGCCTTTTGGGACTCGTGCCCATCCTCGGTTGGATCGTTCTGTTAACGCTCATCGTCCCTAGTTCGGAAGAAGGACCTGAAGCCTGTGCATCAGAAAGGCGATAAATTTCCCTATGTAACCCTTCGTTGCCTCCAGGCTTGGCAAACGAGGGCCCGAAACTTAACTATTGGTGAGGAGTTATTGTGATTCACCTACTCGTTAGCAGCCTCCTCATCACCGCACCTGTGGAAACTGAGGAGAAACCGGGGGTTGCCGCCCTCGAGATCGACGCTGTCGAGGGGGTGAAGAAGTCGGTAGCTGGTTTGCTCAGCGAGATGATTCTCAGTCAGTTGAAGGAATCCGGTCAGTTCGGATCGGTTCTGGGCAGTTCAGACATCCAGTCCATGTTGGATTTAGAGCAACAAAAACAGGCTCTTGATTGTGACGAGAACAGTTGCTTGGCCGAGTTAGGGGGGGCGCTTGGTGTCCCCTATTTACTCACCTCCAGCTTGGGAGCCGTCGGCGGCAAGTTGGTCCTGAACGTCAAACTGATTCAAGTGGACGAAGCGAAGGTTGCCAACCGACTCTCCAGGGTTTTTGCAGACGAGGCCGAGTTGCTTGCCGGGCTAACCCCAGCCGTGGATGGACTGCTCGAAGGTGCCTTCAAAGAAAGCAACTCGCTTACCAAAACAACAGCAACGGTGGGGGAAGAAGGTGACGTGAAGGTCCCCTGGCTAGCCCTCTCGCTGGGCTTGGCAGGAGCGGGTCTTGCGGGCTGGGGTTACCTGTATGCGGCGCCCATTCGAGCTGACTTCGACCAAGCGCCGACGGTTCAGAACTATGATCTGCTCAAAGGCGATATCGCTACCGCCAATCAACTCGTCGCAGGTGGCTGGAGCCTGTTGGCTGGTGCAACCTTTACCTGGTGGTGGAGTCGATGATCCGCTGGCTTTCCCTGTACCTCTGTCTGGGGACGGCCTGTGTCCAAATGCCCGAACTCCAAACATGTGAAGACGACGTCCCCTGCCCCGAGGCTCAACAAGTTTGTCACGACGGTTGGTGCCTTGACCCCACACCCACCGGTGATTCCCAGCGAATCGACGGTGGAAGCCAGATCACTGATGCCAGATTGCCTACCGATGCATCTCAATCCCTCGACTCTGGGGTCCATGACACGGGCGCACAAATCAATACCGATGCTGGGGGGATCACCAGGGATGCCGGAACCCCTCACATCGACGGTGGATCGCCCCCCCCCGAGCTTTGTCGGAGTGCTCGTTTTAACGGGACGTCGGGTCATATCAGCCTGAGTGAAAATCAAGTCAATCCGTTCAGCTTGACTACAGAGATCACCCTCTCGGTCTGGGTTAAGGTTCCAAATGCCGCTCATGGTTCCGCTCGTTGGATCTTCGACTTGGAAAACCACCTCATGGATTCTGGACGACCTGGGGCTTACGTCGCCTACGGCGCTGCATTGGGACTAACCGCCACTGGAAAAGTCACGTTCGGGATCTTTGATGGCGAAAGAAATTGGAGCATCACCAAGTTAGAATCCGCGGCAGTCATCCCCTCCGGTGAATGGGTTCACCTTTTAGCGAGCGGGACCGCGCAAACATTATCACTGCATGTCAATGGCTCCCTTGCCGGTACTCTGGGGCTACCTGACGGTCAGACGATTGGTTTTCATCCAAACGGTTCCAGAGATTATGTGGTCGGTCGGCATGCTCAGGCGATTGCCGGCTCTCATCAATATTTCGAAGGCAAGATGAGCGGTTTAGCGATCTGGAACCGCCCTCTAACCCCGGCCGAGGTACGGGAAGTGACGGCGCAACGAATGGAAGGAACTCTACTGAACGGATTGCGAGGACACTGGCCGATGAATGAAGTCGATGGTGCCGAGGTCTCGGATCGTACGAACAATCATCCGGGACAATTGCGTGGCGGCGTCTCCTGGGCCTTAGACTGTCCTGAACCGATCGAGCTTGCGTTCCCCCGTGACTGCCAGGAGCTAAAATCCAATTACCCTGATGCCATCGATGGCATCTATGAAGTGGATCCAGACCGCCTCGAATCAGAGGAAGCTTACGATGCCTACTGCGATATGAACACCGCAGGAGGCGGTTGGACTCGTGCAGTCAGTGTGGAGAGAAATAGCCGCCTGTGGAACGCCGGTACGGCGCGGTGGCAATGGGAGCATGCGCAGGATCCTAGTGCCACGTACGGACTTGGATTTGATCGATTTTCAGACGCTCAATCCGGTGAAGATCTCGAATTTCTCTTTGCGACCTTCGATGGCGTCACTGAGACCTTTCACACGCCACTATTTCGTGAGGTTCATCGCGATGCCTGGGATCCCAGCCGCGTCGGCGGCGTTTTCGATACCTCCTTTGAGTATCGAGGACTAGGCCCAGGCCGTTGGCAAACCTGCGCAGACGCTGCTCTAAACCGTGCCATCGCCCGACACAATTGGGTCATTTCGGGGGATCCAGATCAAGCGTGCTCAAGTTCGGTCGGGACAACCGGCGGTATGGGCTTTCTCTTGTCCGGTCTTGCGGGAAGCGAAGAAATCGGTGCCAAGCTCTCGGGACTCGGTGAGTTCAACGGTGATGACAACTTCAGCTTTCTGCGGATTTACACCCGTCGCAGGTAGGATGACCACGGTACTCATCGTACGGCTCGGGACTCCATAAACTTCAAAATAAAACTCGGCGGTAAGACAGCCTTAGGCCTTCACTTCAATCATCCCAAATCCCGACGGTTCAATGGGGTCGTTCCATTGTTTGGGGCGTGGAAACCTTTGGTGCTCTTGATTCATCAACGGTCTTTAGCGCCCACAGCCTCTTAATGAGAATAGAATCTCAAATAGATCTTGAAATCAGAACGCGCTCCGATAGAAGCCCCCCTCTCATCGATCAGTCTTCGTGCTCCCCGAGGCGAGATAGCGGGCTGTTCCTACTCGGTTCGTCGAGTAAGCGGTGAGCGCCCGTCTTTCGCTGGGTGACCGTTTGAAACGCCCCCGCTGTCTGTTGGGGGCCAAAACGATAGGAGTGAGTCATGTCCTTTCAGTTATCCAAACAACACCTTTGCGTCCGAACGGCCTTTGCCGCGACCTTGTTGGCTATTTCAGCCTGTGGTGGCGTCGACGAGGAGACCATGGTTTGTGGCGGCAACGGTGAGATGCATGGCGATCATTGCCACTGCAATTCGGGGTACGAACTGACAGAGGACGAAACGTCCTGTGTTCAGGCGCCTGAACCTCGGCCGAACAATGAGCAAACTCCATCCAATCAGACCAGTGATTCGTTAGACTTCAATCCCTCGAATCCTCGGGGTGCAACCACCACCGCTGAAGATGGCACGCGGGTTTGGCTCGTCGAAGCGATCGACGGTGCAACCGCTTTAACCATCGAACTCTATGAAGCTTACGGCGGACCCACCACAGCTGGCGTCGTGGAGATGATTCAACGAGAGACGAGTTACGCAACCTGTGGCACGTGTCTCATTCTCAGAACGGGTTGCGTAGCTCACAACGATCACATGGATTGTCAAAAGAGCTTCATGCCCCGGGCAGAGGGGCAAATGGAAATTCAAACGCTCGGGATGTCCCCTGGTCAACGGCTCTCAGGCTCTTTGTCAGACCTCGTCTTTCAGGAGGTGACGATCGGATCTCGTGGGCAGACGAATCCGGTCACCGGTGGTGAGTTGTTCGAATTAAATTCCTGGCCTTTCAATGTGCGACTCGAAGCCCTGAACGGGCCGGAAGAGGCGTGTGGTGGTCACGGGCAGCTTCACGGCGATCATTGCGATTGCGATCCTGGTTACCGGCGAGACCCACAAGACCCAATGCGCTGTATTCCCGGCTAACGTAGACCAGGTCGGGCCTCTATGCCCCGCCGTTGAGTGCTCTCTGTAGAGGAGTTGTCGGTACGCCCCGTTGATCGTCTTTTGGCGTCTGCCTCGGAGATTGTTCCGGGAACCAGCTTTCCACTTTGCCGAAAATTTAGTTGGCTAAACGGTTAAAATTAGCCGCTTTGGTCGTTTTGCATTTAAATATTCGTTCTTTTTGATTACTATTTTGCCGGGAGGATTCTCATGAACGACATGGTCATCTGGGTGGGTTTGGGCAGCCTTGTGCTGGGAGGCGCCTGGTATGGTGTCACGGAGATGACTCAGGGGAACCTTGAGGAACCGAAGTTTCGGCAGATTCAATCGGAAGGCGATTTCGAACTGCGTCAATACGAGTCGATTGTCCTCGCCTCAACCCCCATGAAAACCGACGAACGTTCGGGGATGAATGGTGGATTCCGGGTGTTGGCCCGCTACATCTTTGGCGGCAATAAACCCGCGGAGTCTCTTCCGATGACTGCTCCCGTTCTGACCCAGAAAGGCGAATCGTTACCCATGACCGTCCCCGTGCTTTCGGGCCCCTCCATGGAGGCGCCTTCGGTGGTCAACTCACCGGGTGGGATGACGATGGCTTTCGTCATGCCCGGCGATCGGGACATGGCGAGTCTTCCCCAACCGTTGAGCCCGAAGGTTCAAATCAATGAAGTCAGTTGGGGGCTTGTCGCCAGCCTGCGTTACGGTGGTTATGCTAAACCTGAGCGTTTCAAAGCTGAGACGCAGCGTCTTCGGACTTGGATCAAACAACAGGGTTGGATCGAGCGCGGGCCCGCCATGAATGCTCAATACAACTCCCCGTGGGCTTTTCCACTCAGTCGGCGTAATGAGGTGTTGATCCCTGTGAGTTCCCCCACCCCTAAGTAGAACCAAGGCAGACATGAACACGACAACCACGGTTCCCGCGTTTGTGGGCAAACTGGTCTTGAGCCTGAGCATGCTCACTGCACCCGTCGGCTGTTCAAACAACGAACAGCAGTTGCCGACCCCTGCCGGCAGCGAGAACGGCAGCATCACCGTGAACGGTGTGGTCCGTACTTTTCGACTCTATCCCCCGGCAAACCCTGGCTCGAATCCCATGCCCGTCCTGATAGCAATCAACGGCGGTGGCATGCGCGCCGAGGCGTTCCCTCAGGAAGCCGAATTCGCTCAACTGGCTGAAACGGAGGGCTTTCTCTTTGTCGTGCCCATTTCGGAGTTACTTCCCGACAACGAAGGCGAGTGGCAGCTGAATACCACCTCCAGTTCCCGCCAGGATATCGACTTCATGGAGGCGCTCATCGACGAACTCGCCAATCGCTACTCAGTCGATGCATCCCGAGTGTACGGCACCGGTTACTCTCTTGGCTCGATGTTCAACTATGAAATCGCCTGCCAACTTCCCGAACGCTTTGCGGCGATCGCCTCGCACGCGGGGACCATGCCGGTTCGGCCCGAGAGTTGTCGCCCCGCACGAACGATGGCAATGCTCCACCTTCACGGCACCGAGGACACCATCATCCCCTACAACTCGACTTGGGCTTGGAAGCAATGGGCGGAGGTCGGTACGATGCGAGACATCCCAGGTTTAATCACCTTCTGGAGCGGGCTGGCGAACTGCCAAGAATCCATCGAGGAAAGGGCCCCGGATTCGCTTCACTTCGTTCATCAGAACTGCGACGGCGATGTACGGGTCGAACACCATCGAATCGAAGGGCTCGGTCACGGCTGGCCCGAGACCCTCAATGGGCAGTCCACCCATCAGGTGATTTGGAATTTCTTAAGTTCGTTTCAGCGCCCTTAGGGGCACTGCTGATAATCGCCTCGTTCATCGTCACCGAACAACGACCGTGCCCCGCAGACTCCAGCATCACCACATGAGCCCTCGGCGCATTCGCCATCTTCCTCGCAACTTGCCCCGTTGGGTTTTTGCGCCGCGCACGTCCCGCTCTCTTCATGGCAATAGAAGCCTGAAACACAAGGGGTCATCATGAAGGCAAAGCCCTCACCTTCTAGGCATGTCTCGCCAGCTTCCACCGGGTTTCGACAGGTGGGCGGGTTGTCCTCGTCGGGCATGAAGGTCACCGGGCAAACCAAACCATCGACACAGAAAACACCGCCGAAAAGGAAGCAGAACTCCCCTTCCTGAGCGTCGAAACTCGCTTCGGTACAGGTGCCCTCCGACTCACCTTCTTCCGCTAAACAAATCAGATCTTTCCACATGTCACAATTGCCATCGAGGGGCCCCTCCTCTCCGTTGCAAGCTGCACCTGCCGCCAGCATCGGCTCGACGGGCGTACAGACTTGTGGGCTGTCCTCTTCGCCGGCGCACGTGAGCCCTCCCCTGCAATCATCATCGCCCTCGCAGGCAACGCCTTCTTCGCTCAGGAGAATGCAAGTACCGCACTGGGATCCAGAAGCGCTGCATCGATGACTAACACCCGCACCTTGGCACTCCGGGTCGCTGAAACAGCCATCACCCTCGGCCACCTGACCGATGACCACGTCACCACATGGAAGCCCACGAGCGCTTCCGTCGAAGACACTACTGCACTCCATGGATTCAACACATACATCCCACGCAGCCCAATCGACGGTGATCCGACCACTTTCGAGGCCACCGGCGAGGTGAGCGACGGCTTCGCTCTCTTCGGTGACTTCTTCGGCACAATCCTCGGGGGATGGCACCAGTCCCCCCCCCATGGTGGCAAAGGCTTTCATCAAACGACTTTCACCGTAGCAGCCGTACATAAACTGACACATGTCCGTCACTGCGGTCTTCGCCAACGCCAAATTGTCAACTGCGGGAACACCTGCGTCCACTGCAGGTCCCCCATCGTTGGAGGGTTCCACATCGGGTCGCTTGGCGGGGCACGCCATCAGAATAAGACAAGCAGAGGCGAGAACGATACGCATTGAGGGGCTCCTGAGTGGACTGGGCTCGATGATAGAGGAAGTTCCTGAAAAACGCATTTTACTCGAATCCGGGGTGGCATTACTCCTTTGCGAGACGATACACCGTGACGGGTTCTTCAATGCCCTTCAACTCGTGGGCGCCGGCAGAGACTAAATCCGGAAAGTGTTCCGCCACGGCATCAGAAAACAANGCCTGGGTACCGACCGNTTTGGTGAGACTCTCCAGTCGGCTNGCGAGATTGACNGCGGGACCCATCACCGTAAAGTCGAGACGTTTGGAGGTCCCGATGTTGCCGTAAACCACCTCCCCCAGATGGCAGCCAAAGCCAACGGACAGGGACTCACCGATCAATTCGGCGGCTTCACGTACTTTCGACATCGCCTCCTGAACGGCATGGACCATAGCCGTTGCAGTGTCCTCGACACGCCCTTCCTCAATTGGAAAGACGATGAGCATCGCATCGCCGATGAACTTTAAGATCTCGCCGCCTTGAGCACCCGCTGCGCTGCCCACCGCTTCAAACAAGCGGTTCATAATTGGCACGATCTGAGGGCCTCCAAGCCTTTGACTAAGAGCGGTAAAGCCACGCACGTCGCAGAACATCACCCCTGCAGGGATGAGTACGGATTGTCCTCGCGCGATGGCGCCCCCCAGCACCCGGGGCCCGGTCTTCGCACCCAGGTATGCCCGCACGACCTGATTGGCTTGCGAACTACGATAAAGACCGAACATACCCAGCGCAAAGATGGCATCTAGCGCTTCGACCGTCTCTTGCACATGGGATGGAAAGGGTTGTTTCGAACACAAACTTGCGAATTGGCGATAGGGGCCACCAATCAGTGGCATGGAGAAGGCGAGATAATCCACCATCCCTTGGTCCCGGAAACCTTTCAGAATCGGATAGTTGAGTTCGTCCTCGTTCAGTCGCACTCGGTAGCTCTTCAAGTCCTTCCGGTACAACTCACTGAAGGGGCTGTCCTTCGGAGGACCGGTCACCTTTTCCGCCCATGGCTCGCCTCCTTCAAGCGCTCCGTCCACGAAGGGCGATTCCATGGTCAAACTGCCCTCAGCAATCGACTTTGAGCGCTCATCATGAGTGACTAAAAAGGTATCATCGAAACCGTTATCTTCACTCCACGTCAAGATCACTGCCCAGTACATAGGGTGGCGAAAGCCCCCCAGCTTCGTCATTGGAAGTTGGATCCGACTGGCGGGAATACCATTGTCCAAAAGTATTGCTCGAAAACCTTCCAATAACGGTACGAAAGTTCCCTTTTCAACGCCTTCAGAAACAGCGGTGATCATTCGTTCTGCGGCTTCTTGATACATGAACAGAGATCCTCTTTTCTTGGACTCAGCGAGTCAGCCATCACGTGGAAACACCGACCACAATGTTCTTTACTTTGGACCGACTCGATCCAGAAGTACAAGACCTTGCGGTCTGGACGGATCCCCAAAAAAATTGCTCAGCTAACCCTGGTGCCGTCGATGGAACCATGCCGGCTTTCCCGGTCACTCAATGGGAGAAGCCTGGATCGGAACGGTAAGTATTTCGAACCACCGTCGAGGGGGATTGCCCGTAGAATAGCTACTGCCTAGTATACGTTCCGATTGGAGAACTTTTCAGATGCCAAGTGCTCTCAAATCCGCAACTCTGGTTGCCTTTCTTGCCTTGACGTTGGGGGGGTGCACCAAGTCCCCCGTCGATAAACTGGAAAGTTGGGCTGTCGAAGTCTGCGCCTGTGAAAATGCTGAGTGTATCAAGACGGTAAGCGAGAAATATGGTGGCTTAGCCGAGAATCCGCCCAAAGACCTGAATGATGCGGATCAAAAACGAGTCCTCGCCGCGGTCCAAAAGGGTCTCAGTTGTTCGATGAAGTCCGCAGCGAAAGGCATCAAAGATAAGCTTATGGGTAAATAAGTCCCATTTCGAAACATTTCGGGCACTTGCCAGTGCTCAGCATCTGCAAACGGATCCTCACAAAAGGTTCCTTGAAAGGTGCCGCACATCATGAATGGGTGTGCGTCCTCGGGAAAAGCGCTTCGCCTGAATCCCCAGAGCGATTTGACGAAGAGTCTACATGATCATTTAACCGCTTCGCTGCTGGTGTTGCGCCAAAACCAACCGGTTGATGAGTTCGACCGTGTCGTCCACCTTCTGAATATCCACCTTCACTCCCTCGATCACACTTCGACTGAAATCGAGACCCCAGTACTTATCACCACCATTGAGAACGTAGAGGCTCATCTGCTTTTTGAGGACGTAGGCAAGCCCGAAGATCGCCGCCAAAAACAGGAGAAACATCCCAGGAATCGGAGAGGGAGCAGGTACTCCATACGTGGTGTCACCCGCTGTCGCCCACTCAAACAGTCCCGCAAGCCCGAGTACGGTGAAAAACACAAAGAGATAGAGCGCCGATTTGGACTTTGTGAAACCGGCTTGAATCCCGGTCACAGCCGCCAGGGGGATGGTCATTTTCGTCTGACCAAAGAACGATCCTTGACTGACCTCGATCCGTTCTGAACTGCACTTAAAAACCGTGGTTGGATCGATTCCAATCAAGGAGAGCAAGTAAGCAAACAGACCGGGTTGACGGCCGTGGACGACAACGTACTCCCCGCCGTGCGGTTGTTGGTACACTTCAAACTTCTTCAAAACGAGAGCGGCCATTTGCATCATCTTCCATCAGTTGATGCCAAAGACGCCCACGGCTCGACCGGTTTCGTCAATCCCCTAAATACGAAACGGTACCGAATTTAGTCGATGCCGTGGATCGATGGGTCGACCTCGTTGACGTCGCCTCCGGATGATGCCGATGAAACCCACCAGGGCGTTCGCACTAGCGCCGCATGCAAAAGTATTGCGGCCCGCCGATGTTGATCAAGGTGTAGTTCGCGTCGGAACAATAACAACCACGGTTCTGCGTACAGGCCGAGGGTGCGTAGGCATTGCCACAGCTCTGTTGGTTGGCATTGTAATAACAACCCCCTGCAAGGGTCCCCCTTGCGGTTCCACCGGCCGCACCTGCCGGTCCGGTGGCTCCCCGCGGTCCCGTTGCACCCTGGGGACCCGTTGGCCCCCGGGCGCCCTGAGGACCTTGGGAACCTGCGGGCCCCTGGGCACCTGTCGCCCCTCGAGGACCCACTGCCCCCGGAGGCCCTGCGGCACCGGCCGGACCTTGAGGACCTGATTCTCCTCGAGGCCCCGTTGCACCTTGTTCACCGACTTCCCCCCGAGGGCCGATCGCTCCCTGTGGGCCTTGAGCGCCCGTCTCACCGGGGAGGCCCTGGGGTCCTGGCTCGCCTGCCGGACCGACGGCGCCGCGCAGGCCATCGGAAACACCCACCCATTCGCCTTGTTCATTGATCACAACACGGTCACCGATGCGAATCGATGTGGGATTGATCGCACCGCTCACATCACTGGCGACATCGGCATGAAACGCATGGGCGACCGTCGAGAGGGGCTCTCGTGGCAAGAGAATGCTGCCTTCCACGCTGATCTGTAGATACAATTGCCCCTGCCGAAAGATCGAGCCATCGATCGGACTGCGGTCGCCGAGACGCAACGCAAAGTGTCCATTCTTTACCTCGACCCCTTCGCGGAGCTCAGTCCACACAGCCTCCCCGCCTTCAGCGGCTGCATAGAGGGAAAATTCAAAGGTAAAGAACCCTTCTTCAGCCTCGCCTGCGGCGTTGCTCAACTGTCCTTGGTATTGCATGAAGGGCGGTGCATCCGCGCCTTGTGCGCCGGTCGCGGTCACACTGAGCAGCACCAGGGCGAGAAAACATTTAGGGACGTCGGGGAAGCACCACATGGAAGCCTCCTTTCAAATGAAAGCGATCACTGCGAGCAGACATCTGCCCTTGGCTCGCCAGTTGACCTTGAAGGTGATGCGCTGAATTATCGCTGTTTTGCACCAGGATTAACGGCCCACTGCGCCGCAACCGGAAGTTTCGCAACTCCGGTTGTTCGTCGCAGTCGTCGCCTAAGCCATCACCATCTCGATCCCCTTGGTTGGGATTGGACACATCGGCACAGTTGTCTTCGGAATCACCGACACCGTCACCATCGGCATCGGCATCGGCATCGGCATCCGCCACCTGGACACAACGGCTGTCACAGCCATCGCCATCCTCGATGTTTCCATCGTCACAGCCCTCTCCTGGATCGACAATGCCATCACCGCAGCTTGTCTGTCCCGCGACGGTCACCGGTGCTTCGTTACAGGCCAATGCAAGGACAAGCCCAAGACTCACGAGTATCGAACGCAAAAGCCCTCCTCGGGACGGTCCCATGGTGGCCCATTGAACTTGTCGAGCGCAAGAGCAGCTCACGGCTGATCAGCGGGCTACCCCACGGGTTCTATGGCGACGTCATCGGATGCCGTCGACTCATCGTTGCCTTTGAGTACCCCCACGACCAAAAGCAAGGCGAGCACCCAGCCACAGGCCAGCCATGCCAAGCCGTACATGGCCTGTTCCACCCCCGATTGGACATGAGGTCCATGCCAAATGGAGACGCCCAAGCCGACGAACTGCATCAGCACATAGGGCAGGATGCAAAACGCTTTCCCCCAAAACAAACCCACCTGAATGACTAAATAAAACAGTCCAATGCCCCAGCAGATCCACGGAACGATGGCTTGATCCGGTTGTTGCGAGAGCCAGTCGGGATGAGCCTGAAGGTGAGCAGGCAAAGCCGCCCAATAGCTTTCTGAGCCCACAAAAAGCCCGGGAGACCAGGCGAGAATGATCTCGGCGATCAGACCAAATCGTAGCGCTTTGAAGGAATCAGTCATGGCGGCCCCTTTTGCCCGAACTCAGTCTAGCGAGCCCCGATCCGGCGTCAATCATCGCCCAAACATATCCGTTTCGAAGCGAAGTGTTGTCTGCCGAACGAGAACACTCAGTCGTCGGCTAACCGCTGGATGACGAAAGCGACAATATCTTGCTCGAAGCCTTCATTCCGAGCGCGACTGCGGATGGCACAGGTCATCCCCACCCCTTGGCACCGTTCAAAGAGCGCATAGTGACCACGAACATGATGCAACACTTGCGAGGCATTGGTGATCGAGGCCTGCGCCAAATCGACACTGTTGTTGACGGTGATCATGGGCGGATCACTGGCATCCAGGTGTTGGTAATAATCCAGCACAGTGGACAGATCCCGGCCGAGGGGGGTGCCGGTAAAATCCTCGACGGACAGATGCGTCAGCGACGTTTGCTTGTTCCCCAGTTGATTTAGCAGCCAGTCTCGGTCAAATCCCAACAACGCAGGCCATCGTTGAAAGGCATAAGTGACCTGTCCGTAGTTGTGACCTACCACCTGCACCCGACTGGATTGCTGCAAGACCGGGTCCGAGTGACCCTCTTGTGCTAAATCGGGCACACTTGCTGTCCACAGGGCGCAACCCGCCCCTGCGGAACTGCCCCAGACGGCGACCTTGTTCGGGTCTAAATTCCAATCGGCGCTCCGAAAGCGAAGATACTGAATCGAGCGGGCGCAATCCCGCAAGATGTAGTCCAAGCGTACGCCGTTCGTATCTTGATTATCGCCCGAACCATTGGGGATCTGCGCCGCCAAAGCCGCCCGTGGACCACGAAATGCCCACCGATAGCTGATGGTGGCAACCCCGATACCGGCGCTCAAAAGACGACGTAATGCTCCCGTCTGCCGAAGGCTCTGCCGTTCGCCACTGACAAAGCCACCGCCATGAATAAAGACAGCGACCGGTGTCGGCTCGGCGGAAACGGGCTGCCAGAAATCCAATCGATTTCGATTGAAGGGACCATAGGAAACATTCTCATAATACTGATGTTCTGGCAGGTCTTGAGCTTGAGCATCGCCGTCGACAAAATGGCGTCCTTCATCCTCCAAATAATCCGTAGATTGTCCCTGATTGTAGTCAGCAAACCAACGATCCAATAAGGCATCCAAATCATCGACAACTTCCGGTCCGGTATCCCTAGAAAGACCCGAATCAGGACGCTCAGGACCGGCGTCGAGCGCACTGCCGGTATCGACTGCAAAGCTGGCATCGACAGGGACGCTTGAGACATCTCGACTGAGGCCGCTGTCTTCGATGGCAATGCCGAGATCACGTCTCGCTCCAGTATCCGGAGACTGTACTCCAGCGTCCACATGGGGCGATGCATCCGAAGCGACGGGTCCGGTTTCTACTGGATCAACCTGGGGGCTTGGGCATGCGACTGCCCCGAGCCAGACGACCGATACAGTCAGCAGATGTGATCCGAGTCGTTGTCGTAACATCCTCATCCCGATGATTCCTTTCGCTGCGTGTCTTAGCACCCCGTGCCGCATGATAGGCTACAAAATCCCAGCATCGAGGCGCAAGGAGACTTGCAAACCCAAATCAGGGGGGCGTATTCGCCCTACGACCTCAACATGTCGGCCTGTGACCGCCTTGCGCTGGGCCGGGGGAGCGAATCCCCTCAACTGCTAGTCTCGATAATAACGATCCCAGCCCCACTCCCAGACCTTCCTGAGCATCAAATAGTCTAAGTTCTTGAGGGTCGGCGACTCAGCCATGATCGCATCGGGCCGCTGCTGACCATTGAGGGTTTCCGGATAGTTATAAACATCGGGCAGACCAGCCACGTGTCCAAGTTCATGATCGGTCACGCGAAAACGCCCACGAGACCGCTCCCGTCGAAAGATCGCCCAATCCAGACGAGTTCCCCAGTCACCACCGTGTCCCGCGGCGCCAAATGCGAAATCTGAATACCAGATATTAAAGTCGAAGTGGCTCATGCTTGGATGCTCGCAGTTGGGGTAGTCCGGAGCGGCTTCATGCTTGTAAGTGAAGCGAAAGCAGTCGGTTGGACACTCCCCATTGTCATTACGATAGATCGGGACGTCCTCAGGAATATTGGTCAAATTCACCGTCTCGGTTGCACCGATGCCGAAAAGTCGAACCGGGGTCACTTGGTCGTGAATCCAATGGGGTTCACCGATCAGACCGATCTGCCACTCCCAGACACGCTCCTCAATAATCTGCCGAATGGATTCGAGATACTCCCAATCCAAATCCCACTCGGAACGGAAATCCAAACGTAAACAGATCCCGAGCTCTCCCTGCTCATGAATGTAGTGAGGCAACCATTTTAACGAGGAGACAAAGGGTTCCCCATGGTCCTGGTCGATCCAATGATTAAGATACTCCGTCTCCGCCGGCGTCGCTTCGATTTCAAGCCGTCGCGAGGAAAGCCCCGGGTCCCCAGCATCGGCAGCAGGCAGAACGCCTCCATCGGCCGAAGGTCGAGGGCTCGAGCCAGCGTCGAGCCCGCCTAAGTTTGTTGCATCTTCGACAACGCCACCCCCTTCGAGCCCACCGCATGAGAGACAGGGATAGAGCCACAGAAACGTCACGATGAGCCGCATTGGTTCTCACTCCTTGCCCATGGGTTTTAGTGCAACCGTCCCACGAGGCAAACCAAGTTTCTATCCATCCCCGCCATCGAGTGACCTAAGGTGTCACTGGGCATTCGATGCGACTGTAGGTGACGCGATCAGCCTGAACAGGAACCCTCACCTCGGGAGGCTCCGACCAACCCAGGACTAAATGACAGTTCGGCGGAAGGCTTTCATGAACCAAACGATAGTTTCCGGGCGCGACGTTCACGAGAACGCCGCCTCCGTGGTCCGTTGTGGCAAGCTCTTCCCGGTCCGGCAATCCACCAACAGCCGTGTAAAAGGGTCCTTCACCGGCCGCTGGCATCAGTCCGAGACGGACATCGGGATGATTCAGGCCGTCCCCTGGAATTCCGTTCGAAACGCTGAAGACAATCTGACCCGTCTCGGGCTCAGCGGGCAGTCCCAAGAGACCTGCTTGGAGCTCGGTCAGGAGGTCACTACCGAGAGAGACAGGGGCGACTTGATGATCCGAGTCCAACAGTTTGATGGGAACCAAACCCCGGACATAGCCGGGAAAATCGAGGGTTAAACGAATATCCCGTTGTCCCTCCACCCCGTCGAAGTGGTAGTCGCCATTCCCATCTGTCTCGACACAGAGATCGCCCTCGAGCAAGCACACTTGGACGCCAGCTAACGGTTCACCATCACCGAGATCGCGAATGGGACCGACCACCTGCACGACGGGAACTGCGGGACAAGCCAACAGGGAGCCACACATGCTCGCCACCATGATCGCTCGCAGATGCATTCCTCCAGGATCCGTGGTTGAGTTCTCAGGGTTGGGCAAAAGCGCGCAATGGCGCCAGGCCCTCGATGCCACCGCTGTGGGCTGGAACCAACCAGTCGACTCGCAATTCCAGCGCTTCTAAGCGGGCAGCCAGCCCTTTGAGCACCGTTTCGGCCGCTTCGGGATCTTCCGAGCGATCCTCGGGAGCCGGTTCGATAGCGCCTGCCCCAGTGGCGATGGCGGCATCCCCAAGGATCACGACTCCATCAACCCAGTAGATCGTGGTCCCGGGGGTATGTCCCGGAGCGGCAATGACGTGCACCTCATGGGATCCGAAGGGGAGGATTTGTCCCGCCTCAAGGGGTTGATCGATGTTGCCTTCCTCACCCGCATGCTCCGTCAGATTATCTTGTTCTGGCTGTCGTCCCATCACCGTCGCCTGGGGCACTAACCCCAGGCCTCCGGCGTGGTCCGCATGCCCATGGGTCATCAGCACATGGGTGACATCTTCGGGCTTCAACCCGTGGGATTCCAGTCCTGACTCCAAGGTCCCCTCTCTCCAGCAGGTATCGAACAAGACCACGGCATCGTCGCTTTCCAACAGAAAGCAACTGGTGAACCAATCTTGTAAGGTCACTACCGGGCCGTAGCGCTTGCCATCTTCGATGGGTGTGATGTCGGCGCAACCCATCCAGAGTCCGACGAAGACGAGTGTAGCTCTCATGGTACCTCTTTGCCTCCCAAGGGCAACGACCGCAAGTCGGTGGGCTTTGACCTTACGAAACAGATCGGCGACACTTCACATGCCCGATGGCTGAACCTTTATGGATCAAGCCCAGCAGGCACTGAGATCCTCGATTGGGATGATAATGCGCTCTAGAAAGACCGTCTGGATGGTTCTGTGGTGTGCTCTCTTGCTCGCCTGTCCCGAGACGCTGGAGCCCGCACCCAACCCATCCCCAGAGCAGCCCACACCGCAGGTGCAGCAACCGACGGAGCCGAAACCAACCCGTCCCTCGAGCGCTGAAAAGACGTGGACCCGTCCCGGAGATTACGATCGGCCCATCACGGCTGGCAACCCGCTGAAAGGCTTTCTCACCAGCCACCAGTGGACGACTCCTGACCAAAGGGTTCCTCATCGTCTCGAGTTTCTCTACCTGCCTTTTGACCGAATCATGCCCACCGCTGGAGCGCCGGACTTTGATGGAGTGCTCGAACCCTACTTGGAGGCTTCAGCAGCCCGCCATAATCACATGATTCTGCGGTTTTATTTGGATTATCCAGGGCGAGCCGCCGCCCTGCCCGGTTGGCTGAGCGACACGGTCAGTTGCACCCCTTACGAGGAGTATGGCGGCGGCTGCAGCCCCAACTACGACGACCCTCGGCTTCAAGCCACCCTGTTGGAATTTATTGAAGCCTTCGGCGACCGATATGACGGCGATCAACGGCTCGGGTTTATTCAGTTGGGTTTGCTTGGTTTCTGGGGAGAATGGCATACCTACCCTCATGGCGAAATCTTCGCCCCGCCGGCCTTTCAACGAGAGGTCATCGCCGCCTTTGACGCCGCCTTCGACGCCACCCATCTCATGCTCCGTTATCCCATCCACGACAGCCCGGAACGGGCCATCGGGTTTCATGCTGACTCCTTTGCGTATTCCACATTGGGTGATGTGCCCTGGTTCTTTCATACG
>NZRT01000100.1 GCA_002696345.1 Myxococcales bacterium
CCTGTTCGGAGCCTGGATGAGGAGAAGGTTGGTTTTTTGAAAGCTATGCCAGATGCTGATAAACGCCTCAAGCTTTTTAAGGTGACGAACCTTTTGAATCCGGGAGAATACGACCATTCGATTTCCGGGTGTGAAGTTGTGTTGCATGTGGCGTCTCCTTTCTTTATGGTAGGTTCAGAGGAGAAGATAAAAGAAAAACTTCTCGACCCCGCGATAGCTGGAATCGAAAACGTCCTCGCTTCCTGCAGTAAAGCGCCAACAGTCAAAAGGGTAGTATTAACTGGAACGTGTTTAACAGCAGCTGCCGACTATGCACCTTCTTTGGAGAATCCTGACTGGACGGTATCTGAGGATGATTGGGATGAGACCACCTCACCAACAGATTTCCCTTACGTTCACTCTAAGGTGCTCCAAGAGAAGCGCGCCGAAGAGATTGAGGCCGGTCAATCGCAATGGGAATTGGTATCACTGCTCATCGGTGGCACATTTGGGCCGATGTGTTTTTCAAAGGCAACGGGCATAAATGCTATGTTTCTCAAATACGTTCGCATGGGCCTCTTTTTTCCTGCTTGTCCACCAGTAGGTTTTCCTATGCAAGATGTTCGGGATGCGGCCTTAATGCATTCGCTTGCGATGATAAGTCCTAAGGCAAAAGGACGCTATTTGATCCCACAGCGATTGGTTCGATTTTATGAATTCTGCAACGTTCTCCGAAGTGACAAGCGGACGAAATGGAAGTTGTTGCCGCTGTTCGAAATGCCGGCGTTTTTCTTTAAGTGGTTGTTTACCAAGCTCGGGCCCCTGTTGGGGCTGGACAAATCGCTACCGAGACGCATGTGGGGCAACACCATCAACTTCGATTTAACCAAAATTAACTCAGATTTCGATCTTCCGGGTCAAGGTTATGAGCCGATCCACATACGAGAGTCGATGGTCGACATGGATCTCTCATTTCAAAAATTCAGGGTGAGTAACTTCAGCAAGTCCCTTGCGCGCTACGAATAGGCGTTAATAGCTAGGATTTTTGAGCCGAAGCCGAGGCAGATCTTGCCGTTTCCCCAAAAAGACCAAACGTTACTGGACTCACAGTGTGGTTTGTCTTGAGGGACAGACTTGCCGCAAACCGTATTGAATACGTTTGAATCGACGCTGACGTCGCATATTCGGCGAAGGGAGGAAGCGGGCAAACTTTGATGTTTGTTCAGAGGTGCATCAATTTTAACCTGATATTGCTGTTGTTTCCGTCCTCGAAAGCAGTAAAATAACGTGTATTTCAATATTATTGAGAATCTGGTCTCGAGTAAATTTTGCAAAAGGATTCTCTTCAAATACCAAGCCAATGGTCTAAAGGAGTATGGGCATGGATGCCATGCACAAACGTCCCCATTCTTTCAGATTACTATGGACCGGTTTTTTACGTCGTTAAAGCGGTGCAAAGTCGTGTTTTCGGAGAACATAGCGGAAGCGGAATATGTCGATGGCTGAGATGGTATTGGGTTGCGACGGTTTCAACTTTTTGGAAGGACAACTCCGTCAAACGGTTGCACGTGATTGGTTTCCTGTAACGTTTGGAGGTCACATGTTTGGTGAGGAGGCGGGTCCACGCTGTTTGTTTGGTGCCCATCGGGGGCATGTATCCTCGGGAGGATGCTGATTATTAACCGGTCAAAGTTCTGCCCTGTAACTCTTCCGATAGCAGGTCAGGTTTACTGAGGTTCGAAAGTTATGAGCGAAGAAGAGTTTGATTACAGTGGGTGTATTTACGACGCCCTCGTGGTCGGTATGGGGGCGGCTGGAGTTGGTGTTTCAGCAGCCCTTAAGCATGCGGAAATCGAAAACTTTATGGGGTTGGATCGCCAGATGGTGGGGGCATCCTTTGCCCGCTGGCCGAAAGAGATGCGTTTTATCACCCCCTCCTTTCCCACCAACTCGGTGGGTATGGTGGACATCAACTCCGTGGCACTGGGAACATCCCCTGCCTATGGGCTTCAGGTTGAGCACCCGACCGGCCTTGCCTTTGCCTCGTATTTAAACAACGTCGTCGACGCCTACGACCTACCTGTGCTCGAACAAATTGATGTGAAAAGTATCACTAAAGAGGGGGATCTGTTTCACCTCGAAACAAGTGCAAAGACCCTAAAGGCAAAACACGTGGTTTGGGCCGGCGGCGATTTTCAATACCCAAACCTGAATGGATTCGAGGGCTGTGAACACTGCCGTCACATCGCCACAATTCCCAGCTACGCCGGTATGAAGGGTGACGAATTCATTGTGATCGGTGGTTATGAGAGCGGTATTGACGCCGCCTATCACCTTGCTCAACGGGGAAAGCGGGTCCGGGTCTTCGACGAGGGGTGCCCCTGGGAGGCGGAGACCTCCGATCCGAGCATCGCACTGTCTCCCTATACGCTCGAAAGGTTGCGGTCGGAAACATTCCAGCGACAGGTTGACCTGTTCCCGAATACCCCAGTGGAAGCGGTGCTTGCCCAGGATTCCGGGTTTCAGGTGACCACCGCCAAGGGACAAAATTTTAAAACCCCGATAAAGCCCATACTGGCTACGGGGTTTGCGGGCAGCCACACCCTGATCAGCCATCTTTTTGAGAAACGAGAAGACGGCTACCCGCTGCTCAGCGAGCACGATGAGTCGACGCTGGTGCCAGGAATCTTTCTTTGCGGTCCGGCGGTTCGACACGAGGGTGAAATCTTCTGCTTTATTTATAAATACCGACAACGCTTTGCGGTTGTCGCAAAGCGAATAGCCACTTCTCTAGGCCTGGGAGCAGAAGTCCTCGAAATATATCGAGATTGGGGCATGTATCTGGACGACCTCTCATGTTGTGGAGAGGAGTGTGTATGTTGACGGAAACAGATAAGAAACCCGAGGCGTTGCCTCGCGAAGTTAGTCGGTTGAGTCGAATGCTCAAGGTGGCATGGCTCGGGCAAACTGTGGCGAGTCTGGCGTGGATTACCAGCGTCTTCTCCTATGGGATCAGTCAAACCGGGGATTGGCTCCAACTCGTTGCTGCTTGCTCTTGGTTCATCGCCAACATCGCAGCGATTGCTGGACCAGAGGCTGCTGATACCGACATTTGAGGGGCGTCGAGGTCAGCACAGTTGGCGCGGGTGTGCTAGGTCTTCGGCAAAAACTCGATACAACTGTGGAACTCCCCATTTTCGCCAAACTCATCGATGCCATTTGGCAGTCGAGCGATGAGATCACGGTTAAAGAGATCGCCCACTGAGATGACTTGCGCACAGGACTCATCAGCAACGGCGGAGACTCGTGCTTGAACGGGGGCCGACTCAAGGTCGTTGAGCAACTCCTCATAGGGGACGCCCCAGAGCGGAAGATGTATTGGGATTGAGGCGATGTCGGAGCATGCGCTGAAAGCGTCCTCACGCCAGGTTCGAACGTGATCAAGATGCAGATCTCCAAACACCAGTCGAGCCACTGGAGTGCGGAACTGCAGCGTCTGGATGCCCAGCAGCACACGGTCCATGTAGCCCGTTCCGGGAAAGAGGGGGACGAGGACTTGAGCGCAGCCGAGCCTCTTTCGCTGATGACGGATTTCTTGGACGAGGACCTCTTGGTGGGCGACTTGTTCACTTCGTCCGTCGAATGTCGTGAGAAGCACTGTGGGGCGAGCCGCCTCTCGCTCGAGGGCCCGAAGTGTCAGGTAGGAGTCCTTTCCACCGGACCAAAAAAGCAGATCGACAGGACCTTTGGGTAGATCGCCTTCAATCCAGGGGTCGCGGTGCAGCATCGCTCGCTCGTCCGGGGTGACCTCTTGATGTCCGTAAGGGCAGTGGCGACAACCACACCCACAGCAGTCCCCTCGACGCTCCAAGGCCAGAGCCGTGAACACAGGATAGCCGGTACGAGGATCCGAGTAAGTCAAATCACCCTGGCTGCAGGCTTTCAGGTGTAGTTTTTCGCGATCAGGGGTCATGCAGGCGTTCCGATGATGGTTCTCAATTGGCGACTGGCGCCGAGTAACCGGGCGATTTATAACACCCCTGGAAGCGGCAGATAACTGCAATCTTGCGTGCCCGGGATCAAGGTGTCCGTCGGCAACTGTTTTGGGAATCGAAACCTCATGGTGAAACCCCAGCATCTGATGGCCATCTTCCCTGTGTTCATCGCGTTGAGTGCCTGCGGTTCCTCTGGGTCGACACCCAATGAGTGGGTGAGAGGTGATTGGAACCACGGCAACAGCCGAACCTTCAATGGTTTGATGCGCACCTATTCCGCTTACGTTCCGACCGTTGAGCAACCCCAAGGTCTTATCGTGGTGATGCATGGCTCGGGTCAGGGAGTGACCCAGTTGATCTCCGAACTGTCGGCGGAGTCCGTGGCGAACCAGAATGGATTACTGGTGGTTGTCCCTGCAGGACTGAATGGTGGCTGGAATGATGAGGAACCCCCGGGGGGCGAACTTGCTGACGACGTTGGTTTTATCGACGGTTTAGTGGCGAGTCTCAAGTCGGACTTTCCCAGCCTGCCGGACGATCATGTCTTTGCCCATGGATTCTCAAATGGGGGTGGGCTGGCTACTCGTCTTGCTTGTGAGAGCCAACAGATCCGCGGAATTGGGGCCATTGGTAATTACTACACCCCTATTGCCGGTTCCTGCCCCCGACCCACGGGACGCACAATCCCCGGTTGGTTCGGTGCAGGCGTGGACGATGAATTGGTTCCGGTCGAATCCGTACGTCAGGCCATGTCGAACTATGTCACCGATTTAACAGATTGCCCAAACGTCAGCGGACTTCAGACGGTGGCGTCTGTTGACGTCCCTTCTGGTGTTGTTTGTAAGCAGTTTCCTGAGTGCGATCGAGTTCGTTTGTGTGAGTATCCAGACCGAGGGCATGAAGTTTTGGAAGGTTCCGTCTCCGCCGCTTTCAGTTTCCTACAGACGGCAGCCGGTTCCAGTGCCAACTGATTTGCTGTCTGTGACGACATGAAGTGTCTCTCGTTCTCGAGACCATCGCCATCGGGCGCCCGAGGCGAAGGCAGATCGGTTTCGGCGGAGTTCCGTCATGGTTTGCGTCTTTATCCCTTTGCATGTCAGCGTCCCCGTGCCCCATGGCGGGGGAGGGGGAAGATTGTTGAGGGGAATTGTGTTTGCTCCTCATACTGAGCGAAATGCTTATGGGCAGAATTTTGCCGATTGGTGTTCGCCCCATCGGACGAGGGCGGTAAAGGCATGATCGTGCGTCGGTTCGGGATGGTGACACCCGCAACCACAGTGTTTGAGTTTGGACGAGTTTGAGAACGGTTCAGAGGGGCTGGAGTTGCGGTTCAAGTGGTCGACATAACAACCTGCATCACCAGTTTGTCGGCGAGGTGCTATGGGTGAGGACCTTCGTGGGTTCGCGCGGCTGATTGCTGAGAAGCGCCACTTCCGTAAGCTCTGGATCAGCCACATGATCTCACTGATTGGCGATTGGCTGAGCTACATTGCGGTGGCGGTCATCTCGGTGGAACGGGGTGATAGTGCGTTGGCCGTTGGCATGGTTCTCTTTGTCCACTCCCTGCCGACCGCCCTGATGACGCCCATCGCAGGCCCGCTTGCCGACCGACTCGACCGTCGCTGGCTTATCGTGGGTGGTTACTTTGGCGCCGCTCTACTCACCTTTGGTATGTGGGGTGCTGCACAGCAGAAGACGGTTTGGATACTTCAAGCCGTTCTCTTCTTTCGTGTTTGTCTCTCCGGCGTGGCGATGACCGCCCGAGCCGCAGCCATTCCAGCCCTCGTGGGTCGAGAGGACTTGCGTCTTGCCAACGCTTTGTTGGGGTTGACCTGGTCCGTGATGTTTTCCGTCGGTTTAGCTTTGGGCGGACTGGCGGCGGAGTATCTGAGTCCCAGTGGCGCGATACTGCTTGATGCCATGACCTTTGTGGCGGCTGCGGTGGTCGCTTCCACTTTGCCCGCTTTGAAGCCACAGATCGGCGAGGATGGTCCTCCAAAAGTGGGCTTCGCCGACATGCATCGCGCTTGGCGATATGTCGCGAAAAGGCCCCAGTTAATGGCGAATGTCTTAGCGAAAACGCCACCGATTGTTTTCAACGCAGGCGCTTGGGTGACCCTCAACCTGGTTGCAGGGCATCGCCTGAGCCCTTTGAGTGTCGCAGTGGCCATCGGTGTGATGCAGTGTATCCGGGCGGTGGGCACCGGTATTGGTCCCCTGATGCCGGAGCGTATCCTTCCCAGAGACCCAAGGGTCGGTAGCCTTGTCGCCTTCTCGGGCATGGCCCTCTTTGTCGGGTTCGATGGCATCTGGTGTACTGTCGCCGCATTGGCGCTCTGGGGGATTGGTCAAGGGCATAACTGGGTGATCGCAACGGCCGAAGTTCAGGCAGCGACCCCGGATCACTTGTTGGGGCGCGTAACCGCCATCGATCTCTGTTTGCTTTCCCTCGGAGGCGCGCTGGCCAGCGTGCTTGCTGGCTTGGTGTGCGATCTCTTCAAAGACCCGACTGCCGGTGCATGGGTCACCTTTGGTCTGGCTGCTCTCGGCTGGTTCTATTGCCTTGCTTTAAGCAAAAAATCGCCTGTGGACGCTCCCTAAGATTGAGGAGGGCTGGAGCGACTGAGAGGGTAAAAAAAGACCACATGCGCAGACAAGAGAGGTCATAATGCTTGCTGCATGCGGTCAACTTCTCGAATACTCTTCGTGTCGCTCGGTGCGAGCAATACCACGGCAGTCAAAGGGACCAATATGAGATGGAAAGTACCCAGCCGAGACCCAGCTTTCCGAGCGGCTGCTCTTGAACGCCAGTCCAGGCTCACCAAGCCGACTGGAGCACTTGGTGCGCTCGAAGATATCGCCGTCTGGCTTGCGGATCTTCAACAAACCGAGCAGCCAATGGCAGATTCAGTGGCGGTGGTTGTTTTTGCTTCCGACCACCCGGTCTCTCAGCTTGGTGTCAGCGCCTATCCCAGAGAAGTGACAGCCATGATGGTCGTCAACATGGCAGTAGGTGGTGCTGCTGCTTCGGTTCTTTCTCGACTGTACGGTGCTCAACTCCATGTCGTTGATGTCGGCGCCGAACCTTATCCCTCGTTTGAATCCCATCAGGACGTCCGTTGGTCGCGTCTGCAACCGGTCGGCGTGGTGGGTAACCTGCGAGATACCGACGCTATGGATGTTTCCGCCCTAGAGTTTGCGCTGAAGGCTGGTGCCGATGCAGTCGACGGCCTGCCAGAGGGCACCCAACTCTTGATTTTGGGGGAGATGGGAATCGGGAACACGACCCTTGCCTCTGCCATGAGCGCAAGTCTCCTCGGTTGCTCTGCTCAAGATATGGTGGGTCCGGGAACGGGCGTTTCAGGTGAAGCACTCAGCGCAAAGCGGAAACTCGTCACTGCCGCTCTGAAGCGGACCCAAGGCTGCGATGATCCATTGGAAGTCTTGCGACGGCTGGGGGGGCGAGAGATTGCATCGATTGTCGGGGCTATGGGTCGAGCGGCGGAGCGTGGCATCGCAGTTCTTATCGACGGATTTATCGTCAGCAGTGCCGCTCTCGTGGCGGTTCGACTGGAACCAAAAATACGAGACTACTTTTGGTTTGGACACCGTTCAGCGGAGCCTGGGCACGAGCGGATTCTGGCCGCACTGAATGCTCAACCCTTGGTGGATGCCGGCTTACGCTTGGGCGAAGGGAGCGGCGCGCTGACGGCACTGCCTCTGGTTCAGGCAGCGGTGGCTTTACACAACGAAATGGCAACCTTCGAACAGGCGTCGGTGCCGGATCGAGAGGAGTCATAGTGCCCGTCTGGGTTACTGCGCTGAGGGCGTCCTTCACGTTCCTGACACGGATCCCGGTGGGCGGTTTTCCGTATCCGGAGGGGACTTGGAAATGGATCTCGATCTGGTTCCCCTTCGTTGGACTTCTCCTTGGTGCACTTCAACTGGCCATCTGGTGGGTGTTGGATGGGCACTCGGACATGACGAGATGCCTGATCGCTGTGATGGTGGGCGTCATCATCACGGGTGGTTTTCATGAGGATGGTCTCTCCGATTCGGCGGACGCGCTCGGTGGTGGTTACGACCGAGCCGCTGTGCTGCGTATTTTAAAGGATAGCCGGATCGGCGCTTTCGGTGCCCTCGCACTGATTTTGGTCTTGATGCTTAAGCTCAGTCTGCTGGTGGATTTGGGGACGATGGCTCCGGCAGGGTTTCTCTTGGGTCAGTCCCTCTCTCGGGCCGTTCCGGTCATGCAGTTGGGTGTACAGCCTTATGCCCGGCGAGATGACGCTGAATCCAAATCACGAGATGTTGCCCGCTCGGGTGGGGTTCAAGCCATGATCGCAGCGGCTTGGGTGGTTGCGATCGTTCTCGGCGCCGCCTACGCTGGGCTTTCGTCTGCAGTGCTCGTGGGCTCGCTTGTCGCGATGCTCGTTGTCGGTGTGGTCGTAGGTGTCTACGTGCAACGGCGAGTGGGAGGGCTCACGGGCGACTTTCTCGGGGCAATTCAGCAACTCGCTGAGGTGGGAGTTTTGTTGGCATTGGTCTCTCCATGAGGGTCTGGAGTCTCCGACACGCGCCGGTGGATCGGGAGGGGCGATGCGTTGGGCAAAGCATCATTCAGACCACGGAGCCGATCGAGGCTTCGGTGCGGCAAGCCGTTGCGGACGCACCTTTCGTGCCCACCCGTTTGTATTGCTCCGACCTTCCACGGTGCGCCCAACTGGCTGAGCGCTTGGCGCTGCGCTGGAATATTGAGTGGGAACCTACAACGGAACTTCGAGAGATGCATTTTGGTGAGTGGGAAGGCCGACACTACGACGAGATTGATGCGGCGGACAATTTGCGCTGGCGCAGGTGGTGTGAAGATTGGCGAAATGAAGCACCGCCGGGGGGAGAGTCGGTGGAACAGTTAACGAATCGGGTATCCTCTTGGCTGGCTCGGAAGGCTCCTTCGGAGCGGGATGTTTTGGTCACACACGCTGGCGTGATTCGCGTGCTTCGTGTCCTGAGTGGTGCCACGTGGGGCGAGGCAATGGACTTGTCATGCCCATTTCTAGGATGGCAAGAGCACCATTATGTCTGTTCATCGGCGCGCTGAAAGGGGCAATCCTGGGCCTTCGGCCCCTTTGTGAAAGCCAGCCTTAGCTTCATCGAAACAGAAAAGTTCTGAGGGGCGTAAGGGCTGTAAGGTGACTCCCTAGCTAAAGTCCCTAGAGCTTCTCGGCGTAGACGATGCGTTCCAAAGCTAGAGATTCAAGCTGACGTCCGGTCGGCCGGACATAGACATCGGCAAGCTCATCGTAGCCAAGGTGTTCCAGAACTCGCCAGCCGTATCCCTTCAGAAAACCATCCATCTCCTCGGGGTTGAGACCGAAAAGCCAAACTTTGTCCTTAAGGACCATCATTTTGTACAGGTCCTCGTTGTTATAAAAGGCGCTCCCTTCGATGAAGTCTTTGCAGACGTAGGTAAAGATCAGGCGACTTCCGGACTGCGCTTTGGCCAGGAAATCAAAGGTCGTCTCGATGCCAGTGATGGTGAGGTATTGGGTGACTGCCTCCAGGACGAAGAAGGTCTTCATGTCACTGGAGTAACCGTGGGAACCCAGCGCCGAACTCAGCTCCTGTGCGTCGAAGTCTACGGGTACGAAGCGCAACTGCTCCGGAAGTTCGCCCAGCGCTCGGTTAAGTTTTGACCGCTTGAACTCCACATTGCTTGGCTGATCAACCTCGAAGACCGGGAATTTTGCAACGTTCGGAAGCCGGAAGGCGAGTGTATCTAAACCAGCGCCCAGGTTCACCAGCGCATCGAAATTCGCAGCCTGCGTCACCTTGGCATCGATGTAGCGCTTTCGAACTGGGAAAATCGCCCAGACGCCGGGAAAGCGTTTCTCCGTCATCCGAATTATCCAGTTCCTGATCCAGGCGAATCGAAAGAGCGATACAAAGACCTTCGAACCTAGGGGAAGCATGCTGCCTGCGAGGTCATCGTCGAGGAGGCGCTCATTTCTTGGGAAGTGTTGCTCGATGGCGATGGTCGCTGCGACTGAAGTTGCTGTGTCAGCTGCTTTCTTCGACATCTTATTTCCAGTTTGGTTTCATCCACACAATGAACCGAAATCTTGCAGCTCATTGATGGGGCTGTTGTCGCGGACCTCTCAGCTGGTTGGCAACCAGTCTATGTACGTCCTGAAAAGTCTGCGAACTGCTGCGCTCCGATGGCGATCAACGTGCCATCTTCGTGCCAGAGATGAGCGCGAACGTCCGAGTATCCCTCTCCGATCACCGTGGCGGGGCCATCGTAGTAAAACCAGGGATGGGCGTTGGCGGTTGGGACCGCATCCACCATCTGAAAGTGGCTCGAGAGGGAACTCGCCGGAAATGGAGCGGTGGCTTGACTCCATAACGGCGGGGGAAATGCGTCTAGCATCACAAGGATTTGAGCCTCATCAAGGGTCGCCGGCAGCGCTGGGCGAAGCCACCCACGAACACAAGGGGTCTCGGCTCCGCCCAACGGCATGTAGGGAGCTTCCCAGCGATAGTCCAAGTGTTGGGTGAACTCCGGTGAAAGTGGGGGGATAAACGGCAATTCCATTCCAGCGCCAGGTTCTCCAGCCCAATTCGGGAGTTCGATTCTGGGCATGTCGAGGGAGCCGAGTCGCCGGGTTCCATAGGAGACAATTGTGACGACTCGAGGCTTTCCGTCTTGAAGAACACGACACTCGAGATGACTCACAGAGGAGCCCTCTCGGAGTCGCTCGCATCGGACCTCGATGGAGCCGGGAGCGACCGGACCCACGTAGGTAATATTGATGGAGAGCAATCTTCTCTCCGGGCTGACCAACAGACGCGTCGCCCGGGAGCACAAGGCTAACAGGATCCCACCAAAGCAGGCTCGACCCTGACTCCAAGTGGGGAGAATGACACCGGAAAAAATTCCGTCTTCGAGCGCACTCAACCGTAGGGTCTCATCCAGTGGTTGGGGACTTTTCTTCATCGTCTCTTCCTCGGGTGACCAACCATGGACGGGGGCTAACTCTACTCGAAGGCAAGGGGGCTGCTTATCTATCTGCGTCCTGCAATTCGCGCCAGTCCTCTCGGCAAACCGAGTATATGTACTCATCGCTCGACGCGCCCTTGAAGAAGTCAGCCCCCTGGGTGGTCGCGATTCGTGTCAGTCCGAGTGACTCCACGAGCCGAATAGAGCCGCTGTTTCGGGTATCGATCTCGGCAAAGAGGCTGGGCATATCATGAGCTTCGAAAAGGTGTGAGATGACGCATGCCGTCATCTCTCGAGCGTAGCCTTGTCGCCAGAATGATGGAAACACGACGTACGCGAACGCTGCTGATTTTCCCTTTGGAAGGGTCGCCTGAAAGGTGCCGATCGGCGTCATCGAATCACGAAGAAACCCAACCCAATTGAGCCACTGCTCTTTGCCATCCGGGCTGCGGCCTCCTTCCAAGAAGTCGTAGCGCATTTGTAAGGCATCCGTTGTGGGCGGATCGTCAGGAAGGTAGGTGTAAATCGCCGGATTCTGTAGCGGTGACCAGACCAACTCTGCATGTGCGGATCGGATGGGTTCAATTCGGAGCCGATCACTGAATAGGTTCGTCAAGATTACCTCTTCTAGACGTTCAACCGAAATGCAGTATGAATTTTAAGTCTATGTATAACGAGTGGATTTTGGGTCGTACTCACCGTTCATCACTCTGCTTTCGCTGGGTAAGTGCTTGTTAGTTGTCTTCATTTGGCCGAGAGTCAAGCATGTCGGATCTTTATCATATAGAGCGACTTTCAAAACAGGATTGGCAGCGACTAAAGTCCTTACGGATGCGCTCTGTTGCAGACGCACCTGCCGCTTTTGGAACATCTCAGGAGTCCATGATTGCTTGCACAGATCAGTTTTGGTCTGCCCAAGTCGAAAACATGGCCTGCTTTGTCGTTGGTCGTCTCACACAGGAAGGTAAAGAAGACCTTGGGCTCGTTAGGGGGGCGCATGACTTAGAGTCTATAGAACACGTCTGGCTCTTGGGCATGTGGATTGATCCAACCGCTCGTGGTCAAGGACTTGGCCTTCGACTTGGTCAAGCCGTCATAGACTGGGCTCGAGCACTCGACGAGGTTTCCACGGTTAAGCTTGAGGTCGCCCATGACAACAAGCCTGCCATCATCCTTTACGAGCGCCTCGGCTTCAAAGCCACTGCGCATGGACAAAGAGACAGCGGTGTACAGCCTAAGAACATTGTATATCAATATCTCGTGTGATCAATCCGTTTGTCTTGCACCGGTAAACCCATGACATTTAAAGTCTCTCGCCTCGTGCCACCGCAACCGAACGAAGATGGCAAAGGGCAGAAGCAGTGTGCTCGCGGCGGGCAGCGGACCCGCTTCACGCCAGACGACGTGGCCTGCAATCTGCTGAGCTCGTTGGACCTTTATTTTGGCGAGGTGGATGTCGCCGACCGAGTCTCAACCACGAGATCAATCTCGATCATTTTGTCCCCCGCCTTGGGACTTTTAGGGGCCAATGTCCTCTCAGGCCAATCTCGGTGACGGCCGGCTGCTCGAAGAATCGGGTGTGTCGTACATGGATGCCCACGACGCCAAGGGTGCCGACCACCGCCGCCTCCGCCCCAAGATGTGTATCCCGATCATCGACGTGAATGGCAACCCCCGCCTCCAGTCCCAAAAAGAGGTAACCCACCCCGTACCCGAGTCCGCTCAGCCAACGCTCGTGCGAGAAATCCCGCTGTACATGCCCGTAGACCCCTTCCCACTTCACCGGCACCATGTAGTGAAGGACATCATTGGCCGACAGACGCAGGCCAAGGGTACTCCCAAAGCCTCCGCCCCTGTGNTGAATNGTCAGCCCCGTCTCGATCCCNGGATTTAGATGNATNNTCTTTTGCGTGCCGGGCGNGCCCGCGGCAGCGCCCGTCGGGATGACGAGCATCAGAGCCANAANAAGCGTCACCAACCGCGNTCTAATCGCTGACAGGCAGCNGGCCNGGTGCAGGCCTTCGGAGACGAAATCCATTTTCCACTGTTCCAATACTCAGGCAGGGGNTCGACACATTGNACAAGATTGCAACCTGCTTCATAANNGCCGGTAAAGCGATGACGATCAAAGTCGTAACCCGGTCGATGGTTCTCAGTGGAATATGTCAATATTCGCTCGTGAGTTGCGGCTGATACACATCGAATGGACGGGCAGCGAAAGTGAGGATTCCCCCGTTTCTCACCAAGTTTCCGCTTCAGGATGAGCAGCTATAGTGGGACACACCGCCGGCATTAAAGAATTCTTTGGGTTTAAGACGATCGTACTTGGCTGCAAGCTTCGGTACTAATTCACTATATGGGGAGCTAAAGACCTCTTGAACCTCATGAACTAAGCCGTGATTGCCCCGTTCTGCCTCTTGATAGGCCGGGGCGATCAACCACTCCCGCCAAGTCACGCTGGGGTTCGCCTGCTTCATGGACGCCGAGGTTTCTACGACGTTGCCGCTACGCATTACCTGATCGCGCCATCGGCGTAACCAGTCTGTCCATTTTGCGTCGAGCTGCGCTGAGCCGGATTCGTAAAAACTTTGTTTCAATGCAGAGAGAGATTCTGGAATGTTTGAAAGTTGTCGGAACAGGATCGTGTAGTCGACCTTGGTACGAACCATCAGATGCAGCAATTCACGCAGCAGCGTGGGATCAAACGTTGTCAGACCCAGTTTACGGGTCCACATAAGTTCAAGCTCGTGTTCCATCGCCTCTCCGAAACCGCCTCGAGTGTCATCGAGCTGCGCCAAGGCCGCTGTGTTGTCGCTGAGTAGTGGTCGAAGCGCTGTACAGAACATCTGAAAGTTGGTCTCGGCAGCAGCCGGCTGATTGAAAAAACAGAAGTGGTCACCGCCTCCGGTCCAGGGCTGGAATCTAGGGTCGAATTGTTCGCAGAATCCAAAGGGTCCGTAGTCGAGGGTGAAGCCACCTGCCGCACAGTTATCGCTGTTAAAATTCCCCTGACAGTAGCCCACTCGGATCCAATTCGCCACGAGGCGTACGAGTCGTCCTCGAAACAGTCGAGCCAGCTCAACCACTTGCTCGCTAAAGGCAAGGGTCGAATCAATCTCCCGTCGATAATTCCGCTCAATGAGATGTTGCACAATCATCTCAAGTTCTTTGAGTGCGTTGGAATGGGCGCCACTGCGGGCGCGCCGAGCGAACAACTCAAGCTGGCCTACACGGAGGAATGAGGGGGCGACACGGGTTGAGATCGCAACGGGATTACTGACCATGACATCCGGATTGAAGGATCTCGAATTTTCACTGTACCAAGGTCTACTTACCGTCTCGGTTTGGGACATATACAGCGTTAAAGAGCGCGAGGTCGGTACACCGAGGGCGTGCATCAACTCCTGCGCGAGAAACTCGCGTACGCTTGACCGCAGCACTGCGCGCCCATCGCCGCCACGACAGTATGGCGTTCTGCCGCCGCCTTTAAGCTGCATTTCCCAACGCGCACCCTTGAAACAGCCCTCGAACACCGAGACCGCTCGACCATCACCATAACCATTACCGTTTCTGAAAGGGCACTGTTCGGTGTACTCCGTCCCATAAATAGAAAGCGCGTACCCGGTCGCCCATCCAAAGGGATGCATCGGCGCCTGCGCCACACTTAGATCGCCGGAAAACAGACGCATGAATGCGTCATCCTGAGCGAGCGTATGGCTCAGGCCTAATTCGTTGAATAAGGCGCTGCTGTGGGCGACGTAGTCAGGAGACCCTATGGGTGTGGGTCTCACCGGGACGTAATGACCCGATCGCACTTGTCGAGGGTCATGGTCATTGCCATCTTCAG